>JBDHHK010000184.1:0-8961 GCA_039589395.1 Gemmatimonadota bacterium
CCATCACATGGGTCTCTTTCCAGGGCATCGACCTCTCCTGATCCAGATGCCCTAAATGTGTTACCCATGTGCCCGGTCTATTCTGTTACCTATGTAACCGGTTTGTACCCTCCCGCTCCTCCCGCTGCTTCCCCTACTGCCTTGTGCCCACGATGGCGATCCAATCTCCCTGAGTACTCACCGCCAACCTCGAGATTCCCTCAATCCCCGCCGGTTCAAAATCAGCCACCTCTTCCCAGTCCGATCCACCGATGTAACGCCACCGGTACAGCTTTGACCCGGAGCCCGTGAACACCGATCCGTCCGGAGTCCACGCGTAGAACTCGCTATCCATCAACCGCACCAGCGGCCGGACGGCGCGCGAATCGATGTCGATTTCCTTGATCCAGTAATCGGGCACACGGTGAGTGAAGCTTATCTTGTGGCGGTTTGGAATCTTGTGAATCGAACGACCCACGTTGTAGGCGAAAATCTCGCCAACTCCAGTTCGTATATCGGCAAGCTGGAACGTCGCGGGTGATCCGAGTACGAAGATCCCCAAAGTGAAGGCGTTGCCCCACGCCTGGTATCCGACCGGAAAGATGTCGGCGAGCACAACTGCAGGGTTGCTGCCGTCAAGGTCGAACTGCCACAGCCGCTGTGTTGAGTCTGCCTCCACTCGAATAACTGTGAATGTGTTTCCGCGAGGCGTGATTGACGGCGAATACTCACTTTCGGGGTTGGTCTGGGTCACGGCGCTGGTCGTGCGCGTGCCGATGTCATACCTGTAGATGTCCGTTTGGTCGCCCCGATTCGACGTGTACAGAACGGCGCTGCCGTCCGGCAGGAATGATGGCTGGTTGTCATAACCGGCTCTGTCCGTGACATTGGTAACTGCACCGAAACTGAGCGCGGTGCCGTTATGGCTCATGGCGACGAGGTAGATGTCGGTGCCTGGGGGAGCCTGGGCCGCGAGCAAAGTTGGTGCCGATACTGCGGCAATTAGGGCTGCGGCGACCGACAGTGTGGAGTATCGCATAATATGAAACCCCGCATAGTGGTGGTTAAGACTTGCAGTCGGGATTGTGCAAGAACAAATCAGGTGGGTCAAGTCGGGGAAGAGGACTAGACGAGAATGTTTGACGGACTTAGAAAAGTATTGATGCTCAGTGCCACTCTTGCAGTCGGTGCAACCGGATGTGGGGACGAGGCTATCGCCCCGGAAGACGAGGCTTTCGCACCGGAATTGGGGGTAGACTTGGACGCAATGACAGAGACGGCTTCTGGTCTTTTGTACCAGGATCTGGTCGTTGGCGATGGCGCAACGGCTCAGGCGGGTGACTCGGTGTCAGTTCACTATACGGGTTGGCTCAAAGACGGCACCAAGTTCGACAGCAGCCTGGATCGCAATGATCCATTCAACTTTCGCCTGGGAGCTGGCAAAGTGATCCCGGGATGGGACGAGGGCGTCGCGGGAATCCGCGTCGGTGGCAAGCGGAAGCTCGTGATCCCGCCGGAACTCGGCTACGGGGATAGGGGCGCCGGCGGTGGCCTCATCCCGGGCGGAGCGACGCTCGTGTTCGACGTGGAGTTGCTGGAGATACTGTAGGGTCCGGCCAAAATGCTCGAGACAGAATGACAGGTGTGTACATCCGGTGACATCGGTCCTAAATGGCTGGTGAATCTGTTGACGCTTTGTGCTGCTGGATGGACGCCTGAAATCTCGGATCAGCTCTCACTTGGGCAAGCTGAGGTTCACTGATGGCACTTCGCAGCGAGCAGCCGTTGGCAAGGACGGTCCTCGGGCGGTGATAAGCGCCCGTCACATTGGGCTATGACGTAGAGAAAGGGGGACCATCGCGAGAGCTAGAGATCAGTGACCCCTCTCCCACACATTGTTGCTACGATCAATATCGGGAAACGCCCCCGCCGCATCGATCTCGACCCGCAGGACCGGCGACCTGACCGGAATCGAAAGCTCCACCTTCGTCTCACCAAGAAGCCACGACTCGGCTGGGATCTCGCGCTCGAGCACGCGACCGCTCTCGAGCGTCACGGTGAGCCGCACCGGCATCGGAACGAGGCCGAGGTCCTCCACCACGATCGTTGCCAGTGTGTGCTCCTGAATCACATCGGCCACCGCCTGATCGAGTGTCCAGTCTTCGTAGTACCAGGCACGCCAAAACCAGCTGAGGTCGCGCCCACTTACGGTGTTGAAGGTATTGAAGAGGTCCCACGGCTTAGGGTGTTTGAAGGCCCAATCGCCAAAGAACTTCTTGAATCCTCGAACGAATGTTTCCTCTCCGAGCAGGCCTCGCAGCGCCACCAAAACCGTGGCCGGTTTTGGATACGACACGATCCCCGATACTCCCGGTCGATGCAATCCCGTCCAGCGCATCATCGGCCCGTCATCGCCTTCTCGGGCCGAGGCGAGATAGGAATCGCGGTCGGGGATGTCGTGATTCACGCCCGGGAAGTATTCCTTGCGCGCCTGGTTCTCGTTGAAGGTCGTTGTGCCTTCGTCCAACCAACCATGCCGCACCTCGTCGGTGTTCACGATCATCGGAATCCACATGTGCCCTAGCTCGTGCGCGGTGACGAAATAGAGCGCGGAGTCGCTGCGGGTGTTGTAGTCCCCAATCAGAGTCATCATTGGAAACTCCATGCCGCCGCCGATGATTCCGCCTCCCTCCACAGCCGTCACATGAGGCCACGGATAGGAGACACCTGTCCAGCGTGACAGGAAATCGATGCTGTGTTGGGCGTAACGACATGCGTGTTGCCACTTGGGTGCATCTGGACGCCAGAATGAGTTGATCAACGCGTAGTCGGTGGTTCCATCTCCATCGCGGTCACCCACCGGCGTTCGGGCGGCGTCCCAGTTGGAAGCGCGCAGCGCACTGAAGGCAACATCACGTACGGAGTCTGCAAAAAACCGCCATACGAGGTTTCCGCTTCTCGATAGGCGCGTCGCCGATCCGGCTCCATAGTCATCCGGCGTGACCACGTGCACCACCTCGTCGCTACCGAACGCGCTTCGGTACCTCTCCAACACCGCGTCGGAGAGCACCTCCTCTGGGTTTTCCAAGTTCCCCGTGCCCATGACCAGCCAGCCCACCGGAGCCTCGATCTCCATGCGGTAACTTCCGAACGTACTGTAGAACTCCGCTTTGTCGAGGAACTGGTCGATTTGCCATCCGACGACGTCATCGTACGCGGCCACCTGCGGATACCAGTAGGCGATGTGGATCATGTCGTCGGAGTTCCAGCCCATACGTCCCCCGGCACCGACCCGCGGGACCTTGAAGTGCCACTCGATTCCAAGCTCCAGCGAAGTGCCAGGCAATACCGGGGCTGAGGGGAAGACCCTCAGAATCGTTCCATCCACTTCGTATCCGGCCTCATCGGATCCTGCTCGTCTACCGAATTCCTGGCCGGATACCTCTACCCGCTCCAAAGCCAAACCACCCGTCACCTCTGCCTCACCGCCTCTCGCTGCACCCTCTGCATGTAGGTTCTGCAGAAGATGCAGTGCTAAAAACGACAACGTGTCGGGCGAATTGTTGTGATACGTAATCTCCACGAGGCCTTCAACTCGCTTCGATCCGGGGTCCAGCAAGGAGCGAATCGTGTAGTCAGCCCACTGCTGCCAGTAAGCCGCTCCAGGTGATCCGCTCTCGGTTCGAGTCCCGACCTCTATTGCACGGAGGAATTCGGCAGACGGCACGACAGGGTAGGGAATTGGGCGCGAGGTCTGGGCCTGCTGCGCAAACGCAGGGCCGATGAACGCTGCCATCGTGAGATACAACGCCGCGAGAAGACGAGCGAGTCTGCGAGTCATGCTGCTCTCCAGATAGTTGACGGACGTTTGTGTGGATACTGGTAGCTCAGACATACCTGCTGAACGGTACCGACTGCGTCAACGGATTGGAAATCCGACGGAATGAGCAATGCGTTAAATCCCGCGGAAAACGGTAACCGTGTCTCTGGTCGATTTACTAACCTATTGCTACTTAACAGGTTACACGATCAGCATTTCGGACAGACAACAAGGGTTGCTAAAAATCCAGCACTATGCTAATATTTTAGCAGAATGCTGGAATTTTAGCATGGCGCCAGCCGCCAAAACCACAGATGGATATCAGGCGTAGGGAGGACAGATGTCAGCCAAGGAAGCACACCTTCACCTTAGCCGGCGAGAACGCCAGATCATGGACGTGATTTACGCTCGCAGGTCGGTCACGGTTCAGGAGGTCGTCGACGAGATCCCCGATCCGCCGAGTTACTCCGCTGTACGGGCGATGTTGCGGGTCTTGGAGGAGAAGGGGCACGTGCAGCATAGGGAAGAGGGACCGCGGTACGTCTACATGCCAACGGTGCCACGTGACGAGGCCAGCCGGTCGGCATTGCGTCAGCTCGTCAGGACATTTTTTGACGGGTCGGCCGAGCAGGCGGCAGCGGCCTTGTTGGACATGTCGGGGCCGGAACTTACCCGGGAAGAACTCGATCGGCTCTCAGAGGCGATTGAACAGGCGCGGAAGGAGGGGCGGTAGCTATGGATGCTTTGCTGAATGATCTGTTGGGCCTCACAAACGCGTGGAAGGACATGGCGCCGCTGCTGGCGGATGTTGCCATCAAGGGGTTCGTTCTCCTGTTTGCCGCTACGGTGCTCGTGTTTGCAATGAGGCACGCCTCAGCTGCCACACGTCATCTAGTCTGGTGCGTGGCTGTCTGTGGATTGCTGCTGTTGCCTGTAGCCTCGTTGATTGCGCCAAGATGGACGGTGCCTGGTATTCGCGCTTTCTCGTTGGTGTCGGTGGCTGGAGAAGAGGGAGAAGTGGGAGAAGTGGGAGGAGCGGGAGTGGCGGATGTAGAGCGGGTGTCCGTGCCCGAGGCCAGGGAATCCGCTGCATCAGCGCCTCGAGTACGGACCAACCATTTGGCCGCTCCGATTGCAGAGGCGTCAGCGTCCCGTGTCGCCACGGCAACGATTGGTACCATGCGGACCGAAGAGCCAGCGCCGGCAGTTAGACATGTGGATTGGGGAACTCTGCTGACGGCTATTTGGCTTGCGGGTGTTCTGGTTCTCCTTGCGTGGATACTTGGCGGCATGCTCCGGGCTTGGTTTTTGGTGCGGTCGGCCCGCGTATTGACGCGCGGCCCAATCGCCTGGCTGTTCGATGAACTGTCGGAGGAGCTGGACCTCGCTCGCCGAGTGACGCTCCTGCAGACGCGCGGCAACACTATGCCGATGGCGTGGGGCGTACGCCCCAGGGTTCTGCTCCCCGCGGACGCAGATGATTGGACGGATGCTCGGCTGCGTGCCGTGCTGCTCCACGAATTGGCGCACGTGAGACGCCGTGATTTCGCAACTCAGCTCTTGGCCCGGTTTGCAGCAGCACTCTATTGGTTCAACCCACTCGTATGGGTCGCAATTCACCGCATGCGCGTTGAACGCGAGTTGGCGTGCGACGACCAGGTTCTTCGTACCGGCTCGCGCGCGTCTGACTACGCAAGCCACCTGCTCGAAATTGCACGATCCGCGAACCGAGGAGCCTTGGCTTCGTTCGGTGGAGTGGCTCTGGCAAGGCGCTCTCGTCTCAGCGATCGTTTACTCGCGGTACTCGACGATACTCGAAAGAGAGCCACGGTGACACCGAGAATGGCGGTCTCCGCATGGGCGGGTGCAGCGTGCTTCTTGCTCCCCGTCGCGGGAGCCGGTTTAAGATCCGACCGTGAAGTCGCAGATCCGATGGTCGAGAGCGCTGCCCCGGTCGTTGCTGAGAGCACCGATCCATCACCCTTCTCCGAAGGTGTCCAGACCGCGGTTGCTCCGGTAGTTGGACGTGTGCCGCATTCTGCGGTGCCGATTTTGCCGAGACCACGCGCGCCGTCGCGGAGTCTTTTGCCGGTTCATCTGCCTTCCGCCCGGGTGTCGCTTTCCACGGCAACGGATCAGTCGTGGTGTGACTGGTACGCACGCAATGCCAACACGTCACACTGGATGAGCGGGGAGGAAAACGACTTTCAGGTCCGCATCACGATGGATGACTGCCGGTTGGAGGTCGAGATCGTCGGCGACGTAGTGTTCAACGAAACAGAGACCGACATCATAGAGATATCGCGCAGCGGCTACTTCGAGATGGAGGAGCGCGAAGGCCGCTCTCGTCGCAAAATCGTGATTGAACCCATGGGTGGAGGGGATCTCGAACGCCGGTGGTTCATCGATGGGGACGAACGCGAATACGATAGCGAAGCGAGTTCGTGGTTGCGCGAGATGATCCCGTTGCTATTCCGCCGAGTTGGGTTGCAGGCAGAAGAGCGCGCCGGTCGGATCCTGGATAGTCATGGAGTCGAAGGGGTGCTGCAGGAGATATCGCAGATCCCGTCGGATTACATCGCCCGCAAGTACTACCAGGTGGTTCTCACCGATGGTGATCTCGATAACACTCAGCTGCAATCGATTGTCAGGCAGGCCGGCAGTGAACTCGAATCGGACTACGAGCTTGCGCAGCTGTTGGTCGAAGTAGCGGAGAATCATCCGGTAGACGAGTCGGTGATGGTAGTCTATGTGGAGGCCGCCGGTTCGCTCGAATCGGACTACGAGCAGAGGCGAGTGCTCGACGCAATCCTGAGCCGCGAGGATCTGAGCGAGGTCGTCGCGGCGGCGATGTTGCGCTTGGCCACGGACCTAGAATCGGACTACGAGCTGGCGGAACTGCTCATCGCAATCATGCACCGACACCCGATCGATGAGGCACTCACGAGCGAGTTCTTCGAAGCAGTGCACACGCTCGATTCCGACTATGAACACAACCGCGTATTGAAGACCGCACTGCACGAGGGTGCTCCAAGTCTCGAGGTACTAGATCTGGCACTCGAGTCGGCAACCAGAATCGAATCCGACTACGAGCGTGCGGAGTTGCTCCTCGAGGTGGCGCGGCTGTACCCGGTTGAGCGGGACATGCCGTCGTCCTATCTGGTCGCGGCGCAGTCGCTCGAATCCGACTATGAACTCGGTCGGGTGCTCAAGTTCTTGATCGACAATCAGCGTTTGACTGAGGAGGCACTCGAGATTGTGCTCGATGCGGCCCTCACACTCGATTCCGACTATGAGCTTGCCAATGTGCTTCTCGAGATCGTTAACCGCTACGATCTAAGCGAGCGGGAACGCGATCTCTATTTCCAAGCCGTGGAGTCGATGGACTCCGACTACGAGCTTGGGCGGGTGCTAAAGGCAATCATCGCGCAGGGGCCGTTGAACGAACAGAACCTCCAAGCCGTGCTCACCTCGTCTCGCGAACTCGAATCAGAATACGAGCTCGCGAACCTGCTGATATCGGTTGCAGACGAGCAAGCTCTCGAAGGCGATCTCAGGGCGATGTTCATGCAGACTGTCGACACGATCTCATCGGACTACGAGCGGGGAAGGGTGTTGTCGGCCCTAAATCCTCGCGGTGCACGTTCATATTAGGAAACTCGGAACGGCTGGGATTCCGTAGTCAGGATGGGAGGGGAGAGCCGGTGCGCTAATCGGATGGCGTATCCGGCTCTGGGTTCTTCAAGATCGACGCGATCTTCGTGTATAGCATGTCGACAGCTACTTCGTTGTAGCCACCCTCCGGAATGATGACGTCAGCGTACCGTTTGCTGGGCTCTACGAATTCGAGGTGCATCGGTCGCACGGTCCGCAGATACTGCCTCACCACCGCGTCAAGGGTCCTCCCTCTGTTCGCGATGTCGCGTTCCATCCTGCGCATCAACCGCAGATCTGCGTCTGTATCGACAAAGATCTTGATGTCCATCAAGTCACGAAGAGTCGTGTCGGAGAGGATGAGAATGCCCTCCAGGAAGATCACTTCGCGCGGTTCAGCCGTGGTTGTCTCGTTCGTCCGCTCGTGAGAGGCGAAGTCGTAGACGGGAATCTCAACTGGCGAGCCAGATACAAGCTTCTTCAGGTGCTCGACCAGGAGCGGGGTCTCCAGGGCGTCGGGATGGTCGTAGTTGACCAACGCCCGATCTCGAGGTAATAGGTCGCCACGGTCGATGTAGTATCTGTCGTGCTGAATACAAGTCACCCTATCGGAACCCAACCGTTCGACAATTCGGTCCACCACCGTTGTCTTGCCGGAACCGGATCCACCAGCCACGCCGACAATCTTTGGGCGCGCGATTCTTTCGTTCGGATTCCGCATCTCTCAAGAATGCTCTTGTTGGGAGCAACGATGCAAGAGGGGCAGCCTCGTGGTGGTTCGGACGAGCCTGCCCCTGGTTATTCGAAGGAAAGGGAGCTGTCTGTGCTAATTCCTGCGCCGCTTCGGTACTCGGAAGGTTTCCCGTTCCCCGTCGTTTACCTCGACAGATACCGATGAGCGGATGCTCTCTGCCAAGTCTTCGAAGAAACCCTCTGATAGTCCCAAATCCTCGAACGATTCGATGGTAGCACCGTCGAGATCGGACAGGTGTTCGTCGATCAAATGCATCACCTCGTTGAGCGTCACCTCAATATCTGCGTGAGCCTCCGCACGCAGCTGGAGGTCGGCGGCGAGTCGACTGGCCCGCTCGATTGCCTCTCTCGGGATTCTGATCTCTATGTCTTCGGAAAGCGTCGCCAGACTACTGAGTTCGGCCAACTCAGAGAGTTCAGAAAGCTCGGAGAGCTCAGCGAGTGCTGCATATTCCGCCGCATCTGGTACGGCAGGTACCGCAGGTACGGCCGGAACGTCTGGAACTGCCGGCACGGCCGGCACCGCTGGGAGAGCAACCAATCCGGGTGCATCCGCTTTGCCGACCTGATGCTCGTCCGTGCAGATATCCGGCCCGGAAAGGGCCTGATGGATCGCGAATCCGCCGATCAGCGCAATTGGGGTCAAAACAAAGAGTGCACGCATTGTCTTATCTCCAAATGTCCTAGTCAATTGAAACGAGGCACACTCTCCCTACGCTCCATCAGGCCGGGTGGTTTCGACTGGTGGCATTATT
>JBDHHK010000185.1:0-8943 GCA_039589395.1 Gemmatimonadota bacterium
TACCAGGACGAGCCGTCGGTCGTGCCGACGAAGCTCACCCAGTTGATCACTGGCGCCTTAGAGACCGCCGCAGTGAAGCGATCCGTATGGCCAACGATCCAAGCGGTCAGCACGCCGCCGCCGCTGCCACCATAGACGAACAAGTTGCGCTCGTCGATGTAACCCCGCGACAAAACCTCGTCGACGCCCGCCATCAGGTCGTCGTAGTCTTTGTCGGGGTAAGCATTCTTGATCGCGTTTCCAAATTCGCTGCCGTACCCGGAGCTGCCGCGCGGGTTGGTGTACAGCACCACGTAGCCGTTTGCAGCGTGGTTCTGATTCTTGAAGTCGAAGCCGAAGTTGTACGCCGAGTGCGGGCCGCCGTGAATGCGCAAGATCAGCGGGTACTTCAGTGTCGAATCGAAGTCGGGAGGCTTGACTATCCAACCATGGATCTGCAGGCCGTCTACCGACGGGTACCAGATTTCTTCCACCTCGCCGAGCGCCACCTCCTCTAGGTGGGTCTGGTTCGTCTCATGGAGGATTTGAATGTTCGAAGGTCTCCGAACATTGAACGAGATCAAGTTTCGCGGCACCTGCGTGCTGGTCATTGTTGCCACTACCGATCCGTCGCGGCCGATATTTCCAACGCTGAGCAAAAGGTTGCCATCGGTCACCGGTCTGGGGTCATCGTCCAGGGGTGCGAACCAGAGGTGCGAGGTGCCCCTCATCGACGCCGTGAAGTAGACGCCGCTGCCGTCGTGGGCCCAGGTTAGACCGCCCGGCGATCGGCCCATCTCGCTGGCCAGCAGGCGCGGATTGGTTCCATCGGCGTTCATGACGTAGAGCCCGGTCTCGACGTAAGTGTCGGTGCTCCAGTCGTTGCCAGTGTAAGCGATCAGGTTACCGTCCGGAGATGGCACAGGGTTGCCGTCGGGGCCGCGGCGGTCGGTGAGCTGCTTCACCGCACCGGTCTCCACCTCCACCGAGTAGATCTCCGACTCCCTCCAGACATGCTCGGCGTCCTCGACCCGCAGGGACTGAAAGACCATCGATTCGCCGTCAGGCATCCAGCGGAAGGAGCTATGATTCCAATCTCCGCTGGTGATTTGGCGCGGGGTGCCACCCGTCGTCGGCACCACGAACACATGGCGGTACCCCAGAGGGCTCCAGCCGCTGCCGTCGCGGCGGTAGTTGAGGCGCTCGATAATACGGGGGGACGCTGTCCAGTCAGCGCCGTCGGGGCGATCTGGCATGTCGATTCGCCACTCAGGCCCTAGCTCTTCGGGCACCAGCATCTGGAATGCAATCGATTCACCATCGGGCGCCCACCTTATTCCGGAGGGCGAGCCCTCCGCCAGCCGTGTGACCTGACTCGCGGCGCCCTCAGCATCCATCCAGCGCACGAATATCTGGGTGCCGCGGGGCTCTCCTGGGGCCGTGTAGGCGAGGCGAGTGCCGTCGGGCGACCAACGTGGCGAGGAGCCGTCGACCAGGAAGCGGTTCTTGCCACCGTCGGCGTTTATGATCCACAGGGCTGAGTGCTGGCTGTCGCTCGTCGGGTCGATGAAGCTGCGTTGATAAACGATCCGGGTGCCGTCGGGCGATAGCTGCGGGTTCGATACGTCTTCCCAGGACAGGTAGCGATCGAGCGTCAAACGCCCCTGCCCCCTCTGCGCAAACGTCGGAGAGCTGATCGCCTGGGCCAGGACCAGCAACAAGAGAGTGGACTGAAACGCACGAAGTATGCAGATGCACATAACTGCCTCCAACTGTTGATGACAACCCAATACGAGGAGTCTACGTTCCGAGCTGCGCCGAGTAAACGGTCCGTCGGCCCGCGAGGCGCTGTGGAGTGAAGAGTCGCACTCTATTCACAAAGATGAGCTTCTTGCGAGCGCCGTTCCTCGACCGTATGGTAGCGGGACTTGCAGGTCCTGGGCAGCGCGACAGCGGAAGGAGGTAGACAGCGGTGACGTCACCAATCTTTGCACCAACAGCATACGATGAAGCCCCAGACAGCAGAGGGCCACGATGATAACCGAAGAATCAACGTTCTCGAGCGGAGACGAACCAATGGACCAAGCAGAGCACGACTGTCGTATGGATTACATAGAGTTTCCGGGTGGACGACGCTTTCATTTCACCGATCCGAGCGGGAATCAGATGGCGGTCTGGTCGGACCGATGAGGGCTCGCGTACAGTGCACTGGTGACTCGCGAAGTCGATAGACGGCACAGGGCGTCGGACCCAGATCCGACACCACAGACAAGGTTCTACCAGGGAGCGACATCGTGACCGTTGAAGACCAGATAGACAAGATTAAGCACCGCGTTGAAGCGTTCGCTGTCTCTGTCGCTGCGCTCGATGAGGGTCTCTTTCTCAGAAATGTTAACGGCTGGACGCCGCGGGACATCGTGGCCCATTTGATCGGGTGGAACCGTCACATAATGATGGGAGCAGAGCAAATCCTGCGTGGTGAGTTGCCTTTCTACGACGTAGATCCTGGTCCTGACTACTCGAAAGTAAATGCCGCGCTCGTCCGCGAGTGTGGCGATACGAATCGCTCGGTGCTGCTTGAGAGGCTGGCTGAATCGGCAGAAGAGTTGACAGCCTTTTTACGGGCAATCCCCCCCGATTCGTGGGATCGTGATTTCGGGGTTCGGCACAAAGGCGAGGATTTGACGGTTGAGAGTACGGCAGACGATCTAGTCACGGTTGAGAGCACTGTGGACGACCTGGTCGCTGACTATGATCACCATCGAGAGCAGCTTGAGGAGCTACGCGCGAGCGCTGTCTAACCGGCGCTTTAAGCTGCCTAACGCTCTCGCGGTGCGGCGGCGGCCGAGCGGCGACCGGTCCAAGTCAAGTGCCGCTCGCGGAATCAGACCATGCCGCGGCCATTAGGTCAAAACCCTGCTGCCAGCCCGCTTCAGTGGCGGATCTCTCACCCGGTGACAAGTCCCGCAGTTCCGCGGCGATGTCGATGCCGGAATGTACAAATGTGACGAAGCTACCGCCGTCGTCTTCATCGATCCGGATCGTGATTGTGTCGCTATTGGGAGAGAACTGAGGCATAGAGAATGTGTATGTCAACTGCGATGGCCGCTCGACCTCGAGGTAGTTCCCCGTCGCAAGATACTCCTCACCACCTTCCCGTCGGGTGATCGTCCATTGCCCGCCAACCCGAAGGTCGATGTCGAACTCAGCATCGTCACCCCACCAGACTCGCATCAGGTCCGGGTCCGTGAGCGTATCGAAGACTGTCTCTGGCGGCTTATCGAATCGCCGTTCAATGTGCAGGCACGGTTGGTTTTTGTTGGTTGTCATATTCACCTCTTCCGGCCTTCCGCGTTCGGCACAACTTAGGCGCAATGATTCTGTTGTGTTAAGACTGAAGACGTGGGCGGAACGTCTGGTGTAGCTATCACTACCGCCTCAAATGTAGATCGGCAAAATCCAAATACCGCTCCCAGTCGTAGGTGGTCACATCGTGTCTGCCGGGGCGAATGTGGTAGCCGATGGTGCTGAGGATAGGCTGCGAGAGCCCTGGCATGGTGTCTGTCGCGATGCCGTCGGTGCCCAAGATTTTGTAGACGGGGGCAGCGTGATAGGCGGCGAGGAACTCACCACGCGGATCGGCCCATTGGTCTTCGGCGGCGCTAGCTACATACACCGGGCGGGGAGCCATCAGCGCCAGGAGCATATGCTGATCAACGGGCAATTTGCCTTCCTGGTCGTTGTACTGCTTGAAGGTACCGCTGAACCAGTGCGGAAAGCTGTTGTTGATGCGTTTGACCGTCTCGCCGAAGCGGCGCCGAGATAGAGCTGCGCCGCCGCAGCCTGAGCTGTTCGAGATCACCATCGCAAACCGCTGGTCTTGCGCGCCCGCCCAAAGCGACGTTTTGCCGAGCCTCGAATGGCCCATAACGGCTACCCGTTCGTGATCGACGTCGGTGTCAGTCTCGAGGTAATCCAACGCCCGACTCAGGCCCCAGGCCCAAACGCCGATGGAACCCCATTCGTCCGGCTTCGGCGTTGTCTGTCCGTCGTCGTAAAACAAGGGATGAACGCCGTTCTGAAACCCGTCGTCGAAGTCGGGGTCGAGGTCGCCGTAGTAGACGGTAGCCAGAGCATAGCCGCGTTCTAATATCCGCTCGACAGCCCATCGGGAAGCCCGTACGCCACGTGAGGCCTCGGTGGCGCGATTGTCGATCACACCGAACTCCTCGTTGTTGCGCATCCACTGTGTGGAGATCGTGATGCCGGCGTCCGGGTGGATAGAATGGTTGCCGTAGAAGTTGAGCGCGAGGAACGTGGGCACCGGCCCGGTTCGGTCGCTAGGCAGATATAGTAACAAGTCCATCCGCGGACCCTCGTCGGCCTCGGTGAAATGCACCACGATCTCTTTACGATTGGCGCGGCCGCCTAGTGCTTCCGTGTCCACCGAACGGGTTTCGAAGCGCAGCGCCACCGAATGGTCCGGGGTTTTGCCGTAGACGTGCTGCTCGAAGAGACGGAGGATTTCAGCCCGGCGCTGGTCTCGCCAGGCGTCGGCTTCGGCAACTGGCGTGCCGTCGGATGAGACGAGGGCATCGGGAAGTACGTAAGAAGGCACCTTGGCCTCGTCGTAGTTGGCCTCCTGAGTGTGACTGTCTCCGGTACAAGCCGCCAGGGTGGTCAGAATCACCAGGGCTGGTAAACGAGATTGGTTTCTTCGCATGCCTATCGATGCTCTCACGTAGACTGACGTTCGATGATGGGGTCCCTTTCATACTAAGGCTTTTGAGGCGGGTCCGCCCACCCCAAACCTCGAAACGAGTCCCTGGCGGGGTGTTTGAGTAAGAGTAAGATTATCGAGTGATGCATTGTCTCGAGGAGAAGTGGCTACGGCGCATGGAGCTGTCAACGGACATAAGCCGGGAGGGCGAACTACATGACGGCATCTTGTAGATCTTGGTGGCGAAACTGCGCCCTGGAGGTTGATTCGGAGATTTTGGACGTAGATAGAATGGAAGACCGGATAACTCCTATTGATCCAAACGTAAAACAGATTAGGGAACTCATCTCCGCTCTCGAGTTGTGCCATCACAAAGCCGAGCGCTGGGTCGAGAACATCATCAAAGCCATCGGTGCAGGAGAGACGATGAAAGGGCTGGGCACGCGCTCGCACGGTGAGCTTCACCCCGCCGAAGAAATCTGGCAGAATGCTTGTGCGGCCCTTTCGGCGTGGTGTGCAGGATGTCCGAGTACAAAAGTTGAATCGTCTGTAGGCACTGTACCGGCGTCTCAACTACTTGCCTGCCTTGGGGAGCGCTCGCCGTTGAAAGAATGGCAGGTTCAACGGGTGATTGAGAAGATCCGCAGTGCAATACACTGGCCGCAATCATATGATGACCCAACGGCCCAGTACGAGTGGCTTCTCCTTGGTGGAGGCGACTATGAACTTGCTTACCGCAGCGAGTGCCCTGAGCGCTATAAAGAACATGAAGATTTCTGGCTGAGAACTGTTGAAACGATCGTTAATGACACCGACTACGGGTGTGAAGCGGAACTCTCCTTGGGTCTTGCCATCGATATGCTCATGCCCTGCCACTGGAGGTTTGTGGAGAATCTCGAGATTGTCCTCGAGGCGATTGGCGGGAAGCTTTATCCGGACAAGCCGTTTGCAGCGTGTGGCAGGAACATCACCCTGGTACCAATTCACCGCCGGATGGAGTCTATCACCAACACTCTAAAGATTTTCTGTGGTGGCCCGGAGTCACAACAGGAACTGGATAGAGACTTGTTAGCCTTGCTTGGAGAACCGACAGAAGCCAAGAGATGGCTAGCCGCCTCCCTAGACAAGACAATAAGATTACAGCTGAATCCGCCGGCTGATTTACGAGCCATATCTACGCTTGCGGGTCCTGACTGGATAAGACCACAAAGGCCCGACTGAGTGTCGAATGCACGTGGAATCGGTTATCCGCTCTTAGCCGGCAACCCCTCCGCCATCTACGACGAGTGCCTCGCCCGTTACATAAGAGGAGTCGTCAGAAGCGAGAAAGAGTACGGCGCGCGCAACTTCCTCGGCTGTGCCAATCCGGCCGAGCGGGCGATCCGACCCGGCGGCAACGTAGTCTTCCCAAGCCATGCCGCGTTTATCGGCATCGTCCGTTAGCATCGGCGTCTCCGTGTCGCCCGGGCAGACGCAGTTGACGCGAACCCCTTCGCGTCCGTGATCGATCGCCATTGCCTTGGCCATGATTACCAGGCCGCCTTTGGCTGCGCAGTATGCGGCCGCCTTGTCACCGCCGAGGATTCCCCATCCGGAGCTGTTGTGGATGATTGATCCGCTGCCACGTTCGATCATCGAGGGAAGCGCATACTTCGACATAAGAAAGGCGCCCTTCAGGCTGGAGTCGATAGTCTCGTCCCACTCTTCTTCAGTGCATTCCGGAACTGACTTCGGATAGAAAACGCCTGCGTTGTTGAACAGCACATCGATCTTACCGAACCTCTCCAGCGTCTGCTCTACAGCCTGTCGGCAGTCATCCGCAAAACGCACGTCGGCCGTTAAAAACATTGCCTCACCACCGGCATCGTTGATGGCCTGAACAACCTGCTCACCCCGCTCCTTGTTGCGTCCCGTTATCACGACGGCTGCTCCCTCTTTGGCGAACAGGGCTGCGGTGGCACTGCCGATGCCCGAGTTTCCCCCAGTGATCAGGGCAACCTTACCGTGCAGTTTCATCGGGAAATTCCTCCTGCGGTTGATTCGTGTCGTCTGTTGCGCGACGTCTCGATGTCCACTACTCGTGGGCCCACTGGCTGCACAGGCCGCCCGTTGTTTCCGCACCATCCATCACATAAACATGGCCGGTCGCGAAGGCTGCGTCTTCCGAGGCCAGAAAAGCGAACAGTGCAGCGATCTCCTCGGGCTTCCCGTGTCGTCCGAGCGGAATCTTGCGATTGACTGCGTCGAGCATGGCGTCACTGTACTCGGCGCGTTGCATCGGCGTCAGAATGTATCCGGGAGAGACGGCGTTGACACGGACAGTGGGAGCAAGCTCGAGAGCCATCGCTAGAGTGAGAGCGATCACTCCGCCCTTACTGGCGCTGTAGTCGGCATAGTGAGGGTAGCCAATGTTGCCGGCAGTGGATGCGGTGTTGATTATCACCCCGGCGCCCTTGTCGACCATATGGCGTGCCGCCGTTTGCGCCACATGGAAAACTCCCGTGAGATTGACGCCCAGAACTTCGTCCCACTCCGCTGGCGTGATTTCCAGAAAGTCGTGCCGGATGCTGATGCCGGCGTTGTTGATCAACACGTCGAGGGAGCCCATACGTTCGATCGCCTCACCGACAGCGGACCGTGCCTGCTCGAGATTCGAAACGTCGGCTTCGATTGCGGCGGTTAAAGAAGTCAGGTCGGCGGTTGCCCTGTCGATTGCCTCGACGCTGCGGTCGAGTACGCAGACGCTACATCCCTCATCCAGAAAGCGAGCAGCAGTGGCGAACCCGATGCCGCTGGCGCCTCCCGTGACCAATACCTTCTTGCCCTTCAGGCCTCGCATCGATGCCTCCTTTGTTCTGCTCTCCTCAACGTTCTCCTACGAGTGCTATCACTTTCTCCACGGCATTAGCGGCATCATATGCATAGCCGTTTGCCCCAATGGATTCTGCGAACTCCTCGGTAAGAGGGGCACCGCCCACGAGGACCTTCACCTGTTCGGTGAGACCTCGTTCCTCAACGAGATCCACGACCCCTTTCATGTTCGCCATCGTAGTGGTCAGGAGTGACGAGACACCGATTACCGAGGCGTTCTCCTCGACAGCCGCTTCAATGAACTTGTTGGGTGGAACATCGATGCCGAGGTCGACCACGGCGAACCCGGCGCCTTCGAGCATGATTCCCACCAGGTTCTTTCCGATGTCGTGGAGATCACCCTGGACCGATCCCAATATCACCTTCCCGCGGCTGGGAACCTCTTCGGCTATGAGGAGTGGCTTGAGCAATGTGACAGCAGCCGTCATGGCCCGAGCGGATAGCAGCACCTCGGGGAGGTACATCTCTTCGTTCCGGAATTTCGTCCCAACCACGTTCATCCCCGCAATTAGCCCGTCGTCGAGGATCTCGGTCGTCGGAACTTTCGTCTCGATGGCATGGTTCACCTGCTCGACGATCTTCTTGTCATCTCCAGCCAGCAGGCTTGCTCCGATGTCATTTAGAATTCCCATTTCGGGCTCCATCTGGTTTTGGTTGTTGGATCCGGCGATCTCAACCGGATCTGACGTAGTGCTTATTTGGCGTACCGTGAAACTCGATCCGAACTCACGCGTCCCTCTGGGGCAGCGCATCCATTCCGGCACTCCGGGCGGCCCCTTCCATACGTTCTATGAGCTGAGCCTGCACTCCCTCATCAAGGCCTGTCGGAGCAGCCTCGGCAACAATTCTCTCAACTTCGCCAGATGCCAGTTCCCCAATCGTGAGAGATCCCTTTTTCTGCCAACGTGCTCGATTGGCACGATCGATCGTTGGCCCTGGGAGGTGGATCTCGTCTCTCAGATGCTTTCTCGTGTGATCGGCGATGATTAGGTGCTTGTCTCTCAGAAACTCCTCAAATAGCGGTACCGCCGGGAAATCATCCCTCGGCTGGATACCCTCCAGCAAACGGAAGGTCATACCGCAGATCTCGTTGTCCACGACCAGCTTCTCGAGGCTGAAAGTGTTGATGAAGTCGAGGATGCCCGGCCCTGCGATATTGTTGACACCGGTCAATGCCCCGAGCGCCGCGCCCATGCCAGTCTCGAATCCCGCCTGCATGTCGGGCAACTTGGCGTCGCCCATGGCGGTGTACGCCTGGGTTGGAATGTTCAGAAACTTACCGACCTCAACGTATGCGCAATCGATCATCATCGTCTCGATGGCACCCATCGGAGTAGTCTCAAAACGCATGTCGAAGATCCCAGGGGCCCCTC
>JBDHHK010000186.1:0-8829 GCA_039589395.1 Gemmatimonadota bacterium
GCTGAACCCGGCGATGTCTCACAGGTCGGCGAGGCCGCCGCGGCGGCCGTTGCGGAATCGACAGCCGCTGAAGCAGCTCCGCCGGAACCCACTGCTGTCTCGGTTTCCGGGATGATGCCGTCAGGCCTCGTTATCGTCGATGGCGTTGCGCAGAGTTCTTTGGAATTCGAACTCACGCCAGGTGAACCGCACGTCATCGAGATGAGGCAGGCCGGGTACGAAACTGTGGTGGACACCGTGACATTCGAAGCCGGACAGAGTGTGCGGTATCCCTATGTCGGTCGGTCTACCGCCCGCCCCACGCAAACGCAGACTCAGCGTCCAACGCCACGACGTCCGGCGGCGCCGCGAACGGGAATACTACGGATAAGCGTAAATGTCGTTGCAGACGTTTCGATCGGTTCTCAGACTCATTCGTCTGTACGTCGAATAATCGACACCTTGACTGCAAGCCAACCCCACACAATCCGGTTCAGACGCGACGGATATGTTCCGAAGGACACAATCGTAACGATACCGGCAGGTGAAACCGTAACCATTAGAATCACTTTGCAGGAAGGCACTGAATAGGCAAAACTTCGGGTGTTCCGGACCCTGAAGAGCATATACCGCGGGTCAAGGGCGGACCTCTCTAACGCCCCGACCCATGAACGACACAATTCAGCACGACCGTAGCCCAGGAACGGATTATGAATCGGAATATCTCGTTCTCGGGGAGCGTTTTGGCGCTCCTTATTACTCTGTCGCTTGGTTCTCCCTCCTTGGCGTTGGCTCAGCGCGACCAGCTGATCCGCAACGCTATGCAGGCGTACGACGATTTTGAGACTGAGACGGCCCTCGGTCTTTTGAAGGTCGCCGTAAACCCTGCTGTGGGTCCCACAGATAGTGTCTGGGCAGCTGGTATTCAGCTGCTCTCACAGATGCTGATTGAGGAAGGCCAGGACTCGCTTTCCACCGTCTGGATGCGTTGGGCCGTGCGTACGGCGCCCAACATGCGTGTGGACCGAGTGACCTATCTGCCGGAGGTGGTAGACGCCTACGAGTCGGCGCGTCAGATGATAGGAACTGGAGAGCCTGGTGACGAGGTGACCGAGACGTCGTGGGAATGGCAGGCGGGCATCAGCGAGGAGATGGGCGAGTTCAGGATCAGATCGACGGCGATGTCGGCTCCGCTCTCGGTAGAGATAGAGGGCGTCGGCCCGGTGGGGACGGAATCTCCGCTGAGATTGCGACCCAGTAGCTACACCGTTCGAGCATCAGCGGAGGGGTATTTGGAGACAGAGGTGACCCGCGAGGTGTTGCCGGGGATCGTGACTGTTTTGGACTTCAACCTCACATCAGTAATAGCCGCTTCCCTGCCCGACTCGGTGATAGCTGACGGTGCGGAAGCAGCGGCCTTGAGGCACCTGGGTCGGCTGCGAGTGACACGTTACGGAGCTGAGCCTGGTTGCGGCGCTGGAGTGTTCGTGGGTAGCGACGGTCTGTTCTTGACAACGTATCGAGCGATTCGGGGCGCTGAGAGCATAGAGGTGCGCCTATCAGACGGTACGGAGATCAGTGACGGTATTTCTGTGGCCTCATACGACACAGATGGTGTGGCGGTGTTACAGCTGCCCCGCTCTGTTGGTGATTCGCTACAGGTATCAGGCGGCCCGGACAACAACCAGTACGTGTGGGCACTCGGCTACCCAAACTGCGGGTCTTCGACGGTGTCTGCGTCGCGTGTGGCTAGTCGACCCGGAGGGATGTTGCGTTTATCGGATTCGTTGTCGTATGGCGATCAGGGTGGTCCGTTGGTGAATCAGCTGGGCTCGGTAGTGGGCTTTACGACGGGTGGTTTTTCGGCGATGCCGGCCGACGCGGCTTCGACGAGCCTGGAAGAGGCGCGCAGCAACATCAGGGCTTTGCGTCTGATGAGTTTGTTGGAGGTGGCCGAGGCTGAGCGTCACAGGTATGGGTCGGTGTCGATCAGTTCTGATCTAAATGGGTCGATAGCGCGCATCACGCCGTTGGAGAGTTGGCATTGGCAGGAAGCTGCAGGAGGAGGTCCACTGCCGCTCAGTTTTTCGGGACCGATGGGCAGGTACCGGGTGCAGATGTTGTTGGGCAGTCAGGTGCGTAGGACGGAGGAGTTCACGCTGAACCCTGCGGTGACGGAGACGTTGCGGCTGATATCGCAGGTGGCGGCAGAGACGCCGGGTGAGGAGCAAGCTTCGGTGCGGGATGGTGGAGGTGGGTTCCCGGTGGCGATCGTGGCATTGTTAGGGCTCGCTGGAGCTGGAGCGGCAGTAGGGTTACTTGCAGGAGGAGGTGGCGACGGAGGAGGTGGTGGTGGTGGAGGAGGCACCCCCAGCTGTCCGACCGGTCAGCGCTGGGATGGGACAAGTTGCGTTCCCATTGTCACCACCGGCGGCATAATCATCACCATTCCAACAATTCCATAGGTGGCAACCATGAGACGCTTTCTACTACTCAGTGCTCTCTTCGTTGCCGCGACACTCATCGCCTGCGACGAGGATCCGATCGCACCCCCGACGACCGGTAGTATCACTCTGAAGTTCGTGCGAAGCGACAGCGCAACGAACCCGCCCGCACTTCAACAAAGCATCTCCGCGGAGCTCGCCAATCAGGAAACCGCGACAATGGACGCACGTCTACACGAGAAGACGCCCTTCTCTGGCGGCGACGCAGCGGATGTCCTGCCAAGAATTGCTGCGTTCGAGCCGTCACCTCAACCAGATGCGGATGGTTCGACAGTGAGCTCAGCGACAGTAGCGGGCGAGGGAGCAACGGCATCCGCATCGGACGGCATCCTGGGTGCACCCGCGGCACCCTCTGCCATTGACGCAGCGAGGATCCGTATTGTCGGCCCGACGCCTAGGGTGCTGGAGAACCAATCTCCTGGCTCAACGGTTACGGTCGATGGTTTGAGCCCTGGATCGTACACGGTGATCTTCGAGGGGTTGGTCGGAGGGGAAGTCGACTATTACGGCACGGCGAGCGTGACAGTGGAGGTTGGGGAGAACCGAACCGCTACGCTCAACTATGGTTCGTTCCGCCCCACGATGAATGCATTTTCGACTCCCACCACGGACATGACGTTCTTGGTCTCTTACGGAGCAGCGTTTGCTGCCGATAGTTATTTGGTTGAGATCGACGTCGATCCGAGTTTCCCGGCACCAATCTTCGATACCGTGATAACGGAAACTTCAATTGCCATCTGGGTCTCTGACGCCGGAACGTACTACGCGCGGGCGACAGCGATAAACCAGACTGCGGGATTTGGCAGGCCGGGTGACGCGGAAGCGATTGAGATACGGCTGGACCAGGATGCGAGCGGAGACGACCGCGCCGGCGCTGCCCCGCTCGGCTTCAGCCCGGACCTGACCCTCAGTGAGTTGAACATTGCCCCTCCGGGGGACGAAGACTGGTTCGCCGTTGATGCCTGCCTGGGCGATGTTCTGACGATCGAAACCACAGCTGAACGGCTCGATCCCCAATCGGTTTTGGATACCTACATCGACGTTTTCAATGCCAGTCAGCCTGATTCGTTTGCCTTCAACGACGATACGGACGGCCTAGACTCGTACCTCGAGGCAACCATCCCGGCTGGAGGCAGATACTTCATACGAGTGAGCGGACCGTGGACAACCGGCCCTACCGGGCACTACGATCTCTCCGTTTCAGTCGCACCCGGGCCCGTGAACGACGGCACGCAATGTGGAATCCCTCCGGGGGTGACAAACGGCTGGACGGGCGACGGCGACGGCGTGAGCTGGTCATCTCCGGACAACTGGCTCACTGGCGAGGCACCGACAACAACCGACACGGTCGCCATTCCGGCAACCGCAGCTCCGGAACTTTCGGAAGACGTTACGATTGCTGGTCTTGTCGTTGCAACCGGAGGCCACGTCGAAACCAACGGGTACAACCTAACGCTGACAGGTGATTTGGCCGCTGGATTTAGCATCACGGGCGACGGCACGGTCATACTGACGGGAACAGACGTCTCCCTGAGTGGCGGGTTACCCAATCTGGTGGTAAGCGGCACTGTCTCGCTTTCCGGACAAACGTATGCAGCCGGGAACGTTGAGGTCGAAGGCACGCTCAGATTGAACGGCCACGGCATGGCAGTGGGCGGCACGTTCAGCACGATAAACGGCACCGGCGTGCTCGAAATGACGAGCGCCAACGATTCTCTGGGTGTGGCAGGTGCGGTGGCGTTCAACGGCGGATCTACTGACGGATTTCTCACTGCAGGCAAGATACTTCTCGCAGGCGACATATCTGCGCAACCCATAGCGTCCACATTTGCCCCCAGCGGGACTCACCGTGTCGTGATGCTGGGGTTGGCAAACAGGACGATAGCAGATGTCACTGGTCTCTCATACTTCAACCATCTCGTCCTGCAAACGCCCGGCACGGTGACGATCGGAGGCGTCGCCCAACTTGTCAGTGTGAATGGCCAGCTACTCTCCGATGCGTCGGTCATGCCCATAGTAACAGGAGGAGGCATTGGAGCTCAGGGTGTTACTGTCCAGAATATGGTGTTGGATAACGCCCCGCTTACGATCCTCGAGGGGGCGATCTTTGCACTTGACGGAGTAGTGTTCCAATCGTTCCCTGCCTCGACACCTCAGCTAACCATCAACCGTCCGAGTGGCAACCATACATTCAACAACCTCCAGTTCAGTCAAGCCAACGGCGTAACCGACATTTATGTCTCAGCAGCCGACAGTGATGCCGGCGACGGCGAGACGCTGACGATCACGCTTGCAGGCTCGACGCCTTTGGACGGATCCGCCAACACTGTCGCGACTGACGCGGTTGTGAATTGGACCGCGGCCGTGGTCGGCGATCCAGCACAGGTCGGATTCCTCGTGCAACCCACTAACGCCGAAGCAGGTACAGTTATCTCACCTGCCATCCAGGTTGCGGTGCAGGACGCAGCGACTAACACGGTTACCTCGTTCACGGGAGACGTGACCGTCGGCATCGCGAACAATCCTGGTGATGGCACTCTTTCCGGAACACTCACCGCTACGGCTGTGAGCGGTGTGGCGACGTTCAGCAATTTGTCGATCGAGAAAGCGGGCGTAGGCTACACTCTGGTCGCTTCCTCACCTGGACTCGACCCGGAGGAGAGTAGCGCGTTCGCCATCACGCCAGGCGATGCGACCACGATCGCTTTGGAGTCGGGCAGCAACCAGATCGGCGGCCCCGACACTCAGCTCCCCAACCCGCTGGCGGTGAAAGTCACTGATGCTTATGGAAACGGCGTAGGTGATTCTACGGTGACGTGGGCTGTCGTATCACTAACGGGCGGTAGCGTGTCTCCAACGCCATCCACGACCGGCCCCGACGGTATAGCCACAACGTCGTTGACGCTCGGGTCAACGCTTGGCGCTTACACCGTCGAGGCGTCGGTAACCGGACTTGCGGGTTCGCCAGTCACGTTCACTGCGACCGCAGCCGCTATCGTGTCCTGGGTCAATCCTGTAGACGGAAACTGGAGTGATGGGGCCAACTGGAGCACAGGGTTGCAGCCGACGGAATCTGAGGCAGCACTCATCACAGTTGACGGTACGTATACGGTAACCGTGGATGGCAATCATTCTGTTGCGAACGTTTTGATAGGTGGCACAACGGGGCAACAGACGCTGCATATAACCGCAGGCAACTATCTCCAAGTAAATGGTGCCGTGACGGTGAATTCCGGAGGAGGAAACCTATCCCTATCGAACGGGATCGTGAACGCGTATGTCATCGAGAATGGCGGTTGGATGAGGGTGGAAGGCGTTGGTGGTGCCGAGAGCATCGTGAACGCTCCCATTGCGAACCATGGTTATCTGGTGACGCGAGACGCTGTCATTCTCTCCGGAATGACCACACATGCCGGGTCTGTGTTCAGCATATTAGGACAGTCGGATGTGACAGTGGGCAACGTGTTAATCAACCAGGGTAGAATATCTCTCACATCTGAGAACAGTGGCGAAGTTCCCAGTTTGGACGTCACGAGCGGAGGACTGACAAACGAGGCCGATGGAGAAATCACATTCGCCGGTCCTGGTGGCGGCTACCTGGGTGGGCCCCTGGATAACAAGGGCGACATAACGGTCGCGAGCGCCCAGGCCGTGAATATGGACGCCGCCGGGATTCTCAACAGCGGCACGCTTGCGGTAACCGGAGCCGATCTCAACGTGACGGCTGCATTCTTCAACAGCGGTACCGTCAACGTGGGCGACAACCTGACGTTCGGCAGCTACGGTGCGACCTTCGAAAACGCCGGTCAAGTCGTGATGGGATTGAATTCGACCCTGGACCTCCAGAACACCACAACCACGTTTGCCACCGGTTACACTGTGCGCGACACCCGCTTCATTTACATCGACGGCTCGGCTTTGACAAGTCCCAGCGTGTCGTTTGCTGGCAACCTAACCGTGGAGGCCGGCGGGTCTGTGGAAGTGCTGAACAACACGATCAACGTTGAATCGTTGATCAACGATGGCGATTTCTCGCTCGACGTTGCGCACCTGGTCGGTGCGGTCGACAACCGCGGGTGGTTCGGTGCTGTGTTCGGCGGCAACAGCATTACGGGCAGCGTTTACTCCGCAAACGGGGCCGACCTCGAGGTGGACGGAGCAGAAACCTCGCTCACCGTAAATGGTGATCTGGTCAACAACGGTGTGGTCAGGTTACAGAGCGCCAGCACCGGTACTCCACCCACGCTCACGGTCACCGGGGGCACTTTTGTACACAATCAGTATTTCGATTCCCAGGGTCCTGCCGGTGGATACCTGGTAGTGGACTCGCTTCACAACACTTACGAGATGCATGCAGTATCCGGCGGGCCTTTCACAATCGAAGGCCCCGCTATCTACAGCCCCGGAGTGTTCACGCTTAGCGACGCCGACATGCTCGTCCGTCCAACAACACTCACATTGGAAGGCGACCTATACATACATAACAACAAGACCTTCACCGTTGATGGAGGCACGTTCGACTTCAGTGCTGCAATGTTTGGCAGCGGGACGGTTAATGCCTTGACGACGAGCACCTTCACTTCCTCCGGATGGATCCATCCGGGAGACCTTGATTCGAACCCGTTCGGAGTACTCAACATCACCGGCGACATGGAGATGACGGGTGGAACTGTAAACATTCATCTGGAAGGGACAACGCCCGGAACAGATCTCGACGTGTTCAACGTGACCGGCGCGCTGGCGTTGGCCGGGGAGTTGTATGTAAACCAGGGCATCACGCCGGTGGTAGGGGACACGTTCACGGTGATGACGTTCGGGTCACATGTCGGGGAATTCACGGGCTACAACGGGCTCGGCATCGACGACGCGCTATCCCTCGTTCCGGTGTACGAAACGAACGCGCTGAAGCTGGCGGTGGGCGTGGGCGCCGATTCGGTCGTGGTGACACCATCAAGCGCCACGTTATCAACCGCCGGCGGAACTGCTGCGCTCAGCGCAGCGCCTTACGGAGCGGATACCGTTTTGACCTCGAAGACCGTCACCTGGACGAGCCTGAACCCCAACGTAGCGACGGTCCAGCAAACTGGTGCCTTTACTGCCAACGTAACCGCCGTTGCAAGCGGTCAGGTCACGATCCAAGCCAAGGTTGACGGCGTACCAGGCTTTGCGTTGGTGACAGTCACCATAACAGACCCGTCTCCGGTTACGGTCTGGGGCAACATGGGTGTGGTAGGGCGCACCTGGGGTGTGGGTCCCAACGACATCTGGAAATGCAGTGGCCCGGATCAAATGTCGCGATTCAACGGAACCACATGGAACCCGATGTCGATTCCGGTAACCACGTTTGCGTGCCGTGGCCTCTGGGGTACGTCGATGGACGACGTGTTCGCCGTCGGGTCTGACGGGGTCGTATTGCACTTCAACTCGACGGAATGGGAGGACCAGACTGGTGCCACTTCTTCGAACTTGTTGGGTGTCTGGGGCAGTTCGCCGGACAACGTATTCGCCGTGGGCATTGACGGCACGATAATCCACTACGACGGAACCCAGTGGGTGACCAGGAATAGCGGTACCACTACGGATGTCCTGAGCGGTGTTTGGGGCAGCTCGGCCAACGACATATACGTGGTTGGCGGCGTAACCGGCGTGAGCAGCACCGTACTGCACTCTTCCGATGGCATAAACTGGGCACCAGCCGCCGGCGCACCTGCGGCCGGCGAATTCTTGCGTCGCGCCTGGGGATCATCGAGCACGGACGTATTTGCGATTGGCAATGCCGGCACGATCCTACGGTACGACGGGTCCTGGACCACGCACATTAGCCCGATCACCGACGGCTTGACCGGCATCGCGGGGTCCTCGAACACCGATCTGTACGTGGTGTCACGGACCGGCCGCTTCATGCGTTATGACGGGTTTGATTGGATCGAGGCCATTCCTAGCCTCGTCAGCGACACCTTATGGTCTGCATTCGCCGTGCCCGGCGGTGATCTGTACGCGAGTGATTACAGGGGCTACCGCGGCGCGACGGTCGCGCTGACCGTTCCTCGCAGTAACCTGGTTGGCACTGGAGACCAAGTCCAGTTGATTGCCGAGGCGCAGGACGGCGGAACTCCGATAGGTGGAGTCGTGTTCACGTGGGAGAGTAGCGCTCCCGGAATCGTCGACGTGGACGCGAACGGTCTCGTGGAAGCGGTAGGCCAGGGCTCGGCGACCGTCACAGCCACCGCGTCGGGCGGCGCATCCAATTTCACGACCATCACGGTGCAAATCCCGGCCGAGGTTGTGGTATCCCCCACGGGCGCGACGCTTACGAGTTCCGGTGCCACGCAACCGTACACGGCAC
>JBDHHK010000187.1:0-8681 GCA_039589395.1 Gemmatimonadota bacterium
AGCGGTCCCAATTCTCCAACTATCGCGATGACCATCAGGCGTCCGATTAGTTCAGTCGCCCCAAGCCGCCCCAACTCTTGAACGGCCCTGGATATCAGAAGGAAACTCAGAATGGCGGCGAGGACGATGACGATAGGTATTGCCTGTAGGGCGGTGAACCAGACCTGCTTGACGAGAATCTTGAAAGTCACTCTGCGCCCGGGCTTGGGAAGCCGGCGCCAGGATGACAACGCGCCGAAGAAAAAGCGTGCCATCGCTCCAAGTTGAGCGACGGCACGCACCGTACCATTCCCAAGTCCGACTATTGGCGCAAACACGCGCCTAAGCTAGCTACTAGCTGACCTGGTTCAAAGCCTCTTGAGCTTCGTGATACATCGGGAACGCCGCGACGGCTTCTGCAAAGAGCTCCGCCGCCCGTTCGTTGTCGCCACGGTCCTGGTATAGAAGCCCTCTCATATACGCTCGTACTGCCTCGGGCGGAGCGTCCTTGAGACGATCTCTGTTCTCCTCCCTCGTCTGACGGTCTCTGGAAGAGAGCGCAGGCAATTCCAGCCCATTGGGAATGTCGTTGGCGAGCGAGAAGAGTATGTCGAAGAGATTCTCTCTTTGATCCCTAGCTCTATCGGTCTTGATGATCTCGCTGGTCTCAACGTCGACTACTCGCGCATCCAGCCGGAAATCGCCGTAGAAGTCGATAAAACCTCCCATGATCATGTAACGCGCACCGATGAGTCTGCCGATCTGAGCAGCAGTGTTCGCGTCAACACGCCCGGATGCTGCGAGGTCTTGTTCGGAAATCAATTCATTGAGCCGTCCGCGCTCCACCAGGCGGAGGCCGGAGTTCCTAGCCATTTCCCCGATCAGCATCTGCTGCAAGCCAATCGACAGGGCGCTATAGTCCTCTGCGTCCTGTCCGTAGGAGCCACCGTTGTCAAAAGGCATGATCCCAACACCGGGACGTGTATCCTGCGCTGCTGCGGCGCCTGGCACTAACAAGGCCGCCGCCAGGGCCATACCAATCATTGAACGCCACCGCATAGCTGTACCCTCCTTCAAAGCGTCAGTTGCAGGCCCTCCGACGCCGCGATCACTTGGACTTTGTGGTCCATTTTTGCGGCATCCTCCTGCGCACTTCCAACGATAGCATCGATCGTGCTGTCGTCGTGTTCCGGTCGGTGGTGAAACAGCACCAACTGTTTCACACCGGCCTCAGCCGCGAGTTCCACCGCCTCGGCATATGAGGAGTGGCCCCATCCGCTGAATCGTTCCGCCTGTTCTGGGGTGTACATCGCGTCATGCACCAGAACATCCGTGCCTTCGAGGAATCGGACTATGTCCACTCTCCAGGACGGTTTAACGTCATAGATCCCGCCCGATCCCAGCTCGTTATCGCATAGATACGCAAGATTTGGGCCCCCATTCGCCGGTTTTAGGCGATATCCCAATGTGGTTGCAGGGTGCCTCAAGCGCATCCCTTCGACCGAAAATCCGTCTACGGCGAACTCGCCTTCATCCACGTGTTCTACCGCCAATTGCGCTGCCAAGTCCTTCAGCGGCACCGGGAAAACAACCCGGTTCATCTGCTCTGTCAGGATCCGTTCGAGCCGGACTTTGCCCTGCATCGGTCCCAAAATCCTGACTTCGTTGCCTCTGTCAAAAAACGGCGTAAAGAACGGCAAACCCTGGATGTGGTCCCAATGGGTGTGACTGATCAGCAGGTCGATCTTTAGCCGCCCATTGGCCCGTTTCACCAATTCGTTTCCTAAAACGCGAATTCCCGTTCCCGCGTCGAGCACGATTATATGTCTGCCATCCGTATTATCCGGCTCGACTGAAATGCAGGGCGTGTTTCCCCCGTACCGCGCTGTTGTCGGACCGGGTGCGGGAATCGATCCCCTCACGCCCCAGAACGTTACGGTGAACGCCATGGCTATGAATCCGTCGTTTTCACGGATTAAATCTGCGTTTTGGCGAAGGGTTCAGCAAGGAACGCTGTCACCCGTGCCGCGTGATGCGTATCACGTGACCCCTGCAAGAGACTCCAGGGCTGCACGGTCAGTGATTTCGATGGTCTGCTTAGTGACCGCTACCATGCCTTTATCCGTGAATGTTCGGATTGTTCTCGACACGGTCTCCCTGCTCGAGCCGATCATCTGCGCTATGGTATGGTGCGTGATGCTTCTGCTGATCACCTTGCCGTTTCCTTCGTCGGCGAGCTGCAACAGCAACCGTGCAATTCTGCCCGGAACGTTGAGAAGCACCAGACCGCCGATTTTGTCGTCTGCGCTCCTCAACCGGCGCGACAGTGCTTGCAGCAGCCCCAGTGCGATTCGCGGTGTTCTTTCGAGACAGCGATGAAAGTCCTCCCGGTACAGTACGAGGAGTTTGGAGTCTTCCATTGCTATTACGTGAGCCGACCTAGGTTGATCGTCGATGAGCGACATCTCACCGAAAAAGTCGCCTTCGCCGAGCACCGAGAGAATCACCTCTCGGCCGTCTTCGGCGATGAGAACCACTTTGACTTGACCCGATTTCACCACAAACAGTGCGTCACCGGGGTCGTCCTCGAACACGATTACGCTGTTCTTCGGGTATGCTCGATCCCTAGTTGCCCGGCTTATACTGGCGGTTTCTTCCTCGCTGAGATGTGAGAATAGTGGGACCGAATTGAGGGAGAAATCCGCTGGCATCTTTCTTCGGTTGTTTGGGGAAGTTGAAGGTCTTGCCAAGATTAGCCCGCGGCCAGGCCACTGTCAATCGGGGCCCGAATGCCACATGGTTGCCCGCAAGTCAATGCGCCCGTTATATTTCCCGCCCCTTAAGGTGTAGAATAGTTACGGAGCAGACAGTGAAAGCAGGTATACATCCAACGTATCAACGTACTGTCGTCAGCTGTGCATGCGGCAATACGTTTGAGACCCGATCGACACAGGCAGAGATCAAGGTAGAGATCTGCGCGCACTGCCACCCGTTCTTCACGGGCAAGCAGAAGCTCGTAGACACCGCCGGACGTGTCGAGCGGTTCAGACAACGCTACTCGAAGCAAGAATCATCGCCCGGAGAGTGATTGGTGCAGGCGCGGCTCCTGGCCGCGCTCGAGCGCGCGGCCGAAATCGAACGTGAGTTAGCCGACTCGGCGACGGCGCGAGATCCAGCCAAACTGAAAACGCTCGGACGCGAGCATTCCCGCCTCGAACAGATTCGGCGTGTTGCATCCGTTTACGAAAAGTTGAAGACTGAGTTGGCTGAAGCTCAGGAGCTTTCGCGCGATTCGGATTCAGGAATGGCCGATCTCGCACGCGAGGAAGCTTCGAAGCTGGAACCGTTGCTGGAAGCGGCCGAACAAGAGCTTCGTGGGCTCCTCATTCCACCCGATCCGCTGAACGAAAGAGACACTCTCGTCGAAATCAGAGCCGGTACCGGCGGAGATGAGGCAGCGTTGTTTGCGGCGGACCTTTATCGAATGTACTCGCGTTTCGCAGAGCGCCAGGGCTGGAAGACGGAGACGGTCTCACTGTCCGAAGGCAATGTGGGCGGCCTCAAGGAGGTGATCTTTGCCGTCCGCGGCGGTGGCGCCTACGGGCACCTTCGGCACGAATCGGGCGTCCATAGAGTACAACGCGTTCCCGCTACCGAAGCGCAGGGCCGAATTCACACATCCGCAGCTACGGTTGCCATCCTTCCAGAGGCGGAGGAAGTAGATGTTGAGATTGAAGAGAAAGATCTCAAGGTCGACGTGTTCCGTTCATCCGGACCTGGTGGCCAGAGCGTCAATACCACCGACTCGGCAGTGCGTTTGACACACGTTCCGACTGGCTTGGTAGTGCAATGTCAGGATCAGAAATCGCAGCTTCAGAACAAGGTGAAGGCGCTCGAAGTGCTGCGAGCCCGATTGCTCGATAGAATGGTGGCGGAGCAGGAAGCAGAACGCGGCCAAGAACGCCGAGCCATGGTTGGCACGGGCGACAGGTCGGCCAAGATCCGCACCTACAACTTCCCGCAAAATCGCGTAACGGATCATCGCATCAACCTCACGGTGCACCGCCTGGATGAGATATTGGATGGTAACCTCTCTGAGATGATCGAAGCGTTGCAGTTGGCATATCAGGGAGAGCGTTCGGAAGTCTGATGTGCGAGCGGCGCTCCATAGCAATCGAACTGCGAGACGCAACACGTTTTCTCGATCAGGCGGGTGTCCTCAACCCAAAAAGAGAAGCAACTGCCATTTGGGCCTCATTAGCCGACGCTCAGCCTGGGGATATATGGCTGAGGCGCGGAGACGAGGTGCTCGAATCAGAATCAACGCGCTTTCTGGAAGCTCTGCACCGCAGGGCAAGTGGGGAACCTCTGCCATACGTGGTTGGGACGACGGGCTTCCGCGCGCTCGATCTCAAGGTAGACAGCAGGGTCCTGATTCCGCGACCCGAGACTGAGGGGCTCGTGGAGTGCGTTCTCGAATGGTGTAGACTCCACTCGAGTGCAGACGCAGACGGCTGGGGCGTCGCGGTGGACGTTGGCACTGGATCTGGATGTATCGCACTTAGCCTTGCAAAGGAAGGCAACTTCGAAAGGGTACTTGCCACTGACAACTCAGAGGCCGCGCTCGAACTCGCTGCAGAGAACGTCGAACTGGTTGCCGCAGAGACACCAGTAGAGGTCAGGATCGGCTCTCTTCTAGAACCAATAGGTGAGTCGGAAGTGGATGTAATCGTTTCCAATCCGCCTTACGTGACAATATCGGAATACGACATGCTCGACTCGAGCGTCACGAGCTTCGAGCCCCATAACGCGCTAGTGAGCGGCGAGGACGGAATGGACCACACGCGCGAGCTTCTGGTGACTGCGGTGGCCCATTTGGTCCCAGGCGGGCTAATAGCGATTGAGGTAGATTCCACCAGGGCAGAGATGGCTCACGATCTGGCTCGCCAGCTGGGTTGGCCAAATGCCCGAGTTGAGGCTGACCTATTCGGCCGGCCTCGTTTTGTGCTAGCAACCAAGGAGACCTAAGTGATTGAAGACAGAGCTCTGGAACTCGGCAAGATGCTTGGGCAGACCAACGAGTATAAGGCGATGCAGCGCGCTCGGGAGGAATTGGAGAATACGGCTGAGGTTAAGGCCCAGATGCAGAGAGTGGAAATGCTGACCGAGAAGCTCGAGCCGCTAGCCAAAGATGGTCAAGAGCCACCCAAGGAAATTGCGGAGGAGTACGAGGGCTTGCTATCTAGCATTCAGGCTCATCCCAAGTACCAGCAAGTGGTTGCGGCACAGTCGAATTTCGATAAGATGATGCTTCAGGTTAATGAGAAGATCGTAGAGGGGATAAGGAAGGGTGGCGAGAGCTCGATCATAATTCCTGGTTGAGTTGAGGAACCATGAAGGGCTGCTTCATAGTTGTTGAGGGCCCAGACGGGGTCGGGAAGACCACGCTTGCCTCCCGACTTGCTTCACGGCTTCGCGCCGACGATCGCGAGGTACTGGAGGTGCGCGAGCCGGGTGGCACTCCAGTTGCCGAAGCCGCAAGAAACGCCGCGTTGGATCCCGAATTGAATGCTACGCCGCTGTCCGAGCTCTTCCTTATGCTTGCTGCTCGAGCTGACCTCGTTCAACAGGTTATTCGGCCTGCGTTGGCAGCAGGTACGATCGTCGTAGGTGACCGCTACGAGCTGTCGACCTGGGCTTACCAGGTAAGGGGAAGACGATTGCCCGAAGACGCTGTGCTCGAGGCGAACCGCCTCGCGACAGGTGGGCTCGTGCCCGACCTCACGCTGGTGTTGGATGCTCCGAGTGATGTGTTGGAGAATCGGAAGGCAAAAACCGGAAAGGCGTTGGACAGAATCGAACAAGCCGAGGAAGATGTGCGCGGTCGCATATCAGACGCCTTTCTGCGAGCGGCTGGTCCTGGAATCGTACACGTGAATGCTGACGGTAGCCCCGATTCGGTAGAGTTGGCTGCTTGGCATCTGGTGCAGGCATGCGTAGACGAAGTTGCTTGGGATTTAAACTCATGACGGATGTATCCGAGGTGCTCCAACGTTGGAGAGATTGGTGATGAAGGGATCACGACTGATACTGCTTGGCCTGGTCTTTGTGGCCGCGCTGATCTCAGGTGGATGGTTGCTGCAAAGGGGCAGCGCGAGATCGCAGAACGTTTATGAGAAGGCGCGGCTGTTCGAAGACATTGTCGCACACATAGCGGAATACGCGGTTGACTCCCTCAGTGAGGCTGAGCTGTACGAGTTGGCGATCGAGGGGTTGATTGGCGAACTGAACGATCCTTATGCGACCTACCTCGGCCCTGAGGAAGTGAGGGAGCTGACCGAGCGGACGACAGGTAATTACGGTGGCCTGGGGATGCAGATAGATGTCCGCGACGGATGGATCACCGTGATCGCCCCCATTGCGGACACTCCAGCAGAAGCAGCCGGCATCGAGTCGGGGGATAGGATCGTTGAGGTCGAAGGTGAGTCCACCTTCGGATGGCGCAACGAACAGGCGGTAAGAGAGCTGAGAGGAGCGCCGGGTACGGAAGTGAGGATAGCCATTGCGCGCCCCGGAGTGCCGGAGCCGTTTGATCTCACGCTCACTCGTGCGTCGGTGCACGTGAAATCGGTGCAGGCTGCCCTGTTGCTGGAGCAGCAAATCGGATACGTGTCTTTGGCGTACTCGACCATGGGCAACACCGTCGTTGAGGAAGTCCGCCAGGCGATCGACTCGCTTCGCGGAGTCGGAGCGCGATCGCTCATCTTCGACCTACGGGATTCCCCAGGTGGCCTTTTGACCGAAGGGGTGACGCTCACCGATCTCTTCATTGGCGAAGGCCAGGTAATGGTGCGCACCAACGGTCGCAACCCGAGGGTGAGGGGATCATACGAAGCAGAGTATGGCGAAGCATGGCCGGGGATGCCGATCGTCGTACTCGTTAACGGAGGGACCGCTAGCGCCGCTGAGATCATCGCCGGGGCGCTTCAAGATCACGACCGCGCGTTGGTGCTCGGAACCCCGACGTTCGGCAAGGGCCTTGTTCAGACGGTATTTCCGCTTGGACCCGAGAATGCTTTCCAACTGACCACGGGTCGCTGGCAGACGCCGAGCGGCCGCACGATTCAACGACCGATCCGACGTGTGGGAGACCGTCTACGTATTGTCGGCGGAGCGGAGGAAGAACGGGCAGATCGAACTGGCGATACGACGTTCGTGGATTCGAGTTCGGTCTTCTACACCGACGCGGGGAGGGCGGTTGTCGGCGGTGGAGGGATCCGTCCCGACTTCACCGTCAGGTTGGACACCCTCAGTACGCGCGAGCAGGAGTTTTCCCGGGCACTCGGGTCCAATATCCCAGTCTATAGAGACGTGTTGACCTCATATGCCCTAGAACTCAAGGGCAATGGAACGATATCCACCACAGATTTTGCCGTGACTCGAAGCATGCGGAACGAGTTGATCCGGCGGTTTCGGGACCGCGGCATCGACTTGCCGGCGGCAGTGTTCCAAGGTGCTGGTGATTTTCTGGACCGGCAGCTCGGGTACGAGACCGCACGCTACGTGTTCGACAGGGATGCGGAAGCCCTTCGTCGCATACGAGACGACGCGCAAGTCGCCAGAGCGATGGAGCTGCTCGAAGGAGTCGGAAACCCGGCCGAACTGTTCGAGCGAGCGGAGTCGTCGATTAGGGAGTAATCACTCTCGTTCCGCTCGGAACCACGAACTCCATTTCCGAGGCGGGGATTTCCACGTTGCGCTGCAGTCGTTCGAACTGAATCGTTCGTCTCTGCCCGGCTAATTCTACCACCATCAAACGACGTACAAGTCCGGTTGCACGGGATATCGAAACTTCGGCCTCGGCAAACGGGTCATCATCGCGGCGCGGAACGAGGCTCACCACATCCACGAGTTCGCCGGCAACGGAGTCAACGCCCAATAAGGAAGCCCGGTAATGTTCCAACGGCCGATCGACGAATTGCGCGAGCAGATTAGGGGTAGCCGCTCCGCGACTGGGGATTGGCTGTCGCAACACCTGGTTGGGCACACTGCTCGGCAGGTGAATCCATAGCCAGGTTCCGTCACTCACGATCCGATCGCCGTCGGGATCCGTGAAGCGCATCGAAAAACGACTGGGAGGCGCGAGCGAAAGTACGCCTGTCGAAACCACCGGCTCACCCAACATCGGGTTTTCCAGCGTCTGCGTGAACTCCGCGCGCAGTGTTTCGATGCCACGGTATGCCGTTTCGGCGCGATTGAGGGCCCGCACCGTTTCTTGCGCTAGGAGCGAAGAGCCGAAAGCGCTCAATGACACCAAGGCAAACAGGTAACCCCAAAAACGGTTCTTCATGGTTCTATCCCCAAGAACACGATTCGCTTGAAGAAAGTTCCATTTGTTGTCTTGAGCCGTACCGGATAGATGCCACGTGGAACGACGGATCCGTCGTGAGTAGTGCCGTCCCACTCCAGCCGTGGGTCGCACCGTCCCGTGTCGCCCAACTGGCCTCGACCGTACCTTCCCGCCGGCACGTTTCTAGGGAACGACACACCCGGCACGATGTTCCTGACGATGTGTCCGCGAATGTCCAAGATATCCAGTGTCGCCTCGTCATCTTCGGCGAGGTCGAACCAGATGCATGTGGAGGTGACTCCCATCGCCTCATTCGGGAACGGATTCGGAAAGTTCTGGAACAGGAGGGTGG
>JBDHHK010000188.1:0-8464 GCA_039589395.1 Gemmatimonadota bacterium
GGCATTGGACACACGGAAGTGAAACCACCGGCAGCTGCAGCTCGCGCACCGGAAGCGACAGTCTCGGCGTCTTCACGGCCTGGCTCGCGGAAATGCACATGTACGTCCACCAGACCGGGTGCGACTACCTTCCCGGCAGCTTCGATTGTCTGGACATCGTCCGGCTCCCCGAGCCCATTGCCAATCGATTCTATCTTGCCGTCGATTACGAGAAGATCGGCTACCTCATCGATATCCTGGGATGGATCGATGACTCGGCCACCTCTGATTAGCTGAGGTCTCATTCTGCTTCCTCCCTACCGCGCCCTTTCGCTGCCTCGGCCGATTCTGGTGCGCCGCCGGCAAGCAGATATAGAATCGCCATCCTAACCGCTACCCCGTTCGTAACCTGTTGAAGGATTACACTGTGTGGGCCATCGGCGACCTTCGAATCGATTTCCACGCCCCGGTTCATTGGTCCCGGATGGAGAATGACGATGTCCTTGGGTGCGCGCTCCAGCCGTTCGTCCGTGACGCCAAATACTCGGTAGTACTCGCGCAATGAAGGTATGTAACCGGGTTGCATCCTCTCGAGTTGAAGCCTGAGAATATTGAGCACGTCCGCCCACTCTATGGCATCCTCGATTCTCCGGAAAACGGTGACCCCCAGCTCTTCCAGCCCCAGCGGCATCAATGAAGCGGGTCCACACACTGCCACTTCGGCACCCAGCTTCGACAGCCCCCATATGTTGCTGCGGGCAACCCGGCTGTGAAGGATGTCGCCGCAGATACAGACCTTGAGTCCCTCGATGCGACCGAACTTGTCACGGATAGTGAGCATGTCGAGGAAACCCTGTGTTGGATGCTCGTGCTTTCCGTCGCCGGCGTTAATGACGTTCGAGGGAATCCGCTCCGCAAGGAATGCGGGTGCTCCGGAAGATGGATGCCGAATCACAACCATGTCGATACGCATCGCCTCGAGGTTACGCGCGGTGTCGACCAGACTCTCCCCCTTCTGCACTGACGAACCTTGGGCGGCAATGTTCACAGTGTCCGCCGACAGCCTTTTTTCTGCGAACTCGAACGAGATCCGTGTCCGCGTGGACGCTTCGAAGAATAGATTGACGATCGTCTTTCCGCGAAGCGTAGGGACTTTCTTGATTGCTCTTTCACTGACCTCTTTGAACGGTTCGGCCGTGTCGAGAACGAGGCGCAACTGCTCGGCTGAGAGCGACTCCAACCCCAGCAGGTCTTTCCCGAGAGCCACCTGAGTCACTCTACCCCCTCTTGAACGAGTTCAACCGCGTCGCGGCCATCGAGTTCCTCGACAAGCACATCCACTCGGGTTCCCGGTGGCGTCTTTTCCATCTCCCCAACAATGTCTGCCTGAATGGGTAGCTCGCGCTCGCCGCGATCCACGAGTACGGCGAGCCCGATTCTGGCCGGGCGGCCGAAATCCGCAAGCTGATCCAGGGCGGCGCGCACCGTGCGGCCTGTATACAACACATCATCGACGATGATCACGCATTTGCCGTCCAAATCGAAAGGAATCTTGGTCTCCCCGACGATCGGCCGGGGTCCAACCGTCTGTAGGTCATCTCGATAAAGCGTAATGTCCATGGCCCCGCAGGGAACCTCAGTTCCTTCACGCTCTGCGATCATCTTGGCTAGGCGCTCGGCCAATTCGGCCCCGCGACGCTGTATGCCGACGAGCACCAGCGTATCCGTTCCTCCTGCCAGCTCCACCACTTGCGCGGACATCCGTTTGAGCACGAGCGCTATGGATTCTGCATCGAGGAGGGCTTGTCTATTGGGTATTGTCATTGGTCTGTGCGGCAATGTATAAGGCGGGACGTTAGGGCGGTAGGGCAGCACCTCCCACCAGCCCACCAGGGTGGTACGGCGGTACCCGACCTCATCCCCACACGGCACCGGGCGGTATGGCGGTAGGTTGATCGCGGAGGCTACCTACCGCCATACCGACTGGTTGGGTGTGAGGCGTGGAAGGGTACCACCGGGTGGATGGGCCGGGAGTGGTGTACCGCCCGACACGGGTTGTCTCCACTCCTAAACGTGACGACATTTCGACCTCTCGAACTGGATTGAAGCCGTCCATTCGCGGATTTGGAGAGGTGTCCGAGTGGTTGAAGGAGCCGGTCTCGAAAACCGGTGAGCCCTCACGGGTTCCGTGGGTTCGAATCCCACCCTCTCCGCTCTCCCCGCCACTCCGCCCTTCCCAGGGCGGTAGGGCGGTACTCCTCACTCAAACCGCACCACACAAGGCGGACGGGCGGTACCCATCCCCACCGCTTCGCCCGAGCAGGCGGTAAGACGTGAGGATTTCCCTGAGTCGGCGTGGATACTTGCCTCGCACTAGATGGTTAGATTTCCGCTCATGACAGCAACGCAACCGAACCATCGGCTGCTCGAAGGTTTTCCAGTCGCTGTTGAAATACCGGTGCTCTGGGGAGAACTGGATGCCTACGGCCACGTAAACAACACCGCGTATTTCAGGTATTTCGAATCGGTACGGATGTCTTATCTGGAGAGGTGCGGCGTTCTCGAGTCCTACGACCGTAACCGAACGGGCATCATTCTTCATTCCACTGAGTGCCGCTTCCGCTCTGCACTGCATTTTCCGGATTCGGTATTGGCGGGCACCCGAACCGTACAGATGGAAGATGACCGATTCTTGATGAGTTACGCGGTCGTATCCCGGACTGCCGACCGTGTAGTCGCCGAGGGATATGCGACTCTGGTTTGGTTCGACTACAATGCGCGCACCAAGATCTCACTGCCGCAGTCGGTGCGAAATGCGATATATGAATTGGAGGGTGACAGCATCCCAACAACTATCGATGGTTTCCTGACCTCTATGACGAATCAGATAGCAGCAATTCTCGAAGACGACGATGCCATCTTGGACTTGCTCGCCAATAGCCACCGCATCGCGGTGCTGGGAATCAAACCAGAATCGCATGCGACCAAGCCCGCTTTCCAGGTTCCTAAGACTCTTCAGGAAAAGGGTTATGAGATAGTGCCGGTCCCAGTCTATTTCCCCGAAGTTGACGAGATTCTCGGCGAGAAGGTATACAGGAAAATCGCGGATATCCCAGGGGACGTGGACATATTGGACGTTTTCAGGCGACCTGACGATATACCTGCACATCTACAAGACATTCTCGCGAAGCATCCGAAGGCGGTCTGGTTTCAACTCGGCATTCGAAACGACGAAGCGGCGAAGATCCTTGCCGACGCGGGCATAACGGTCGTGCAGAATAGGTGTATGAAGATCGAGGCGCTGAATCTCGAGGAGCGGTAATCCACCAACTGGCGGCGACAGACGATGGGTATTGCACGGCAAACACTACTTTGGGCGTCCAGGCAAGCCTGGCTGGATGAACAGTTTCGCAAACGTTCTTTTGCTAAGCGGGCCACTTCCAGATTCATCCCGGGAGAGAGTTTAGACGTAGCGCTTCGTGCTGCCGGCGAATTCAGCACAGACGGCCTTACATCGTTGGTAACGCAGCTGGGCGAGAACGTCACCACGATTGACCAGGCCGAGCAAGTGACAGAACACTACGTTGGGGTGCTCGATCGTATAAAGCGGGAGAGCCTTCCCTGCCAAGTATCACTCAAGCCAACGCAACTCGGTCTCGATCTCAGCAAAGACCTCTGCTATGAACATCTTTTGACACTCCTACGGTGTGCGGCGGAAACCGAAGGTTTTATTTGGGTTGATATGGAGAGCTCAGCGTATGTGGACCGCACGTTGGATATGGTCGAGCGGGCGCGCAACGAGCATGAAAACGTTGGGTTGTGCGTGCAGTCCTACCTGCACCGTACCGCCGATGATCTCGAGCGCCTTATTGAGTGCCAAGCCGCTGTTCGGTTGGTGAAGGGAGCCTATAGCGAACCGGCCGGTGTTGCTTTGCAGAGCAAGAAAGACGTTGACACGAATTTCCTCGTCCTTGCCAGGCGGATGCTCGATGCGAGTATTGCGGGCGATGGCGGACTGCCGGCGTTTGGCACGCACGACATGGTACTACTCACTCAGATTTTCAAAGACGCCGCCGAGCGGGGTCTCGAGCCGGGTACATACGAAATCCAGATGTTGTATGGCATTTCAAGAGAAGACCAAATGGAGTTAGCCGCAGCAGGTCACGAGGTGCGGGTGCTGATAAGCTATGGCTCGGCGTGGTTTCCGTGGTATATGCGCAGGCTTGCGGAACGGCCTGCAAACATCTGGTTCGTACTAAAGAGCGTTTTTAGATAGACAGGTAGGTGCGCTGCAGCTCCAGAGCGCCTCAGTGGGCACCGTGCCCGATGCCAATCGAGAAAAGAATGTGCTCCATGACTTCGGTTCTGGACCCATCGCCAAGATTGCTGCGATCAATGCGGTAGCCGAGCCCCAACCAAATTGGAAACGAAGAGACCTCCCACCTCAAACCGCCTTCGATCCCTCGACCGCCGTCATACGGGTCGTCAACGTCCACATTTGCCGACAGAACCTGCCAAAGCTCGAACACACTCACCAAACGAGGTGAGCCGAGGCTTGCCTTGGCCTGTATGCGCCCTTCCCAAAAGAGCCACCTTTCGGTGCCCTCTGGAATGATGAGGCTTCGAATATGCGGTCCCAGCGCAATCCTCAACCATGGGGTCGCACGCAGCGACAGCATTGCCTCGCCCTCGACGATATCTCTGTCTCTGCCGGCCTCACTCGGGCTCAACGAACCTTCCATGTACCGGATCGCCAGACCCAAACGTCCGAACGCAACGGTTGCATCTCCGCCTAGACCAAAGCCACTTAGGCGCTGCTCTCCGGTGGCCTCTTCGGTGTTGAGGTTCAAAAACTGTCCACCAACGCTCACCGAAGTCCGGAGGGGGGTCTGCGCGTGCGTAGCCGACGATAGCAGCAGTAAGATACACACAAGCCGAAACACTAACATGCGCAGGTTCGGCATCAGGGCCGCCGCAGTTGCACAATTCGTGACGGACCAGCCTCCACCACCAGCCTTATACTAGCCACGCGAGCGGCGTTCTCGGTGACAGTGGTGCGAAGACGCTCCTCCCATTCTTCGCGTAATGCGTTGTTGGCTGCGACATTTTCTGGCAGGACACGGCCCGGCCGTCGTGTCACAAATCCAACGATTCCCGCAATACTCATAGCACCGCCGACGGCCATGCGAGTGCCCATCAGTTCTGACTCAGATGCCATTGCGCCTGGCAAAACCATCACCGCTCCACCCATCAGCAGACCACCGAGCAACGTCTCTATTGTCTGCCCTCGCCCAGTTCGCTCCGGGAGGAAGAGAGAGTCGGCTTGCGGCAGTGGATGAGCCAGGGTGTCCCTCTGGGTCGTGAACAGATTCAGAGGGAATCTGGTGGAGCGAAGCGCAGCACCGCCGGGGCGCCGCGAGGTGATCGCCAACGTGTAGTTGCCATCAGGAGGTCTGGTGCCTGTGGAGTCAAGACCATCCCAAGTGACGACCAGGCTGTCGCTCACGGGGCCGTCGTATACCAGTCGCGTGAGGGAGCTGTCTTGGTCGAAGATCTCCACCACTGTCCCAATGAATGAACTGGCGTACAGGGTGACAGGAAGGTCACCCGCCCCGATGCCTATCGCCGTTCGATCGGGTACGACAACGGTGAGAGCCTTTGTGTCCCGCCGCACCGCCTCGAAGATGTCTGTGACCCCAGGTTCAAACACCAATGGGTCGGGCCGCTGACGGGTATCGAACAGAACGAGCTGTTCGAACAAAGCTTCGGTAGAATCCGGATCGTCGCGGTAGTATTGTGTGGCAGCCAGGTAGATGAGCGCGCGAGCGTAGGCTTCACCACCGATGTCTACGCCTGGAACCGCCCGCAGCGCGCGCCGCAAAGAAGCGGCGGCGGCTTCGAATTCGAGTTCATCGTAAGCACGGATTCCCTGCTCGACCAGTGCCGCAGCAGTCTGCGCATAGGTCGTAACGGGGCTGGTGGCAGTCGCGATCGCTACAGAGAGGAGTAGCGCGCGAAGAAGATTCACGGTTGGCGGGGCCTTAGGACTATATCGGTGATTCGACGTTGTCTGCCTGAGAAGATCTCGATCTCAGCCTCATAGGTTTCGAAGCCGTCTCGCAAGACACGAATCGTATGAACGCCAGCGGCAATCGTAAGCCCAGCTTGAGGCGTGTTCCCGATAAATTCACCGTCCACGTACACGCGGCCCCATGGTCTAGAATTGATGAACAGCTCTCCTGGAGCCTGTGGCACTACCGGAGCCTCGGTTACGACCGGCGGAGGTGTGACCACGGGACGGGTAGTGCGTGGAGGGGGCGGAGTCGTCTGCCTGGCCGGAGTAGCGGGTGCCCCTGTGGTCTGCACGGTTGCCTCGGCGGCATTATCAGAAGTCGGAGGCAGAACTTCCGCGTCTTCCATTGCCTGCTCTGTAGCGCCACCTGTGGTGGAGACGGCTGATATGTTTGCCTGCATAGGAAGCATGCCCTGCCCAGGTCCGAACCAGTAGTAGGCAGCGGCCGCAGCGACGATCACAAAGGTGCCGCCGAGCCCCCACAGCCACCTCAGCCGCCGTTTGGGCGCATCGATCACAAATACATGCGATGGTCTACTGGGACGACTTTCGGGCACCATGGCAGTGGTTGCCTGTGGGGCCCAGTCGCGACGCAGCATGGCGACAAAGTCGAGGACCGTAGCAAAGCGTATTGCAGGGGTCTTGCCCAACGCCCGCTGAATTGCGTGGCTCACCTGCTCGGGCAGGTCCTCAACGATTTCCTTGATTGGCTCGAGGATCTCCGCTCGATGCATGCGCTCCATTTCTTCTGGCGAATCGCCAACAAATGGCACATTGCCTGTCAGACACTCATATGCGACAACGCCGAGCGAGTATTGGTCAGCGCTTGCTCCAACAGATCTGGCCCGGAACTGCTCCGGCGCCATGTACTCCGGACTGCCTGTCAGGACTCTTGCGTTGCCCTGCTCCGACGTCGGCCTCAATGAACTCATCACGCACGCGTCGGAGACCATCGCCCATCTATCCGCATCGACTAAGATGTTGTCAGGCTTGACGTTACCATGCGTTACGCTGCGGCGATGGAGATAATCCAAAGCGCTCGCCACCTGCTCCAGAATTTTCTGGCAGGTATCAAGGTCCATGGGCCCCGATTCCCGAAGCAAATCGGCAAGGGAGCGACCTTTGACGTACTCCATCGAGTACCACAGGAGCGCATTGGTATGGCCAAAACTGAGAATCGGGACGATGTGGGCGTGAGATAGTGACGCTGCCACTCCAGCCTCACGTTCGAACGACACGAGATCGATGTTCATGCCCCGCTGAAGCGGTATGACCTTGAGGGCTACGAGCCGGTTGGTTTCGACCTCATCAGCTAGGTAAACCGACGATTTTGAACCGTGGCGGAGCAGAACGTTCAGCCGAAATCGCCCCTCGAGCTCCCGCTGCACGGTTTCTTGGACTTCGTCGATGACGGGCTTTTCCACAGCAACCGTGGAGGTTGCGCCCGGTACAAATCCGCACAGGACACATTTCCCCGTGTCCTCGGCGAGATCACCGACGGCACAGCGTGGGCAAGTCATGTCTGGAATATTACGAAAGATTCGTGCCGTTGTCACTAGGTGGGGAGATGTGAAGTGAGCAAATCAAGCCCATGAATCATCATCCCGACCAACGCGGCCACATCAGCTTTCTTGCTTGGGAACGATACCATCTCGTTCTGTTTGCTTTCCTGCCTTGAGCAAATGGCGTCGACCCTCTATGGTCGGCACGTTAGTGTTTCACGGTCGGCGGGAAGAGCTACCGCGGCTGCCGCAAAGCTGATGGAGGCGAACAGCGGGCCCGACACGTTTGGAGTATGCGCCAGCCTGCCGGATGAGCGCTGGAGGCGGGCGATTGGTGAGCTGACGCGATCGATTTGAAGCTTTGAGCTCGCGACATGAAGCTGCAAATCCTCAGTTGGAAGCCAACAATTTCAAAATTGCGAGCTTCCTGTTGGCGATCGTGAGCTTCACGATGTCGATCTGAAGTGTTCAGCCACCGATTCAAAGCTTGCAGTCGGCATCTGGAAGCATTCATCCGGCACTTGGAAGCATGCATTTTGAAAATTGGGAGCTTTGAATCGTTGACGTGAGGCTTTAAATTGACGAGCGAGAGCTCCCAATCGAGGGCGTAAAGCATGCAATCGATGGCTGCAAGCTCCCAATCGATGCCGTTTTGGCAGATTTGGGCGGTGTTGGACGATACTTCGGTGCCGTAAGCCTCTGATTTATAATGACTTATGGCTGATGAGGACCATGACTTCGCAGCCTTGACATGCGATTTCATCGTCGATCACTAGTCTAGGTGTCTGGTTGTACCACATACGTGAACTGCGTGGGCGACGTATCACTACCACCCGGCGTCGTCACCACCACATCCACAGCACCCGCAGCATGGGGGGTCGGCGTCGTCACCTGAACCGACGTCCCCGTG
>JBDHHK010000189.1:0-8431 GCA_039589395.1 Gemmatimonadota bacterium
TGGGCAAGGAAAAGGCCCCGCATGCAGTGCAGGCGGGGCCAGGTTTGCTACCTTTTTGAAACAGCGTCACGGGGCTGACGAGACTCGAACTCGCGGCCTCCGGTGTGACAGACCGGCACTCTAACCAACTGAGCTACAGCCCCTCCAAATCGCAATCGTCAAATCTAGATAGGGCATAGCTCAGTTGCAACCTCTAATTACCTACCGCAGAACGATGCGCGGAACTGCTCAGGGCGCTCAGCCAGCTGCGCCAGATAATCCAGCAGCTGCGATGCGGCTTCCTCTGACACGCTTCGACCTGCCTCTAGCGCTGTCCTCGCGCGAATCAGGTTCCTTTGGTACGTGTCGATCATGGGTGTGCAAGCCTGAGCTTCCATGATCGCTGCATCCATCGGGACCGTGATCGAGAAGACTCCATAACCGAGCCAGAAGTTGGCGGCTGCATCGAGAACACCATTTGGATCATTCTCGAGGGCCCTCTCGGCGTACTGGATCACCATGTTCCAGTCCGTTTGAGCGGTGCCAAACTTCTGCGCGATCTTCAGGTATTCGCCTCCAACCATCGTATTGATGTTTGGATTTCCTTCGGCGATAGAAAGCAGATTGTCGAGTCCAGCTTCGATCTCAGCGAGCGCCTCAGTATCGAGCGGCTGAGTAGAATCGATGGTAAACGCCTCAACCTTGGCCTGCACTACCGCAACCACACTCTGCAGATTCGACGGGTCCAGTTCGGCTATGCGCTGATGCACCGTCAAAGCTGAATCACTGAATCCCTGCGATGTCAGGAGGACCGCTCGAGCCTGCAAGAACTGCATCGACTCCGGCTCATACTCCAGAAACATCGTAGCCCAGCGCAACATCGCGGTGGTGTCGTTGGTCTGTGTGGCTAATAGGAATTGCCCGTTGTAGAAACCCAATTGCCCAACCAGCGTTGTGTCTACCTCATACAGGCGTGTCTGTGTCTCCAGAACACAGTCCCATTGCTCAGCCTGCTCGCAGGCCTGTGCCTTCAGGCGGATAAAACGTCTGCTTTCGGGGTACTGGACGAGTCCCTCATCGAGAACCTCGAGGGCTTTATCTATATCTCCATTGAACACATGTCCAGCCGCCATCTGGGCGCGGAGGATCGTGTCAGTTGGATTCGCCTGAAGCTGCATGTCAATGGCAGTGACCGCATTAGCAGTGTCACCAGCCCTCATGTACGCACGGGACAGATCTTCCCAGGCGCGCAAGTTGAGCGAGTCGCCACGCGTCTGCTTTTCATACACCCAGATCAGGCTGTCGTTTGGCGCTTCCTGGCCCTGGAACACGTAGGACATGCACCTTGCGGTTGACGGGTGGTTTGAGTACAGCGCGAAAGCATCGTCTGCCGCTTCACGTGCCCGTCGCCACTCTGAACGGTCGCGACGCATGTTGCACTCTTTTGCCTTGTCAGCGGCACGCACCTGATTCTCGAGCGAATCGGCCACTTTGTCGGCAAATGAACGCGCCTCGTCTGCGGGCTCACCCATTACCGTCATCCAGCCGGAAAGTCCACTCCTGCTCACGTCAACCATACGGAACCTGCCCACAGGTGTCTGACCGTCCCGGTTAATCTCACCATATATATAGGCGTGAGCCTGCAATGGGCGGGCAAACTGCTCGGCCATCTCGGGCCCTACGATTGTGAGAGAGTCGAAGCCGGAATTGATCAACAGTTCCGTGATTACGTCTTTACCGATTACCTGCCACTTGTGGCGGAACTTGCCCTGCGCTCTACTACGCAGGCGATCGGTCATCTCATGGACCCATAAAGAGTCGTCGTTTTGCTCCGGCACAGGCACTAGGAACAAGACGCGATCGTGGGATCGTTCCTGCGCGGTGGCACCCGTCGAGAGAAGGGAGACACCCGCGACTGCGAGCAAACCTGCGAGCATGGCACGAAGCATGGTGTTTTTGACCATCACCGGTTTCTTACCTCCGATTTGTGACTCACCATTGAGTCAGCGATTTTTCCACCCTTCCAAAATGGGCGAAGAGGGATTCGAACCCCCGACTTCCTGCTTGTAAGGCAGGCGCTCTAAACCAACTGAGCTATTCGCCCTCGAGCCCCATAATTACAGTGCCAGACCTAGCGGAAAAAGCACGCAGTATCCGAGCACCAGGAGCATCGGAGCAATGGCCGTGTCGCCGCCTGCAAGCAGCAAGTACCCTACGCCGACCGCTGCCAAGGCGCCGCCCAACAGGAGATAGTTCCTGCCGCGAAAATGCAGTCGCGCGGGCGAAGTACCTTTAGACATAGACACTTACGCTAATCCGATGTTCCATATGCGTCAAGAAACTCGGTCCCAATCACCTGAGACCGTCCATCCCTGATCGAGTGCCGCCCGCCGTGTTTTGTCCCGGCGGCGGCGCCATCCCCAGAGGCTCAGCAGCACAACCGCAAGGATCGTCCAGAAGACAGTCAGCGAGGAAAAAAATAACACCCAACCGTAGCGCTTGCGAAGGTCTTTTTGCCAAAGCACCTCGAATTGGCCAAACGTCACGTTGTGCGTGGCTCTCAGAGCCCTGTCAAAATCTCTAGTATCAACGAGATTCGCAAGAAACGGATCCAGGCCCCGCTCGCCACCGAGCCGTTCGAGATACACGACGGCTGCAGTCGCAAGAGCATATGCGGTTTCGGCGTGCGCTGCACCGCTTCTAATGTCACGATTCACCTGCCCAAATGTGGGCACCGCTCCGGCCATTAGAGCCCAATTGACGCGAAGAGCACCGAGGCGTCCCCACTCGCCTGCCGCCCGGGATGCATAACCTTCGTCAAACCAAAGTGGAACCCTTTCCACGACGCTGTGCAGTGCGAGATGAGCCAGTTCATGATGCATTGTGCGGCGTACATTTCCCGTCAATTGCAGCGCGATAGTGTTGGATGCGGGGATTGCCGCACCGACACCCCACTCCGGAATTCGACCGCTCAAAAGCGAGTCGAATCGGCGCTCATCATCCACGAGCACGAGTCGCACCGGTTCGTTCCAATTGTCGGAAATCCCGGGAAACGAACTAACCGCGGCCGCGGCTTCAGCTAGGCGCCTTGCGACTTCGGCATCGTCCGACCAGTAAACAGCCGTCACCCGGCCGACCGTTACTTGAGACGGGCCCTGCGCCAAAAACGCAAAAATCAGTATTGCTAGCTGCGTGGCGGTTCCTGCCCCTGCTCTACCAAATCGAGCATTTCCTTACAGCGTTTTCCCCACGGGTTGAATTTGTTGGCCTTATATCCATCTGCCCATGTGCTCTTGGCATCTTCCGAGTCATCCGCAAACCACTGCGCGCGCCCTAGCTCGTAGTACGCCTCAATCAAATTTGGGCCAAGGCGGATTGTCTTCTCAAAGAATGTCTGAGCGTCCTCGTACATTTCCCTTTCGAGGTACACCAGCCCAAGGTAGAAATGGGCGTAGAGAGTGGCCTTCTTATCGTTGTCCAGCCGGATAGCTTTCGAAAGGTGTTCGATCGCCTCTCCAAAGATCTTCTTCTTTAGACAGATGTAGCCGACATTGATTCGGGCCAATGAGTTCGCAGGCTCCCTTACCAAGACCTGTTGGAAGGTATTCAACGCGTCGTCGTAGCTCTCATTGAGCATCTGTGCCCACCCAAGCAACGACTCGGCTTGAACGTCACCAGGGGATAACTTGAGGGCCTTTTCCAAAGCCTGCATGGCGCCGGGATAGTCCCCCAGGGATATGAGGCTCCAGCCCTTCTCAATGAATGTCGAAGCGCCGATATGATCTGCGCGGGTTGCCGGAACGGCGCCGGTGAACTGCGGCGCCTGTTCACCACTCTCACCCTGAGCGAGTTGTTTGTACTTCTCCACCAGGGTGCGAATATCCTCCTTGAGTTCCGTAAGATCTGTGATCCCTTGATCGACGGTCTTGAATAGCGCGATTATTTCTCGTTTGATAGCTTCGCGGTCACCTTCGGGTGATACCGCCTCGAGACGGTCGGTGAGCTCTTTGTAAGTTGCGCGCAACGGCGCAACAATGGGTTCACTCATCGGTCAACTCCGCAGTCAAAACACTTATGGTGAGGCTTTCCTTCGATTTCAGCAGCCTCGACGCTGCAAGCAACACGAGGGTGCGGTCCGCCACTGAAACAATGCCCGTGATATACTCAGCTGCCAGCCCTTGAACGATTGGGGATGGGGGACGTACCTGATCTGCCGGTACTTTCATCACTTCCAATACCGCATCGACCACCAAGCCGACCCGTCCTCTATCCAACTCCAAAACGACAATTCTGGTATCCTCTCCAACGTTCGCCGGCGCCTCCAATCGCTTCCGCAAATCGACGATCGGTACCGCATCGCCCGCAAACTTCACCGTGCCCTCGAGGTAGTCCGGCGCTTCAGGCAACGGTGTGGGTTCTACGTACCGGAGAACGCGCTCTACGTCAAACACGTTGAAGCCAAACTCCTGCCCGCCCACACTGAACGTCACCAACTGAACCTCGTCGCCTATGCTCACTCTGGCCCCCGGGCTCCTTCTGGCTCCAGCCGCTCTCCAAGAACGTTTAGATCAATCACCGGCACGAGTCTGCTCTCCCTTCTCACCACACCGCACACCCACGGCAATTGCCAAGCATCTGGGACGTCCGCCGGTTCATCAACGGCAACGGCTTCAGCGTCTTCCACCTCAAACGCCACCAACGATCCCAGACATCGCGCCAACACGGCCGTATTCTCCCGGTCGGTCGGCGGCAACTCGTTGCCGATGAGCGAAGCCAGATGCACCAACGGCACCGATTTCTCTCTCATCCTCGTCACGCCTCGCACCGATGCGTGCACTATCGGCGCCGACGAGACTTCGCAACCGTCCACCACCTCGAGAACCTGATCGAGTCTGAGCCCGTATCTGTTGCCACCGGCCCGAACCAACAGGTACCCCATCATCCAGACAAACTCTCAACCGTTTCGCCTATCACTCCGAACACACCGACAATACCAAAATCAATCCAGTGCACTCATGGTATCGAGGTTGGTTTTGGCGAGCTCGTGTTTGGGATTCAACTCCAGAGCCTTTCGCCAATACTTCGTGGCGTCATCGCGACGGAGTTTCTTGTAGGCAATGTTCCCCAACTTGAAGTAAACGTCGTCACCAAGCGTCGGCTGGAGCTTCACAACTCGCTCGTATGCCTCCCAAGCATCGTCGTAGTTACCGGCTCTGTAATGCAGATCACCCAGGTTTTTGGACAACTGCGGCATCGACGGCTCTTCCGACCACGCGCTCCGGAGCAGTTCTTCCGCCTCTGCGTGGTTTCCGAGGAGATCGAGCAAGGCCGCGAGGTTGTTGCTGAGCACCGCATTTTCGGGAAATACCTCGATGCCTTCCCGCAACACGTCAACTGATTCGTCGAATCGGTCCAAGGCCGCTGCCGCAAGGGATCGAGCCCAATACCAGACCGAGTTCAGCTTACGATCTCCGCTCGCCTCTCGGGCGCTGTCGAGCCTTCTGCAAGCTTCCTCAAGCCTGCCAGCGTGAAGCGCCAGTACACCCCAACTACACAAGATTCGAGGGTTGCCGTCCGCTCGGTCTGCCGCATCAGCGAGAATCTCCTCTGCCTCTTCGAGATTACCCGCCTTTTCGTGACTAACGGCGAGGTTATGCAGGACTGCCGGCGGGGCACCACCGAGGTCCGATGCGGCACGGAACGACTCTATCGCCTGTTTCCACTGAGCTTGCTTGAAGTGAATCAGGCCCAGATGGAAGAAGGCGCTTCCATCAGACGGACTAAGCGCCACCACGCGCCTGAACTCTCGTACCGACTCATCCAGCATCCCTGTCTTGTAGAAGGCGATGCCGAGGTTGCGGTGTTCGTCTACACGCGCGCTGCGCGGCTCCGGCTTCTCTCCAGCTTCGCTGCGACCTGCTCGGTGGACGAACCCCGCGGTGATCAAGCCATAAAGAGCCTTCCCTACATCAAACTCTACGAGACCCGTTGCTTCCATTATGCCTGCAACGTCACGCGAACCATTCAACAAGGGTAAGATTCGTTCCTGCTCGCTCGTTAGGGTGACGTCCGCGGCATCCAATCTCTCTTGGTCCAACCGGAACAACAGATCGAAGGTGGGAATCTTCTTCTCTATGAGACTCCATTCATCGATCCGCCTCGCTCCTTCGAGAAGGAGTCCTTCCGGATCGATGGAAACGAGGAAGTCCTGCTTGTGAGGTCGTATATCGCTTTCAAACGTGAAATTCCCGCGCCTCCACGTGAACAGGAAAAACACCGCATCTTCGATCTGGAGCCGCATGAAATGCTCCAGCTCGGCGCGGGGGAGTGCTCCAGTCTCGACCAGCAACTCTCCCACCTTCTTGTCGCGATCATCACCTTGGCGCCTTATTGCCTCATCCAATTGAGCCTGCGATACCTTGCCGCTCTTCACCAAGATGTCGCCGAGTCTGTCGCGCCGATTCACGACCGTCGCGTAGCATACTCGACCGGCATCGAAGTAGATGTATCCCAAGCTGGACTGGTCAGTAATCGAGAGGCAGCCCGTCTTTTGTCCCAACGAAAGCAACTGAAGCACGTCAGGAAGTGACGCTTCCTTGAGACTCCCCTTGATAGCCACTAGGACAACTCCTCGATCAGCCGTTCACTGGGGTCCGGCCATACCCAGATTATCTTTTCCGCACTTCTCACACTGGTTGACGGCGTGACCATCACCCCGCTCGTTCTCACACCCGGCGTCGGTCGACTCGTCTCGGACGCGGAGCCCTCGATGAGTTCACGTGCCAGCGCCGCAGTCGCAGACACACCACGAGACTCGGCAGCTTCAAGCACGCGCCCCAGTAAACCGGTCACCTCGCGCACCGACTCGGCAGGTCGATCCGCCAGGTAATCGGCGAGTACTGTCTCCACGGTTCCGACTCGCTCCCGTAGAATTCCCGCAACTATGCCGCGTCGGAGCTCGCGATCCGGTGGTGCCAGCGTACCGACGAAACCGCTCGAAAGCAGCGCCGCTATCGACTCATCCATGCCAGGCACGTTGTCCGGGTGAGCACTGACGGTGCATACGATCTGTCTTCTGGAATCTCGGGCTTGTGTGAAAAGCAATCCTACTTCCTGCTGCAATCGCTCGTCGCCAGCGATCAGGTGAAGGTCATCTACCAGCAGTGCGGCGGCGTCAGACAGTTCTCCACGCCACTCATCGAGCTCGCCAGCACTTTCAGCCTGACTGAAGCTTTCTCCGAGGTCTCGTGCGGAGAGACACACCACCACTCCACCACGAGTTTCGGAAATCGCGTTGCCGGTGGCGTTGAGCAGGTGAGTCTTTCCAACGCCGGTCGGGCCGATGAAGACCAACGGATTGTGTTCGAGCCCTGGGTACTGGGATACCGCCTTCGCCGCCTCCACCGCCAACGCGTTAGCCCAGCTCCCGAAAAAGCCCTCGAACCTCCACACTTTCGAGGGGCCTGGCATAGATGGCGGCTTGGATGCCACCCTCTCGACGATCTCTCGTGCTTCCGCGAGGCGGTCGGGGTCGAAGAACGCGGGATCATCAGCCAACGAAACATCAAATTCCGATACCGAACTCCTCAAGCGTTCCAACTCCTGTACGTCGCGTTCGAACTCCTCCAGGAATTGATCCACTGACTTCGAAGATCCGGTATTCGTCAGGCTGGCGAGCCGATCAGTGCAGAAGCCTTTATCAGCCCAGCGCTTGGCCACTTCGTTGAGCCGTGATTCCCAGACATCCACCTGTCGTTCTACGATTTCGCTAACATCAGAAAGGAAGTCGGCGAATTCATCGACTTCAGCTGCGTCCTCCTGCACCGCAGCCGCTGCCACGCCGATTTCGCCTTCATACATCGCCCGAGCTGCGACCGCGGTGAGCGGCATCTCGCTCACCGCCTGAAGGGCCACGAGTCGGTTGAGCACACCGATTAGCTCGCGTACGTCCTGAATGTCGTACGACGCTACGGCCTCGAGAACTCCTTCGTCGAATTGTGAGCCGCGTTCATCACTCCTCCGTTTCAGAATCGCGTGACGTGTCTCGTATTCGGGCGGGCCGACGCTCACGACTAGGCCATCGGATATGCGTTCAATGAACTCCGCATCGACACCTGCGAGTTCGGCAGGAGAGCGGTGGGAGACAACCACTATTTGCTTCCCAGCAGCATGCATCTCAGCAGTAACTCGGAGCAGCTCGGCCTGCATATCGGATTGATGCATTAGTGCATGCATATCGTCGACCAGCAATACGTCTGTTTCCGAAAGGCGATTGCGGAAAGCGTCGCCCTGCCCTGCGGAAACCGCAGCATGATATGCCTCGGACAACCCGTCTGGCGTGAAGTACTCCACAGAGAATCGGTTGTCGGCCGTCTCGATCGCGTGCGCGATAGCCATCAGCAAGTGCGTCTTCCCAAGGCCCGGACCGCCGGTGATACAAAGCGGGTTGTAC
>JBDHHK010000190.1:0-8428 GCA_039589395.1 Gemmatimonadota bacterium
AAACAGGTATCCGCACGGCAACAGACGCTGCAGCGTGAACTGGATTGGATTCGGATGGCGCCCAGAGCCCGTCAAGCGAAAGGGAAAGCCCGCGTCAACGCCTACGAGGATCTCCTAAGGCAGGGAGGAAATGAGCGTCAGGGCAGGGCTGAAATCATCATTCCGGTAGGGCCGCGACTGGGCGATCTCGTCATTGAGACTAAGGACCTCGTGAAGGGCTTCGGCGACAAGCTACTGATCGACAATCTCGAGCTATTAATACCGCGGGGAGCGATCGTGGGAATTATCGGTCCGAACGGTGCCGGTAAGACGACTCTCTTTCGGATGATCCTCGGGCAGGATTCGCCGGACTCAGGTAGTGTGCGCGTCGGCGAGACTGTCCAGCTCTCATACGTCGATCAACTCCGTGACGATCTGGAACCGGACAAGACGGTGTGGGAAGTAATCTCTGGTGGTGACGAGCGCATCGAACTGGGCAACGGAGACATGAACTCCCGTGCCTACGTTTCCTCGTTCAATTTCAGAGGCGCGGATCAGCAAAAGCGGGTCGGGTCGCTTTCAGGGGGCGAGCGAAACCGCGTACACCTCGCCAAGCTGCTGCGTGGCAAGGGCAATGTGATCCTGCTCGACGAGCCCACCAACGACCTCGACGTAGACACTTTGCGGGCCTTGGAGGATGCGTTGCTCAGTTTCGCAGGTTGTGCGCTGGTGATCAGCCACGACCGCTGGTTTCTGGATCGTGTAGCCACCAACATCCTCGCATTCGAGGGAGACAGTCAGGTTCGCTGGTTCGAGGGTAATTGGACCGAGTACGAGGAGGCGCGGAAGAAGCGGTTGGGAGCGGAGGCAGAGCAGCCGCATCGGATACGATACAAGCCGCTGAAGGGCTGAGAGGAGCGGGTCCAGGTCGCCGCGACGGATCAGTACCAGATCGAGGTGGAACCGAATAGCCGCGTGATTTTCTCGCAGAGATGGTGGAGATAAGTGGCATCATGCGGTGCAACAAGGGAATGCATTCTCAACTTGCTTGTAGACGTCTAGAGCAAACGGAACTGCTCACGAGTCGCTTTGATCTTTGCCGCCGGAACATTCACCTCCTGCGCGTAGTCCTCCCAGCTGCTCATTCCCTCGACGACTTCGTCTATTACGTCATTCCCGTTTCGTTTGATGCCGAAAACACTACCGAGCTGGAGCAGATCCTCCCTGGTGAAGTCGTCGCGTTTGCCGTTGAGCGTCATCTGATGATGTCTCGTATAGCCGGCGCCTCGCGCGAAGGTCAGGTCGTATGCTGGTGAGAGTCTCCAGGATCCCTGCTTGTCCATCAGGAAACTGAAATTCTTGACGTGATCATCCTGGTTGACGGCAACGATGTTGAAGACGGACCGACGGTAGGCTTCTTCCAAAAAGCGGTAGTCTAGGCCGAGCACCAGGATCGTACGTAGGAATTGTTCATAGGAAAACAATCCTGGTGAGTTGTAGTCGATGTGGTGGATGCCGCCAAGGCTGTGCAGGTGGAGTCTACGTCTTTCGGAACGGTCGAACCGCTTGACCAACAGATGCCCAAAACCGCGCTCTTCGAGGAGTTGGGTCTCAGGCATCGTGATGCCCACATCACGGGCTATGCGAGAGTATACGTGCTCTATGCGGTTGAACGGCTTTGGAGTCGAGTCGGGCTCGCCGAGCTCACCAACCCCGTCGAACTTGATCATCCAGTGCTCGTCTCCCTCATGCGGCATCGCGAACCCTGAACGCACCTCGTTTGTAGCGCGATTCCACAGAATCAGCGCCTTTGCGCGCGCCCCTCCAGCTGATGCGCCGACTCGCATCATCTCCGGTATGCTGACGGATGGTCGACCTTCGATGACAACGCGTGCTTGCTCGACCAACTCCGCGATCTCCAGAGACTCGCGTTCTGCAGCCCGACGAACCGTCATGGGAGGGTGAAATTCCAACGCACCCATTGCGCGCTCGCCGATGTACAGAAGCTTCTGCACCGGCCGCATTGCGTCACCAGGCCTACCTCGGTCAGAAAAGTACTTTCTGATCACCGCGTTTCCGAATCGGTCGGGCAGGGCATCTGCCAACACGCCGGGCAAGCCTTGGAACGCCTCGAATCGGTGAAGCTCCGGGAACGTGATGGGACCCTCAGTAGAGAGCGGCACCATCACCGGTGATAGCTCGAGCCCGTGTCTACGAAAATCTGCATCATATTCAAACGTGACTTCACCATCTTCCGTTTCCGCGACTGCTCCGACCAACAGCCCCCATATACGGACCTCGGCCCATACTGCGGTCTCAGCCATCTCTGCGTTTGCTCGCCCGCATGCGTGGACGTCCCCGTTCCCTCACGAGTTGCAGCGGAGAGATTTGGGGCGGCGGAAGGAAGGCGTTCACCGTCTCGACGCGTCCGTATACGCGAAGGAGACGCATAATCGTCAAAAGCCTCGCATTTCTGCCGGCTTCGACGTTTACGACTGTGTTCGAGTTCACTCCGGCTCGTGCCGCCACGTCTGCGACACTGAGATTTTGCTGAAGTCGGTAAGAACGCAGGCGACCACCAATTTCGCGCAGGATCTCTTTGTCTGTCATTTCTGCTATTATAGTAGGCAAAACACCCCCTTACAACTGATACCAAACAATATAATAGGTAATAATGATATATCAAATAACAACTATTATATTAGTTGGTATCGACATAAGGACAATATTATAACTATTATATTATGCTATAACAGAACGACAATCTTGAGCACCTCAGGGAGTGTTCTAGGGTCGGTACGCTGCGCCGCTCGCGCGCCCGCCGGTGCCCTTTTTCGTGTGACGGTGATTGCAGTGGTGGTGTCCGGCCTCCATACGCAGCTGTAAGCATACCCCTGCGTGTTGAGAGTGCACTCCATCCCGGAATGATCGATCGACTCGAACTGTGGTGTGGCTACTGGACCTTCGTCCCACGTTGAGTCGATGCTGCTGCAGTGTATTATTGGCCCCATGCGTTCAACGCCCGATTGGTCACAACTGAGCCCTTACGATGAGAGTAGGGCGCACACATCGGCTCCCGATGATCATGGCTGACGCAGGTGCCCAGGATGGCGGGGAACGCCTGGCGAAGCGCTTATGGCGCTCGGTCTTCCGCCGCCCACTCCTACCCAGCGACGACCGAGAGCGCATTTGGGTTGGGGTAAACACCTTCGTTTTGCATTTTCGACCGATTCGTCTACCCAAGAAAGCCCTGACATATACCCATACCTTTGGGCTGGGCGGCTCGTCTCTCATTTTGGTTCTGTTGCTGGTGGGGACCGGTGTGTTGTTGATGTTCGCATACGAGCCTGCTCCGGGCGATGCCTACGCTTCAATCGTCGCTCTCCAGCAGGACGTACTCTTCGGCAAGTTCGTGCGTAGCGTACACCACTGGAGTGCGAACTTCCTCATCGTCGTCGTGCTGTTGCACTTGCTGAGAACGTATCTCACGGGAGCTTACTTTCAGGCACGGCAATTCAACTGGATAATCGGATTGGCTCTACTGGCCTGTGTGTTGGCGTCGAACTTCACCGGCTACCTGTTGCCATGGGATCAGCTCTCATACTGGGCGATCACAGTCTCCACTGGAATGCTGGAATACACTCCGATCTTTGGCGGGTGGCTCGAAGAATTGGTGCTGGGTGGCCCTGAGATAGGACAAGCGACGCTCATCAACTTCTACACACTCCACACAACGCTGATTCCGGTAACAATATTCGTGTTGATGGCGTTTCACTTCTGGCGGGTTCGCAAGGCGGGCGGTGTCGTCGTACCGCGATCACCGAACGAAGAACCAGCAAACCGTCCGGAGAAGGTGCTCGCATTCCCGAACCTTTTCTTGCGCGAGTTCGTGGCTGCTTTGGTGCTGATCGCTTTCGTGCTGCTCTTCTCGGCGCTCTTCACCGCTTCTCTCGGCGAAGTCGCGAACCCGGGGATGAGTCCGAATCCCGCGAAACCTCCCTGGTATTTCGTTGGTTTCCAAGAACTACTGCTTCACTTCGATCCAACCGTCGCTGTCCTAGTTTTACCGCTTGCCGGTGTCATTTCAACTGTCGCCATCCCGTACCTCGACTACGAGCACGACACGTCAGGGGTACCTCTTGCTTCCGGTGCTGGGCGAAGGTTCGCGCTAGTCGCTGCACCTGTCACGGTCGTCGTTACCGCACTGCTGGTGGTTATGGACGAGTACTGGATCGACGTTGCTTCTTGGTTGTGGTGGTTGCCGAACATTGTGAGCAACGGCCTCGTTCCGGTGTCGATCTTGTTGGTGGGATTGTGGTACACGGACAGGTGGCTCCACAGACGCCTGTGTGCCACGAAAGTAGAGCGAGTGCAGACGCTATTCATCATCACAGTTGTTGCGTTCGCAACGCTTACGGTGATCGGCATCTGGTTCCGCGGACCGGGAATGGCGCTGACATGGTGACCGAACCGCAGGACCACGAATCCCGTCGCGCCTTCCTTGGAAAGGCATGGCTCGCGGTCGCACTGGTTGCGCTCGTCGAGGCTGCATGGATTGTCGCTGACTTTCTTCGGCCACGGAAAGCGCAAGCCACAGACGACGCGGATATAGTGATTGCGGGGCCGGTCAGTCGGTTCGAGCCAGGTTCCGTTACCGCGTTTCCCACCGGGCGATTCTATCTGGTGTGCTTACCGGACGGTGGCTTTCTGGCTTTAGCGAGAGAGTGCACCCACCTCGGATGCACGGTGCCTTGGTTGGAAGACGAAAGCCGGTTTGTGTGTCCCTGTCATTCCTCCGTTTTCGATATCCATGGTGACGTATTGGACCAGCCTGCACCTCGGGCTCTCGATTACTACGCTGTCCGCATCGAGAATAGGATCGTGCAAGTCGACACCAGCGAGCCGACAAAGAGAGATTCATACCAGCCGAGTCAGGTGACGCACACGTGATGGGGCAGCGAATAGAGGTGCAGGAGCTGAGACGCTGGTCGCTGCTGGGATTATGTGCGTCCGTGGCTATAGTGCTCTCAGTACCGCTGTACGTCGTCAAGGAGCGGTTAATCGGCGAGCCGGATGATGTAGCGGATGAAGCAAGTAGCTTCGTGGGCCGTGAAAGCTGCCTTTCATGCCATGAGGCCGCGTATGAAGCGTGGACGGGATCCGATCACGACAACTCTATGGACGTCGCTTCCGACTCTACAGTACTGGGTGACTTCTCGGATGCGGCATTCGAGCACGATGGAGTCGTTAGTGAGTTCTACGTGCGTAACAGCAAGCACTACGTTCGCACACAGGGACCGAACGGTGATCACGCTGAGTTCGAGATCGCCTACACCTTCGGCGTGGAGCCTCTTCAGCAGTACCTGATTCCCTTCCCCGGCGGGCGTTACCAATCGCTTTCTACCGCATGGGATACCGAACGGGGAGAGTGGTTCTATCTCTATCCAAATCGGGAAATCCCTCCGGACGACTGGCTGCACTGGACGCAAGGCGGCCAGAACTGGAACGGCATGTGTGCCGAGTGCCACTCTACCAATCTGGTCAAGGGTTTCGAACCCAATACCAAGACTTTCGAGACCACTTGGACGGAAATCGATGTGAGTTGTGAGGCCTGCCACGGCCCGGCATCTCGACATGTGGCATGGGCTGAACTTCCGCCGATGGCGAGGCCGCCGAGTGACAACTTCGAGCTGGCGGTAGCGACGCGCGACATAACCGCTCGGCAACAAGTCGACCTTTGCGCACCCTGCCACTCACGTCGTTCAGAACTCGGCGACTACGACCACCGCGGTGGCGAACTGATGGAAAGTCAGCTCCCTGCGGTGTTGCGCGATGGTTTGTACCACCCTGACGGTCAGATTCTCGAGGAGGTTTACGTCTACGGATCTTTCGTGCAGAGCAAGATGTACCGCAATGATGTGCGCTGCAGCGATTGCCATGACGTGCACAGCCTTCAGCTGCTCGAGCAGGGCAACGACCTCTGCCTCCAGTGTCATAGGGGCGACACGTACGACAGCTACGAGCACCACTTCCACCAAAAGGTATATGGAGGAGAACCGAGTCCCGGCGCTCTGTGTGTCAAATGCCACATGGTAGAGCAGCCTTTCATGGTCGTGGACTGGCGCGCCGATCACAGTCTGAGATTGCCACGCCCTGACCTGACGCTCGAAATCGATACACCAAACGCCTGCGGTCAGGCGGGGTGCCACGACGATCAAAGCGATCAGTGGTCGGTGAGGTACTATCGCCAGTGGTACGGTGAAGCGAAGAAACCTCACTACGGCACCGTAATCGCCGCGGGCCGCAATGGTGCGCCGTCCGCGAGAGATGACCTGATCCGACTGGCGGGCGACGATCTGTACCCAGCGATCGTTCGCGCTACAGCACTGACTCTATTGGGATCCTATCCTAGCGACGAAAGCACGAGAGCTTTCAACCGCGCGCTTGCAGACGATGAGGCCCTCATCAGATACACGGCCCTTTCGAGCCTAAATGAGTCCACCGCCGAGACCTACGTTGAGCTTGTATCACCGCTGCTGTTCGATCCTGTGAAGGCCGTGCGCCTCGAGGCCGCTACACGTCTCGCCGGAACGCCACCGGAAATGCTAGAGTCCTACCAACAAGAGGCGCTGGCCGAGGCGCTTTCCGAGTATCGGCAGGCGATGACATATTCACTCGATTTCGCGCACGCCAACTACAACCTTGGGAATCTCGCAGCACGGCTCGGAGACGCGGCCACGGCCGAGCAATACTATCAATCGGCACTGCAAATCGACCACCTGTTCCACCCAGCAAAGATCAACTTGGGCATTCTATACAACTCGATCGGACGCAACCAAGAGGCGGAACAACTGTTGAGCGAAGTGATCGGCGCAGATCCCGAGCAGTACGAGGCCGCATACCTCCTGGGTCTTCTGCTCGCAGAACTCAACCGCATCGAGGAAGCCGTCGAGTATCTCGGACACGCGTCGGATGGTCTGCCGATGCGGAGTCGAGCGCACTACAACTACGGGCTGGCACTCCAGTCCGTAGGGCGGCTCACCGAGGCTGAGACGGCGATGCAAAAAGCGTTGGCGGTCGAGCCGAGAAACTACGACTACCTGTTCGCGTTGGCCGACCATTACGTCAACCGCAAGCTCTGGCGCAGTGCCTTGTCGATGGCAGATAGGATGATTGCCGCGCAACCGGGTAACCGCGTCGGCTCTAATATCAGGACGATGGCCCTGCGAGAGTTAAGCCGGAACTGAGCGTAGAAACAATTGAAGTCACGAGTGGCCAAACTGAGATCTCTCCTTCCAACACCACTTGCGGGAACCAGGCACTCGCTTTAATGTACACATTGTAGGCATTCAAAGAGGTTTCATGGGTGATCACACACCAATCGGTGAGTTCGAGCAGCTCGTGTTGCTGGCGATTCTTCAAATCGGCGACACTGCATACGGGGTTCCGGTCCGGCGGGAAATCGAACACCGAACAGGAAGACCGGTCTCCAGAGGCGCAGTGTACACGACGCTCGACCGTCTGGAGAGCAAGGGGCTACTCGAGTCCTGGTTGGGAGAGCCAACTCCCGAACGTAGCGGTAAGGCGAAGCGGTTTTACCGAGTGGAGCACGCCGGCATCGATGCCCTAAAAGAATCTCGCTCGGCACTCAGGAGCATGTGGACCGGCCTGGAAACTGTGTTGGGCGAACTGTGACACGACCTGGCCGGGATCCAAAGGCTGCTCTGCTCCTGCTTCGGATCGTGCTGCCGAGCCGGGTGCGGGACAACGTCCTGGCCGATCTTGACGAGGAGTACCGCGAGGACATTGTGCCTGCCAAGAGTCCGCGTCAGGCGCGATTGTGGTACTGGCGCGAAGCTGTCTCGCTCGCGAAGTGGTATCTATCTGCGCGGCTGGGAAGAGCCCATCGGGGCTTAGCGAATCAGGCGACCAGTGAAACAACGACACCTGAGGTGCGCCGTTTGAACCCATTGCGCGTCCCTGTCAGGTCCTTGCTTCACGACGTGCGATTCGCCGTTCGGTCCCTTCGTAAGCGACCACTCTACCTGACCATCGCTGTCTCAACACTTGGGCTCGGTATAGGTGCAGCCACAACCATGTTCAGCGTCGTCGACGGCGTTCTGTTGCGCCAGCTGCCGTACGAGACTCCTGGTGAGTTAGTGAGCGTCTGGGCAACACATCCCGACTGGCGCGATCATCCGTTCCTGGGTGAATTCTGGGACAAAGGTCCGGTGTCCTGGCCGGAGTATGAGATATGGAGGGAATCCACGACCCTGTTTCAGAGTGTCGCGGTGCACGGAGAGTTCACCATGACGCTCACGGGCCTTGGTGATCCAAATCAGATCTCGGTTGGGCTCGCCAGTGCCGGGCTGTTCCAAACGCTCGGCGTCCGGCCGCTCATGGGAAGGGGCTTCCTGCCTGGAGAGGACGGACCGACAGCAGAGCGTTT
>JBDHHK010000191.1:0-8421 GCA_039589395.1 Gemmatimonadota bacterium
TGTGGTGGCATGCGATCCTTGGCAAAGAACAGAGTGATCTCCGGGTCTGGGGGCATGTGCCACCAGTGCAGCATCGCTTCGAATTGGCCCTCAAACCACTGCGTACTTATCGCCGTGCCATCCACCAGCCGGATCTTCATGTCGACCCCAACATCGCGGAGCTGACGTTGTACGGTCTGGGCAACGTTTTCTCGGATCGCGTATCCTGCCTGCGTTATTAGAGTGAATGACAGAGGCTCGCCGTTGCGGTCACGGATACCATCGCCGTCGCTGTCGCGCCAATTGGCGGCATCTAATAATGAAGCTGCCTGGTCAGGATCGAAATCGTAATGGCGAATATCGTCAGTGAAGGCCCATGATGGTGGCTGAATAGCACCGTGAGTGACCGGTGCAAGTCCGTCGAGGATGGTGTTTACCAATAACTCGCGGTCTAAAGCGTGCAGCAGCGCCTGTCTCAGACGGACGTCCTGGAACGGAGGAAACTGTCGTTGGTTCAGGGTGATGTGCTCGTAACTATTACCGATCATCTGGTTCAGCGTGATTCCATCGACCTCCCGGACCTCGCGACCCTTATCCCATGGCACGAGGGCGACCACGTGGACCTCTCCGCTCTTCAGCTGGTTGATACGAGTGTTCGTGTTGGTGACGAACTTGAACATGAGCCGGTCGATCTTTGGGTATTCGCTGCCTCTCCAATAGTCAGGCACCCGCTCCAGGAGGATGTACTCACCGGTTCTCCACTCAGCAACGCGGTATGGCCCGGTGCCCAGCGGATCACGGTTGTAGTCAAACGCCCTATCGATGTCGCGGCCTTCGAGGATGTGTTTTGGAAACGTGCCACGGAAAAACTGGTGCGCGTACGGCGCGTAGATCTCTCGATAATGGACCACGGCAGTTCGTGAGTCCGGTGTGTCGACGGATTCAATGCGATCGAAACCGTCCGTGCTTTCCGGGTTATACGAAGGATCGTTCAGGGCCTCGACCGTAAACTTCACATCGGCCGACGTGAACGGTACACCATCGTGCCATTTCACGTTTGGTTGAAGTCTCCAGATCACGTCCATCCCGCCGTCGTCCGTTAACGTCACGCCTCCATTCTCGAGCGTTGGTATTTCAGTCGCGAGCAGGGGAACGATGTTCATGTTCTCATCGGTGGTCGTTAGCCCCTCGATCACACAGGAATGAATGTCCTCCAGTATGTGTGTGCCAAAGCGGTTCATTTGATCGGGTTCTCGATCGTAGCCGATGATCAGGAGATCGTTTGACGGGGCGATCGCACCCCTGTCCGACGAACAGGCTAAGGTGAGACAGACAGCAAACAGCATGCTGGTCGTGAACTTCACGTGAGTGATGCTGGATTTCATGTTGTTGAACTCCCCGCCATCAGGCGGGTGATGAGCGACACCGGGATCGAACCGTAGCTCAAGAATTTGTCGTGGAATACGCGAAGAGAGAAGTTCGAGCCTTCGATCTCTTGAAGCCTCGCACGTAGGTCATGTATGCCCTGGGTACCGAGCCAGTACATGATCGACGCACCCGGAAACATTGAGTTGCGCGTCACCTCTCTTGCGGCGGCGCCAGCGCTCATCCCCACCCGCTCTTCATAGAATCGCCGAGCATCTGCTTCTGCCCACGAATGTTGGTGAAGTTCGATGTCGACGATGGCGCGCGCGAGTTGCCGGAGCCTGGAGTGCTGTTCGGCAACGAGTTCGTTGTCTGTCAGGAAACCAACTTCTCCCATCAAGTCGGTTGCGTAGCACGCCCACCCTTCGGCGAGAGATCCTCCGCAGAACATCCCGATACGGCTAGCGCAGTCGACAGCGGCGATGCGGCCGATTCTGGAATCGGCACGCATCGCATAGTAGTTCTGCACGTGATGACCGATCGCACCATGATGTACGACGTGGTTCAGTTTGATCACGCTGTCATTGACGCCGCGCAAGAACTGCTCTAACACCTCGCCGTCAGAACCATCTTCGATTGGCGGCACCAGGTACTCATGCACATCGATCTGGTCGAATGGAGCAGGTGACCTATAGTTGAGGAAATAGAGGTGTGGTGCCGCTTCACGAGCCCAGCCTGAAATCTGCCGGTAATCGATAGGGAAATCTGGCCAGGTGACCAGATCTCGATCTAAAACAAACGAATGGCATTCAGACCAGCAGGTTTTGAATGCGTCGAGGTAATCACTCGCCGTTGGGTGGAGCTCAGCTAACCGGTCTGACACGGCAGGCCAGCCCCCGGGATCAGCGTCTGCCGCCATCTTGTGGAGTATTCGGTCAGCTTCCTCAAAACGCTCACGTAGTTCTGTCAGGAGATCTTCGCGTGATCTATGCTCCCAGTGGCCTCGGTTCAACATCAGGTCAAAGAAACCTGGGCCTGCGCCTGAGGCATGTTCGTGTGCCTCGGTGCGTGACTCGAGCCAGAGCCGGAACTCTCCCGTCGCGGACTGTGCGAGCTGAGCAGCGGCTATCAACGAAGCACTGCTATCGGATCTGAGCCCATTCTGGTTGCACCAGTGCGCCAATCCGTTGCCATAGACTTGTAAAGCCCCGTTGCACTCATCGATTGCTCTTGCAGTCCAGGACGCCGGTATAGACTGATCGCCTATTGTTCGTTTGGCGTCCGCCAGCAAGCCAGGAACTGCTGATAGACGGTGCACCATTGCATTGCGTCTCTCCCCTGGCGGGGCAAAATCTCTGAGCATCAACGAGACAACACCAAAAACAGCCTCACCGGTGTACAGTGCTGGGTTGCCACGTTGAAAATGAGTGCCATTCAATTCGGCAATCTGGATTTCGAGGAATGCATCAGCCAGCGCAATGTCGATCGCGGTCGCTTCGTCTGGCATTGCGACTTGACCGAATTCGTTCTGATCATGCACGAGAGGGGATAGCCGTTTCCTGAGCGCGACCATCTCGTCGACGAGTTTCTCGATTCCTTCGGGGGACCAGTCAGGCAACAGTGAGTCGAACTCGTGAATGCCGGTGAACGTCGCGTTCACCGGTCGCTGGCTGAAGTAATGTTCGAAAAAACTTTCTATGACTTCACTGTTCTGTTGTGTCGTTTCCATCCAGTGGTCTTTTCGCTTTCAGTTCACTTCTTCGCCGACCAGTGGCTTTTCACCCACTAAAGGTAGACTCACCCAGCGATGTTCCCTAAATGACATCTCCACCGCGTTGATCACTTCCTGAACGCGGGCTCCATCCAGGAAGTCTCCTTCGTTCTTGTCGTCGTCAGATAATATCTCGGTGACGAAACTGGAAATCAGGTTGGCATAGAAGAGTGTGCGCCAGCTTTCCCTAGCCGTTCCGCCGGGTGGGTATAAGTGCTTGGGAATCTTGACGATCTTGAACTCGACACTATCGGGTCTTGCCGCCTCGAGGGTTTCGCAGATGCCGAACTCCTCAACGAGTCGACAAATCAGAGCACCCTCGCTGCCGTATACACGTGCCTCGAGCCCGGGGTAGTTGCCGACGGTTACAAAGCTGGACTGGATCGACGCGATCGCACCGTTCTGGTATTCGCCGATGAAGATGTCTCCGTCGTCGATGTTCATCCGCATCATCTGTCCCGTTTCGCGAACCACGCGATTGGGGATGAAGTTACGCATCGTGCCAACGACCTCCGCGAATCCGGATCCGACAAACCAATGTGCGAGATCGATTATCGGTGCGCCGTAACCTTCGAGTGACGACACTTGTATCACAGATTGGTCGGCATTTATGTCGACCTGGCGGAGCGGCGTCTCCGGATCCAGCCACTGCGAGTTCTGTTCGTAGCCGTTGAAGATGAACGGAGTGCCCACGAAGCCGTTGTCAATCAGCTCCTTCATGTGCTGCATCGCGGGACTGTAGCGGAAGGTGAACCCCAGCTTCGTCTTCAACTTCTTGGAGCGTGCCAATTCGCTTGCGCGAACGGTGTCGCGGAAATCGTATGACACGGGTTTTTCACAAAGCACATGTTTGTCCGCCTCGAGTGCGGCCCACGCCAGCTCGAAGTGGGTGTGACTGGGAGTACACACGTCGATCATGTCGATGTCGTCCCTATTAATGACGTCCATGTGATCGCCGGTGATGTTGGGTATGTCAAACTCAGCACCTGCTGCTTGCGCAAGGTCTAGCTTTGGGTCTGCCAGTGCCACGATCTCGCACCGAGGATCCCTCCGGAATCCCGGCAGATGCGCGTTACGTGCCCATGTGCCGGCGCCGAGCACTCCCACGCGGACTTTCTGACTTCCATCGGTTGGTTTGGGAGCGTTCATAATCAGATCTCCACTAAAGGAACTTGGTATCGTTCCGCAACAGGTCTGCTACTATTGCACCGTCTACGGGTTTCGAAAAGTAGAAACCCTGCGCGTATTCGCATCCTAGTCCTCGCAGCATAACGACCTGTTCCTGCGTCTCCACGCCCTCCGCAACCACCTGCATTCTGAGGCTATGAGCAAGTGTCACGATCGTCCTGACTATCTCGAGTGCTTCTTCGCGAAGTCCGAGATCCACGATGAAACTGCGGTCGATCTTGAGCGTGTCGATGGGAAGTTTGTGTAGATAACTCAACGATGAATAACCGGTACCGAAATCGTCCATGTACAGGCGCACGTTTAGGGACTGCAGTTTTGTCAAGAGCGGGAACACCACCTCCGCATTTTCCATCAGTGCGCTCTCCGTCATCTCCAACCGCAGGCAGGTGGGGTCCAGCTCGGCCTCGTCGAGTGCCTCCTGGATCTGTTCCACGATGTCGGGCTGCAAAAACTGTTTGGTTGAGAGATTGACGCTCAGGTCTACCGGTCCACTCGGTGGGAGTACTGATCTCCACTCTTTCATCTGCCTGCACGACTTGCTCAGGACCTGCCAACCGATGGGTATGATCAGTCCGGTTTCCTCTGCGAGTGGGATGAACTCGTCCGGAGGTACGATGCCTAACTCAGGATGGTTCCAGCGCACGAGAGATTCGAGTCCGGCAATCTTGCCGGTCTCGAGCGATACGATCGGTTGATACTGAAGCACCAGTTCGTCACGTTCCAGCGCCCACCGCAAGCCGGTTTCGATCTGTAGCACGATAGATGCTCGTTTGTGGGATGCTTCATCGAACACCTCGGGGCGTGCACTGCCGCTTGCCTTGGCCCGGTTCATCGCCGTATTGGCGTCTCTCAGCAATTCCTCGGCATGCTGATATTTGGTGCTGCTCACAACGATGCCGATGCTCGCGGTCGCAAAAACCTCACTTTCTGCGAGGTTGAACGGCGATGCCAATGCATCGTTTATGCGAGCCGCGACTCGCGTGGCATCAGTGGCGTTTTCGATATCGTCTACGAGCAGCCCAAACTCGTCGCTACCTAGGCGCACGAGCAGATCTGATGGCCTCACACAGACCTGCAATCTCGAGGCGATTTCCCCGAGCAGTCTGTCGCCGGCGTGGCGACCCAGACTCTCGTTGATGAGCCTCAGCCGATCGATGTTTAGGTGCAGTATCGCAAACCTGTAACCGTCGCGTCTGCTTGCCCGACCCAACGACCGTGTAAGCGCGCGGATGATCACACCACGGTTTGGAAGGCCGGTGAGCTGATCCCTCACGGCATCTCGGAGCAACTGTTCCTCGACCCGCTTGCGCGTGGTCACATCGGAAAACGAACCTGCGATTCTGTATGGTGTTTTTTCTTCGTCGCGAACGGCGAGCCCGCGGCACAAGATCCATCGAAACGATCCATCGCTGTGCTCTACGCGATGTTCGATCTCCAAGTGTGGGGAAATGGCTTGCAGGTGTTGGTCGAGTTCGGCCTGAACGCGATCGCGATCTTCCGGATGAATCCGCTTCAGCCATTCATCCGGACTATCGCCTACTTCATTCTCAACAAACCCGAGCATGGCCTTCCACCGCGTTGAGAAGAACACGCGGCTCGACTTGAGGTCCCAATCCCAGAGTCCGTCGTTGGCGCCCGCAGCCGCTAGAGAATAGCGTTCTTCGCTTTCTCGTAGTGCTGCTTCGGCTTCCTTCCTCTCACTGATGTCTTCGCACGTGGAAACGATACCCAGAACTTCGCCCTTCGAGTTCCGCACAACATCTGACATCAAGTGGACCGGAAACACGGTACCGTCTTTTCGCGCGTTCGTCGTTTCACGCCTCCAGCTAGTCATGAGGGCCAGCTCGTCATCCGGGATTGTCTGGCGGGGCATCTGTGACGGCGAAAACACTCCTGCGTTCTGACCGATCAGCTCGTCGACGGCGTAGCCGTGCATTTTCGCGTCAGCAGGATTCGTGTAAAGGATAGTGCCGTGAACGTCTGTGATGGTCACGCCGATCTGCATCGTTTCCACGGCCTTCTGGAACCTGAGGAGGGCTTCCTCGGCTGTGGTCGCTATCTCATTCTGCTCCAGCTCAAAGACCTTCTGGTGCATGGCTGCCAGTTCTTCCAGGAGGACTTCTCTGGTTAGGGGTCGTTCACGCATGCCAGCCTCTGCCGAATCTACGTCGCGATGCTAGGGCTCTTCACCGAGAAGGCAAGGTACGTATCGGGAGAAGGCGGGTCCAGGTGCATTGATGGTACTACGGAGACCGGAAGTGAGGAGCCGAAGCGGCTGGAAACAAACCCGCGAACATCTGCGTAGGAAGATCAAAGTACAGATGAGGGAACGTTATGGTTTGGCAAGTTCTCAGCAGATTCCTCTTGGGCGGTGTCCTGGTTGCTTCTGCAGGCGCTTACGAAGCCGTCCCAGTGCTCATATGCGGCATAATCGTCGGTGGAAGCGCATTACCGATTACACTCAAGGCCTTTAGACGAAGAGTACTCCGCAAGGCAGAAATCGAAGCAGGCGATCTGGAGGGCCTGCTGGAACGGCGCCTTGCAGAATTCGAAGACCGAAGCTTTCAGTACCTGAATGAGCTGGAAGACCGCAATGCGGAACGGATCGAGGCTGTCGAGGAGAGGATAGACTACACCGAGCGGCTGCTTGCCCGTCGAAATGAAGCCTATGTTCCTGAAGAAAAGCCGTTCAGGGGGTTGCCGATGGTGACTCCGATTTAGCTATTCCGGGTCCAGTCCTTCGCCACCCGGATCGTATTGCAGTGAATCTCAACGGTGTCATCCTTGGATAGAGCGTAACCGCCAGCCGTTGTGGTCGCGACGGGAACGCCGGCGTCCCTCAACGTTTTGATGACCGTTTCGTCCCGCTCCCGCAAGCCAACAATGCTGAGGTTCAGCCCGCCGAGTTGATCTTCCCTATAGGGATCAGCCCCTGCCAAGTAGAAAGCAACCTGCGGTTTATGGGTGTCCAGAATCCCTGGGAGATGTCTGTCGAGTATCGAAAGATACTCGACATCTTCCGCCCCGGTCTCGAGGCCGATATCGAGGTCACTTGGAGGTTTGATCGGCGGGTAGTTGTGCTGTTGATGTATGGAAAACGTGAACACAGCCGGATCGCCCGCGAAAATCGCGGCGGTGCCGTTGCCGTGGTGCACGTCGCAGTCGACAACCAGAGCTCGCTCCACCAACCCTTCCTCGATCAAAACACGAATGGCAATAGCGACGTCGTTTATCAAACAGAATCCCTCGCCGTGGTTGGCGAACGCATGATGGAAACCGCCGCAAAGATGGGACGCGAGACCGTGTTCGAGTGCCATCCGGCCGGTCAGGATCGATCCCCCGGCACAGAGCCACATTCCGTCGCGGAGCCCGGGCGAGAACGGCACCTCGAGGATCATCTGTTCTTGATAAGAGAGGTTGTCCTCATTGATCTTCGCGACGAACTCGGCCGTGTGCACGAGCTCGACTTGGGCGTCTGTGGCGGGCTCAGGCTTGATGATGTCGGATTCCACGATCGTGCCTTCCGCTAAGAGTCTGTCACGAACGAGTCGGAACTTCTGCGTCGGGAACACGTGAGCGCCAATATCAAACTCGTATCCTTCGTGGAAGATGACCGGGAGGATGTGAGTGGATGGCATTTGATATAGCCTCATTGGTTCTAATGGAGGGAAGTTATCTCCGGTCACTGGAAATCACGAGAACGTGCACTTTCACGTTTTCGGGTCTTATTTGGGGAAATTGTCATGCGAATTTGCCGTTCTATTGATGTCTCGGAGCTTGTTGTCCGGCTGCGACTACTGCTGTGGCAGGGTGTTACAGGCGGACAACTTTGGTATATAGGTACGGTTTTACCAGGCTGAAGATGGTAACGACAAGTGCACGGTTGGTCCTGTAAGTTGTTTATTGGCAACGTTTTGACGCTGTGATATTTGTACTACGATGACTGTGACGATAGTCACGAAATCGGCACGGAAGATGCTTGTCAACACCCCTGAGGAAGTGTACCCTTCAACAGATTGAGCGAGTGAGGCTCGTATGAAGTGGCTTGGAGGTGTGGTTGCGGCGGCAGTCCTGCTGATGGTTTCGGCGCCTGCGTTGGGACAGGATCCGAATGCCCC
>JBDHHK010000192.1:0-10513 GCA_039589395.1 Gemmatimonadota bacterium
ATAGGGTACCTTGGCATCACGGGACACAACCGTAAGTTCCACGGTCTACTGGCACACGATGAAGACTCACCAATTGATGTACTCCAGATACGCTACAGCGCGGCCCATAAAGGAGCCGAGGAGGAGGTCTTCAGGGACCTGCCTACCAAAAGGCCGGGGATTACCACATACACCGCAACTCGGTGGGGAAAACTTCTGAAAGAGAAGAAGATGCCTCCTGGAGAAAAGCCGCTCACAGCGGCAGAGTGCTATCGCTTCGTGCTTTCACACCCCGCAGTTGATGTGTGTCTAGCAGGCCCAAGAACTGAGAAGGAGATGGATGAGGGGCTTGTCGCGTTGGACGCCGGCCCGTTGAGTGGCGAGGAAATGGAACGGGTCCGCAGAATCGGCGATCACGTGCACGGATGACCTGATGGTCAGTTAGCGAGGCGGCTGGCTGCCTTCAGCCAAGCCATCTCTGGTCGGTGGAAACAGCTCGTACAATCGAATAGGTTCTCAAGGACTCCCAGGACAATCCGCATTTTGGCACGCCCGGCCCAGGACAATCCGCATTTTGGCACGCCCGGAGGTGTTGAATGGACGTTGAAATCCTCTCGCGCATCCAGTTCGCCGCGACCATTGCGTTTCACTACATCTTCCCTCCTATGAGCATCGGCCTCGGCCTGCTCTTGGTGGTGATGGAGGGGATGTATATGAAGACCGGTAACGAGCTCTATCACCAGATGACCAGGTTCTGGGTAAAGATATTCGGATTGATATTCGCTCTGGGCGTCGCAACAGGTATCGTCATGGAGTTCCAGTTCGGCACCAACTGGGCGGCATACTCGAGGTTTGTCGGGGACATCTTTGGCAGCGCCCTTGCGGCCGAAGGGATCTTCGCGTTCTTCCTCGAGTCGGGCTTCCTCGCAATCCTATTGTTCGGCTGGGACAAGGTGAAGCCGAAGACGCACTTCCTTTCGACAATCATGGTCGCAGCCGGGGCTCATTTTAGTGCCATCTGGATCGTGGTTGCCAATTCCTGGCAGCAAACTCCCGCCGGTTTTCACCTGGTCGCGCGGGGAGATACGTTCCGTGCCGAGCTAACGAGCTTCTTCGAAGCGGTGTTGAATCCATCGTTCCTCGACAGGATTTCTCACGTTTTCATGGGTGCATGGCAGGCCGGTGCTTTCCTGGTGCTGAGTGTCAGCGCCTTCTATCTGCTAAAGAACAAACATCAGGAGTTCGCCAAGGCCTCTATCAAGATCGCTTTGGTTCTCGCGGTCGGCGCATCTTTGCTTCAGCTGGTGACCGGTCACGACAGCGCGTTGGGTGTGGCAAGGAACCAACCTGCAAAACTGGCTGCGTTCGAAGGCCATTATGAGAGGAGCGCACCCGCCCCGCTGTACCTAATCGGATGGGTAAATGAAGAGACTCAGGAGGTGACTGGGATAAAGGTTCCCGGTCTTCTGAGCTTCATGATTTACGCAGATGCAGATCAAAATGTAATGGGCCTGAACGCCATTCCTCCCGATGAAAGGCCGCCAGTCAATATCGTATTCCAGGCGTTTCACATCATGGTGTTCGTGGGTCTGTTGCTGATAGTCGTATCGTTACTTGGGGCGCTGTACCTGTGGCGCGGCAAGCTGTTCGAGACTCGATGGCTTCTATGGATATTCGTATTCTCGGTACTGGGCCCGCACATCGCCAATCAGCTCGGCTGGATGGCCGCGGAGGTGGGGCGGCAACCGTGGATTGTTTACGAGCTGCTGAGGACTTCGGATGCGCTTTCGAGCGTGGTACCTGCAGGTGAAATAATCACGTCACTAATCCTGTTCGGACTGATATACCTGCTCCTCTTCATTCTGTTCGTTTTCCTTCTGAACGAGAAGATTCAACATGGACCGGAAGACGCTGCGGTTCAGAATGGGAGGATGGCATGAACTTCGACTTGAATACGATCTGGTTCTTGTTGGTTGGAGTGCTGTTCAGCGGCTACGCCATTCTGGACGGCTTCGATCTCGGTGTGGGTGCATTGCACCTGTTCACGAAGAAAGACCTGGATCGCAGGATAATGCTGAACAGCATCGGACCGGTGTGGGATGGGAACGAGGTATGGCTGGTGACTGGTGGTGGGGCTTTGTTTGCCGCTTTCCCCGACGTCTACGCGACTTCGTTTTCTGGGTTCTATTTGGCGTTCATGTTGTTGCTGGTTGCACTCATCTTCCGCGCTGTGGCGATAGAATTCCGGAGTAAGCGGGAATCGACCAGGTGGCGGAACACTTGGGACGTGAGCTTCAGCGTAAGCAGCGTAGTGTCGGCACTGCTGATTGGTGTAGCGCTGGGGAATGTCGCTCAGGGCATTCCGCTCACCGCGGACTACGAGTACACCGGAGGGTTATTGGGGTTGCTCCGTCCGTTGCCGTTGGTGACGACTGTGTGTCTGTTCGCGATGCACGGAGCGATCTTTGTCCTCATGAAGACCGAAGGCGAACTCCACGACATGGTTAGAAGTTGGGTTCCTCGACTTATCGGCTTATTTATCGCTGGTTACGTTCTCACCACCGCACTCATTCTCGCGTACGTGCCGCACATGACCACACTGCTGTTCGACAACCCGGTCCTGTTCATCATTCCGGCACTCAATGTGTTGGCGATTGTGAACATTCCACGCGAGATCTCACGTGGCAACGACTTCAACGCGTTTCTCTCGTCATGCGCCGCAATGGTGTTGCTTTTGGGCTTGTTTGGGATGGGGATGTATCCGGATATGATCTACTCTAGCCCCGTAGCAGAGAACAGCCTGACGATCTACAATGCAGCATCGTCTGGGAAGACACATCAGATCATGCTCATCATAGCACTGATTGGTATGCCGATCGTCGTAGCATACACGGTCAGCATCTACTGGATCTTTCGTGGCAAGGTGAAGTTGGACGCGAACAGCTATTGATTTAGGCGCAGCCGTCGGAAATTCGGGCGTGGGCCGTATATTCCGTATTCCGATTATCTATGGGAACAATGCTCGGTTGGATATCGAGACGTTCATTTTGATCATGACCTCGAGGAGAAACACATGTTGGAAGAGTTAACCCTCAGGAAGGCCGTTGAGTTTGCGGTAACCACTGAACAGCTTGGGAGCAAGTTCTACAGCAAGATGGCGAAGAAATTCGCCGACGATCAAGAGATCAGCGAGATCTTCTCTATGCTCGCTAAAGACGAGCTGATTCATGAGAAGCAATTCCAGAACCTCTTGAACAACGTCCCAAAGGATGAAGGTGTATCCAGCCAAGACGACCGCTGGGCCCACCTCAGGATCATGTCCATGTCGGAGTTTTTCATGGGCGAGTCGGGTGTATTTAAGAAACTCCACGAGGTAGAAACCAGGGATGACGCCCTGCAACGTGCGTTCGGGCTCGAGAAGGACACCCTCGGCTACTACCGCGCCATGGAAGACATTCTCGGGAAGGATGACACGCTGACCTCGATCATCGAAGCCGAGAAGAAACATCTCGCCAAAGTAATGGAGTATATGATCACGGGCGCAAAGATGAGGGGTCTCGCAGATCAGGGGCCGGGAGGTTCTTGATTCTCAGTAAGGCCGCGCTTGGCAGACTGTGAAGTCTATCGGGTAATAATCCAGCTAGTTGAGCTCGGACGACGACCATTGGTCGGCGCGCCCTGGCTCATTGTTTTCGATCTTGTTTCAGATACTCGTAGTATCTCTTGACCGACGCTTCTTGCGCCACAGTCTCAATCGACCCAGGTCTCAACACCCGAACTCTGGCGATTGCGTCTTCCGCGGTTCTGCCGAGGTACACAAGGTAGGTCGCCAGCATCGTGCCGGTGCGGCCGACCCCTGCAGCGCAATGAACCCCAACGCGGCCTCCGTTTTCCAACGCCTGAGCCGTCTTCTCCACAAATTCAATCTGTTGGCTCAACGTCGGCGGGTGAAAGTCCTCTATCGGTAAGTGGTACAATTCGATCTCGAAATCCGCCAGAACCGTAGGGTTGGGGATACCACCAGTCAGCGATATGAGCAAGTCTATTCCCTGTTCCGCGAGAAACGCAGCATCGTCTTCGAGAGAGGTCGAAGCACCCGGTCGAGGCATCCCGGCGAGTCGCTGGTCTATTACCCATGAAAATCCGTCTTGCATGCCCGTGCTTTCGCCGTGATCCTCTGCCATACAAGCCAATGGCGAGGAGTTCCGCTGTGGAAGCTAAGGAGTAAAGCGAGTGGCGTATCTGTTTCATATACCTCCCGCTGCCATGAGTGCGGTATCTAAGGCAACCCGCCGATAACCACAAGACACTAATCGGCTCGCAGCGCCTCCACCGGATCCACTTTGGTTGCACGTCGGGCCGGCAGATAGCTCGCAGTGAGCGCCGCCCCTGCCAAGAAGAGCCCCGCAAGAGTAAACGAGAGTGGGTCGCGTACGCTCGTGTCATACAGGAAGCTGTCGAGAACCCGCACGGCCACCAACGCGACCGCGACGCCAACGAATAGCCCTGCGGCCGCAACTTTGAATCCTCGCAACAGAATCGCCCTCACTACGTCCGCACCACTCGCACCTAGCGCGATTCTCACTCCTATCTCAGCTGTGCGTAACGCGGTCGTCAGGTATCCCTTCTTCTCCATCCTACAGAGCGTCACATAGACTGAGTGCACGGAGACATCACGACCAGTGGTAGAGAGTCCACGTGCTAACGGGTGCGTCCGCAGCTGACACAACTCAACGAATGCGTTCGACTAGCCACGGAGTGACGCTGAAGTACGCCGATCCGCGTCCCTCCGCTGCAAATCAATTCGTGACAGTATTCCGACTGTACACGACCTTACCGCCAACGATCGTATATACGACCTCAGTCGTTGGAATCTCTTCTTCGGGGATCGTCATTATATCCTTTGACAGCACCGTCACGTCGGCAAGTTTCCCCGGTGTCAACGAGCCCTTGATGTCTTCCTCGAAGCCGGCATACGCACCGTTGATCGTGTACGACCGGAGCGCCTCCTCTCGACTCATGCGTTGATCCGGATAGAAGAGACTACCGTCCGGGAGCCGGCGCGATACCGTAGCGTAGAAGCTCGCAATCGGATCGACATCCTCGACCGGGGCATCAGTCCCATTTGGAATGATCGCACCCGTGGCCATGAGTTTCTGCCACACGTACGCACCCTCCTCTGCCCTACGTTCACCCAAACGCTCGAGCACATAAAGCGCGTCCGAAGTGCAGTGGATGCCCTGCATCGAGGGAATGACACCGATCTCGGCGAATCGCGGAATGTCTGTGGGATGCAGATGCTGCGAGTGCTCGATTCGCCACCGCCAGTCGGTCCTGTCTGGGTATAACCCGTACGCCTGTTCGATGATGTTGAGCGACTCCCGATTCGCGCGGTCGCCGATGGCGTGTATCGCAAGCTGAAATCCGTTCTGAGCAGCGATCCGAGCAGACTCCGTAACGCTCGCTTCGGTGCCGGTGTTTAGACCTGAGCTGCTAGGCAGGTCTTCGTACGGTTCCAGAAGCCAAGCTCCGTGAGGACCCAACGCCCCGTCGAGGGTGCGCTTCACAGCCTTGACTGTGAGATGGTTATTCCCATAGCCGAGCATCCAGTAGTCGGACAACCGCTGCGCGAGTCGTTCGTTAGAATCCCTGATCATTACCCAAAGCCGAACATCTATCTCACCGGCATCGACCATCTCTCTTAGAAGATCCACCGTCTCGAACGGCGACCCTGCGTCGTGAACAGTGGTCAGACCTTTCGAGATCACCTCCTGATTGGCCAATTCGATGACCCGTCGTGGATCAGGTGGTTCCGCCCCCTCCGATGCTCCACCAAGCAACCGCTGCGCCGTCTCTCGGAACGCGCCTATCGGCTCCCCACTTGCATCGCGTACGATCTCACCGCCCGCAGGGTCCGGGGTACGTGCGGTGATATTGGACATCTCCATCGCCTTGGCGTTCGCGAAGGACGCGTGGCCACTGGCATGCCTCAGCACCACTGGGTTGTTGGGGGAAACCGCACTGAGTGAATGGTGTGTCGGAAGTCCGTCGACGTTGTTTTCAGGCGTATGATCCCACTTTTCTTGATGCCAGCCGCGTCCACGAATCAGCTCCCCGGAGGAAGCGTCGCCGACAACGGCCTCCACCATCGATACGATCTCCTCCCAGTTGGCCACGTCCATGAGATTGAGCTGCATTTTGGCCTGACCGATCCCGGTGAAATGCACATGGCTGTCGATGAACCCAGGAATCGCCAACTGACCATCGAGATCTATCACTTCCGTTTCCGCTCCAACGAATGCTCGAATCTCCCGATTCGACCCGACTGCCAGAATCGTGTCTCCCTTCAACGCGATGGCCTCACCATCGGGAACGTCGTCATCCACTGTCACAACCTTGCCGTCGAGCAACACGAGGTCGGCGGGGATCTCCGACTCAGGTCGGCATCCGGAAGTCACGGTGACGATTGTGAGAACGCAAAGAGTCAACAAACCACTGAGTTGCTGAATCCGGATCATCGTTTTCCTCCAAGTCGCTGCGGCTACAAGAAAATGAGGGCTGGCCGGGCAAGCGGAAAACCTAGCCTGTCAGTCGTCTCGGCGTTAGGCCTGACTCATCACCGCAAACTCGCCACTCGACAAACCAAGCGACACTCGGTTCGCTACCCTAGATTTTACATGACCGCGAACGTCTCGCGTGGCGTTCATTCGACTATCAATACTCGGACTGTGAGCAGACACATGACCAGCCGCAGAGACTTCCTTGCAGGAATGACGGTTGCCGGTGTCGGAGCACCGGTTGTTGCCGGCGCAAGTACGCCCCGCTCGGACACCAGCCAACAGACTGAACGCGCGCCGGGCATCCACTCGGTGCTGGAGCGCGACCACCCTTACGTCTTCATCGATTCATGCATGCAGATCTGGCCGGATGCTCAGCTAGACATCGCGCACCGACACGGAGTGACCGCATATGGCGTGACCGCATGGGATCCGCATTCTGATGCCGCCACGGCACTCGAAGGTGTCATGTACTGGCATTGGGCGGCTCGGCAATACCCTAACCTGGTGCTGGTAGAAACCACCGACGATATCAGGCAGGCTAAGCGAGATGGCAAGGCGGGGCTCTTGCTCGCCGCTCAGGACGGCGACTGGGTCGGGATGGAGCTTCACCGAGTCGAAGCCTTCCAGCAAGCTGGCTTGCGGATCTGGTTACTCGCATACAATTCCAACAACCAGCTCTGCGATGGTTGTCTCGATCGGACCGACGGTGGACTCAGCCGATTCGGGGGCCTCGTCGTAGATGAGTGCAACAGGGTAGGCATAGTTCTCGATTGTACGCACACTGGCAGACGCGCTACTCTCGAGATACTGGAACGGAGCGAGAAACCGTGCATATACACCCACTCTAATCCGTCGGCGCTGTCACCGAATCCGCGAAACATCGATGACGAACAGATTCGGGCGTGCGCGTCGAGGGGTGGGGTGATCGGTCTGGTTTCCTGGGGACCGTTAGTGATGCGCCCCGGTACAACACATTGGCCCACTCTCGACGAGTTCATTGATATGATCGACTATGTGGTCCAGATGACCGGCAGCTCCGACAACGTCGGTATCGGTACCGACATGTCCCTCGGCACCTACCCGGACCACGAGAGCGACCCTTGGGGAACCCCGGATTACCCAAATATCACGGAGACATACGACAGGTACGTGACCGACGATATTCGGTCGCACAGACGAAACGTGGATGGCTTCAGCGACTACGCCGAGATTGTAACTGTGGCTGAACGTTTGCTCGCTCGCGGATACACCGATCGAGACGTGCACAAATTCCTGGGCGAGAATTTCCTGCGAGTATTCGATCAAGTCTGGCGGTAACGCGCCTCAGCTATGGCACTGATTCTCTGCACCATCTTCTTCATCTCCGGTGCCTCGGCGTTGGTGTTCGAGACACTTTGGTTTCACCAGGCCGGGATAGCCTTTGGTAACAGTGTCTGGGCATCGAGCCTAGTTCTCTCTGGATTCATGGGAGGGCTCGCTCTCGGCAGTGCAATAGCGGTCTGGAGAGGGGACCGCATCCGATCACCGGTTCTGACTTACGCCGGCCTCGAAATCGTCATTGGCGTGGCCGGCGTCTCGCTGGCGCTTGCGCTTCCGTCGTTGGGAACTGTGTTGACACCTCTGCTAAAGCCGTTCTTCGACGTTCCCCTAGTTCTCAACATTTTGCGATTGCTCTTTGTTTTCCTGCTACTGCTCGTGCCGTCCACGGCTATGGGCTTGACCCTGCCACTATTGGCGAAGGCGCTCGTGTTGGCGGATTCCAACTTCGGACGAGTCCTAGGTAGGCTCTACGGATGGAACACGCTTGGCGCCGTCTTCGGTGCCCTGCTTGCAGAGTTGCTATTCCTGGAGACACTCGGCGTTCGCGGATCGGCCTTTGCGGCAGGCGCGATGAACCTGACTGCAGCAATCTTTGCGCTAAAGACCGCGAGAGTATTCTACAATCAGGTCCCAACAACGGAACAGCGTGCCACGACGGCGTTCCACTGGGCGAGCGGTGCACGCTGGCTGTGCGCGGCGTTTCTCTCCGGGCTCACGTTGTTGGCATTGGAGGTTGTCTGGTTTCGATTCCTGCTGCTCTACGTTGACGGATCATCGGTTTCGTTTTCCGCGATGTTGGCAGTAGTGCTCGCCGGCATATCGTTGGGAGGTTTGTCCGCATCGATCTGGCTCCGTACGGACACGCATGCCCACCGATTTTCGATGGCAATCGCGTTCACAGCAGGTATTGCGTGCGTTGCTACGTACGGGATGTTCCCAACCGTGGTCGATCACTTCGATCAACGCGCTCTCAGCAAGATCTTCGAAGTCCTGATCGTCGCGACTCCGCTCATGTTCCCCGTGGCTTTCTTGTCGGGAGTGTTCTTCACGCTCGCCGGATCCGCACTCCGGCTTTCGTGCTCATCCGCTGCGACGGCAACAGGCATATTGACACTTGCAAACACGACCGGGGCAACAGTCGGTGCCTTCGTTGGAGGCTTCCTCCTGCTGCCCGTTGCCGGAATTGAAGCGTCGTTGTTGGTACTCACCATTTGCTACGGTGCTATCGCAATGTTCGCATTCGAGAAAGACATCGGGCGTACTCGCCATTTCTACGCTGTAGTCGGTGTTTACCTCATTAGCGTCTTCTTCTTTCCCACCGGCACAATGGCAAGACGTCACCTCACGACTGCCGCTGCGCGCTGGGCAGTAGATCAGGAATGGCGAGTTGTCGATGTACGCGAGGGGATCTCCGAAACAAGCCTGTACGTAGAGAGGTTGATGTTCGGCCGCCGGCAGTACTTACGCCTGGTGACCAACTCCGTGTCGATGTCATCCACACGGTTCAATGCACGCAGGTACATGAAGCTGTACGTGTATCTGCCTGTAGCGATCCACGACGACCCAAAATCGGCCCTCCTGATCAGTTACGGAGTTGGCTCCACCGCAAAAGCGATGACAGAAACCTCGTCGTTCGAGGAGATCGACGTAGTCGACATCTCCAAAGACATTTTGGAGATGAACTCAATCGTGTTTCCCGATTCGAGTGAGAATCCGTTGTACGACCCTCGCGTCACAGCCCACATAGAAGACGGGCGCTACTTTCTGCAGACAACGGACAAATCTTTCGACCTCATAACGGGAGAGCCGCCACCGCCTCAGCTCGCAGACGTCGTAAACCTGTACACGCAGGAGCACTTCGACCTCATATACGAGCATTTGAACGAAGGTGGAATTGCCACCTACTGGCTCCCGCTGCACTCTCTGAGCGACCGGAGTGCAAAAGCAATCATCAAAGCATTCTTAAATGTTTTCGCAGACGCATCACTTTGGCATGGGTGGCGGGAGGACCTAATGCTCGTCGGTTCCAGACCCACGAGACGAGCTCCGGTTTCGACAGTATGGTTCGAGAATCAGTGGAACGAGCCCTCGATCGCCGCAGAGATGAAGAACATCGGCCTCGAAGTCCCGGAACAGCTAGGCTCACTGTTCATCGGAGGGCCTGACTTCCTCGCCGAGTTGACTCAGACCGTCCAGCCGCTCGTGGACAACTTTCCAAAGCGGATAGTCGCCGATTCAGTGCTGGGCCAGGGCAGGAACGAGCTTTTCGCCTCGCTGAGAGATACCGACGCTGCCCGCGAGCGGTTCAAGAGCAGTGAGGCGATCAGGCGATCCTGGCCTGACGTAATGATCGAAAGAACGCTTCCATACTTCGACTATCATCACACGATCGACAATCTGATCGACATATCAGGGTATCCGCTGGATAAGGACATCAACGGTCTCCATGATATCCTCACTGAGACATCACTTACTGCCCCCGCACTCTGGTTCTTGGGTGGAAGCCCAGACACTCAGCATCTGTTACCAATTCTGAGCCCAGACGAGCGCGTAATTCCCGCGTGGCAATTCCAGGTCGCCGCGATGCTCTTTGCCGAGCGCAGATATCCGGAAGCTGCAGCCGCGCTCGTTCCACTGGAGGAGCAACCCGCTTT
>JBDHHK010000193.1:0-8223 GCA_039589395.1 Gemmatimonadota bacterium
CGCACCGCGATGGGAGCGGGTCGCGGCATGTTGGTGCAGGAGGTGTTTATCGAAAGCATGTTGTTGATGGGAGCGGGCATTGCGGTTGGCGGCGGAATAGCGGTAACGGGCATTGTGGGTCTTCAGGCCTTGATTCCCGATTCGGTGCCGCGCGCCAGTTCCGTAGCACTTGGATGGGACTTGCTCGTTTATGCCGCGCTGCTTGGGTTTGCTGGTCTTACGCTGGCCGGTCTCTTCCCGGCATGGAAGGCGTCAAGGGGTGCTCCACTTCAATTGCTCCGTGGCGATAGCGGTCAGCGAGGGGCGACTCGCGCGACCACCCGTTATGCGCTGGTAGGTTCGCAGATCGCAATGACCGTGGTATTGGCTTTTGGTGCCGTCCAACTCGCGAGGAGCGCACTCGAACTTGCGGACGCCGATCTGCGTTACGATCCCGAAAACGTGCTCACCTTCAGGGTACCCGTAGACGGAAGACGGTTTGAGAGTTGGGAAGAACGAATGGTGTTTCACCATGAGCTCCGCGACCGCTTGAGCGAGTTGCCGTCCGTCCGGGCGGTTGGAGCGATCTCTCATCTACCACTGAGCGGTCGTGGCCCCGTAGATGCGTTCGGGCCGGGTGCAGTTGGTGACACAGTCGACTGGCACGATCCGTTGGCCAACTACTTCGCGGTCTTACCGGGCTACCTCGAATCTATCGGGGTGTTTGTAAGCCGCGGTCGTACATTCACGCATGAAGACAATCTGGAAGCCCGGGCAGTTGCGGTCATCGACGAAACTCTTGCGGAAATGGCTTGGCCTGGAGAAGACCCTATCGGCAAAACGATGAGGATGGGCTGGCAAATTCCGGTTTCGACGGTCATTGGGGTGATACCACACCCGCGTGTATTGGATGTCAGCCAGGAAGTCAGGCCACAGATCTACGTACCCTACGGCCTGTTCCGGTGGCCGCCTCTCAACTACACGATTCGAGCGGAACGTGACCCAACTGGTATGATCGGAAGGGTGCGTGAGGTTCTTGGCGAGATGCAACCAGGCCGCGCGGCTTCTGGCTTTCAGCTGCTCGAAACCAACGTTTTCGCGGCAATGAGCACACTCAAGTTCGTCACGGTGTTGGTCGCCCTGTTGGCAGCGTCAGCTGTCCTCCTCTCAGCGCTCGGTCTATATGCGACGGTGTCATATGTTGTGCATCAACGGCGTCGTGCTACGGCCATTAGAGGTGCCATGGGGGCAACACCGGCTCAGTTGCTGCGTTTCCATCTGGCGAGTGGTGGTGTCGTGCTCGCGGTGGCTGTGCCGATCGGGTTGATGCTGGCCCTGACCTCGGCCCGCTTCGTCGAAGCGCTCCTCTATGGAGTCACGGCCCATAGTGTTGTCAGCTTGAGTGTAGCTGCGCTGCTCGCGACAATGACTGGAGTGATCGGCACATACATCCCGGCGAGAAGTGCGGCAGCGGCAGACCCTGCCCAAGCGTTGAGGGTGGAGTAACGAGCGTTCAAGCCACGGCGCAGAATTGGTCCAGTTCTTTGAGGCGTTCGGCAATCAGCATCTCTCTGATCTCGGATCGCCCCTTTGCAGAACCGACCGCAGCGAAGAAGTAACAATCGCGAAAGTCGATCACAGCGTTCGGATGTACGACCTGCGCACCATGAATCGCCTGCCCGATCTTTCGTGGGTCGAGATCGACGAACGCCGCGAGCGTGTGGCCATTGGCCAACAGCGCTAGCGCAAATGCCTTACCGACAGGTCCAGCACCGCAGACCACCACCCGACGACCCGACACAAGTGTATCGAGATAGTGGACCTTGCAGCGCCTGAACGAATCTTCGCCGTACCGCGGATCGACCCGGGAGAGGCGTTCGGGAGACTCCCGCCAGCGGAGCAGTGGTTCCGGAACCTTTCCGAGCAAATGGCCGCTCTGCCAAAGTCTCAAGATCAAATCGTAGTCTTCTGGCCACCCAACGTCCCTATATCCTCCCACTTGCACGTACGCTTGGCGCCGCATCATGAGTGTGGGATGAGGGATAGGGCACTCCACAAACAAGTCGCGTTCGATCTCAGCGGGAGATACGACTGAGTTGATCCATGCTTCGTAGCGTTTCGCACCGTCGCGAACCTTCGACCGAGGGAAATACCTGATGAGCGTTCCGCACGCAGCGACATCTGGCTTTGATTCGAGCAGCCGGAGTTGCTTTTCGAACCGCCGAGTATCGGCGATATCATCAGCGTCCATCCGAGCCAGAAGCTCACCTCGTGCCGTCTCCGCCGCGAGTCTCAGCGCATTCACAATTCCGTGCCGCTGTGTTTCGAGATATCGCATCCGACCGTCCCGCTTTTCCCATTCCATCAGAATGCGCTTGGTCCGGTCAGAAGACGCGTCGTTGATAGCGATGATCTCGAATCCGTCGTACGTCTGCGAGACGATTGACCCCAATGCCTCGTCCAGAGTTTCTTCAGCATCTTTGCACGGCAGCAGAACCGATATGCGCGGTTTCACGGTGTGCGGCATGCCTTAGTGTAATCAGTCGACAGACTGCACGCCCGCAGGTACCTTTTCGCTGCCCATTGGCATCAGAGTCCACTTTTGGAAAACACATGCCCGAAAGCCTGTTTCTCGCATTCGTTGTTTTCGCTTATCTGTTGACCCTGATTTGCGTCGGCGTCTACATGAGCAGACGGATATCAGTGGCTTCCGACTTTCTCATTGCCGGCCGAAAGCTGGGATTGGCACTGACCACAGCGACCCTGGCGGCTCTGCAACTCGGTGCGGGTGTGATCCTCGGCGGCTCAGCTATGGCGGCAGAGTTCGGGTTGTGGCCGGGAATGTGGTACGGCATTGGCTGCGGAGGCGGCTTGATATTGGCAGGTTTGCTGGTGGCCGCAAGGATGCGTCGAGAGGGGGGGTACGTACCGCTAGACTTCTTTGCCTCGAAGTACGGCGAGCGTAAGTGGGTAAGAGCGTGGGGGTGGATGTCGAACATTCCCAGCCTACTGGGGATATTCGTCGCTCAGCTCATGGCTGCCGGATCGATATTGACGATCTTCGGATTCGACTATTCGCAGGGGATTGTCTTGGTCGCTGTCGCGATCATGCTTTACAGTGGCTTTGGGGGAATGTGGGGAGTGGTCACCGTGGATTTCGTTCAACTCGGCACTATCATCCTGGGTATTCCCCTCGTCGCTGTGGTGGCGTTGGCGAGCTTGGAGAGCACGGCGGCGGTGGGAAACGTGATCTTCACACCCTTTGTGCCCTCCGGACTTGGTACACGTGCAGTCTTCCTGATAGTGCCCTTCTTGCTTTCGATCTCTGTGTCCTACGACGCCTTCATGAGGTATCAGTCTTCCAAGTCCGAATCAGTTGCGAAGTGGGGATGTATTCTCGCCGGCGTCATTGTGATTCTGCTGAGCTTCTGCGTCGGCCTGATCGGGGCAGCCGGCCAATCTCTCTTTCCAAACGTCGCGCCCGATTCAGTGCTGCCGCACGCTATCGAGTCGCTACTGCACCCACTTGCCGCCGGTCTAGTGGTCGCTGCGCTCCTCGCGGCGGTAATGTCGAGCTCCAACTGCCTCCTGATTTCGCTTTCCGGATGCTTTACTAGAGACTTGTACAACAAGGTCTTTTATCCGGCCGCTCAACTGAACGAGCTGAAGCACACACAGACGATTGCGCGAGCCGTGATCGCCCTGGCAACTGTCGCGGGGATACTGATTGCTGGGCGAGGGGGCGGGATCCTCGACACAATCATCATTTGGAACTACCCGTATATGGGTAGCATGCTCGTGCCTTTGCTTGGTGGAGTACTGTTCCCGCGGGCCACCGCAAAGGGTGCGATCGCAGCGATGTTCGTTGGAGGGGCGATAGGAGTGTGTTCGTTTGTGGTTGGTGTGCCGGGTCGGATGCACGGTTTGTTCAACGTCGATCTCGGATTGCTAGCGGCGTATACTGCATCGACAATCGTGTTCGTGACGGTGAGTCTTCACGAATCGAAACCATCAATCCGGGAGGGATCTTAGCCTTGGACGTTTTGGATTGGCCATATCCGATCAAGTGGAACGAGACCAAGACGGTCACGGCCGATGTGCTCGTACTCGGTGGGGGAATCGCTGGTTGCTGGGCGGCTATCGGGGCGGCAAAGAGTGGAGCGACTGTTCTATTGGTTGAAAAGGGCGCAACAGTTTCGAGCGGCGCGGGAGGGTCCGGATGCGACCACTGGGAGTCTGCAGCGACAAATCCGTGTTCGCAAATCTCACCTGAAGAGCTCACGAACGCGCTCATCGATAGCCACGGTGGGTACTGTAACGGCATATCCCACTACATAGAGTGCCGAGAGGGGTACGACCGACTCCTGGACCTCGAGAAGATGGGAGGCAAGATCCGAGATACGGACGACGAGTTCAGAGGAGCGGAGTTTCGAGACGAAGCCACCAAATTTCTGTTCGCCTACGACTATGAGAACAGATTCACGCTTCGCGTCTGGGGATCCACCTTTAAATCAGCACTCTACGACGAGTGCAAACGTCTCGGAGTCAATGTTCTCGACAGAACGATGGCTTCGAGCCTGCTTTCGGAAGGAGGACGGCCAGGTGCCCGGATCGCGGGAGCCACGGCTGTGCACACGCGGACGGGCGAGTTTTTCGTTCTCCACGCAAACGCGACCATCCTCTGCATGTCGCGCCCTTCGAGATTATGGTTGTTCTCGCCGGATCTTCCCGGCATATCGGAGTTCAGGCCGCCTCAGTGCAATGGCGATGGTCACGCGATGGCCTGGAAAGCGGGAGCCGAATTCACGATGATGGAGAAATCGGTGAGGGCTGAGTGGTCGGGCAGCCGAAGCTTTCCGCCGTATGGTACCGGCAACACTCACAACACCTGGTACGCTTGTTCGATGGTCGACGCCAAAGGACGGGAGATTCCCTGGGTCGACAGAGACGGCAATATCCTAACCGACGTTTCCGAACGGTATCGACCAGCAAGGGGGCAGAGGCTCTACTTGAAGGGCGGCTGCGATCCGGACATACCATCTTACGAATACCGGGGGCCCGATATCTTACCAGTCGACGAGCTTCTCGAGAGAGGGTACGAGTTGCCGTTCTACGCCGATCTCCCATCAATGCCCGAGCACGAACGTCGCGCGATCTGGGGGCTAATGGTCGGTGAAGAAGGCAAGACAAAGATTCCCGTGCTCCACAATTACACCAAAGCCGGATTCGATCCCGACATAGACTTGCTGCAGAGTTACGGAGAAGGATGGCAATCTGCCACCTTCCAGCCCAACGAGCGGCAGCTGTTCGGCTTCCCCGGCGGGTTGGTGAACGATTGGTGTTTGCGAACGAACTTGGAGGGCCTATACGCGGCCGGAGACCAACTGTTCGCATCCAACTGCCACGGTCACGCCGCGGCAACGGGACACTACGCGGGGCGGCATGCGGCAGGGTATGCCGCCTTCAACTCGGCACAACCGGTGGATGAAAAACAGATCGAACGTGAGAGAACGCGTGTGTACTCTCTGTTGGGCGAACACGAAGGCATCAGCTGGAAAGAAGTGAACGCGGAGATCGCGCGGGTCATGCAACAACACTGTGGAGCAATCAAGAGCGATGAATTGCTCGAATCGGGCTTGAAGGCACTGGAGGATTTGAGAGAACAGAACGTTCGAATACTGACGGCTACGAACCCGCACGAATTGGCCCGCACGCTGGAGGTTTTGAACGTACTGACGAACGCCGAATTGGTGCTCCAGGCATGCTTGGCGCGGAAGGCGAGCGCAAAGTATCTCCTATTCAATCGCTCCGATTTCCCGGAAGAAGATCCGCCGGAATGGCACAGGTTCGTTACAATACGGCTCAACGAACAAGAGGTAGCAGTTGGCGAGTTGCCTATCGGATACTATGGTGACTTTCAGGACGAATACGACGCTCACAACGCCGACTACGTGTCTGCGGGGGCAGTATGATCGACGAAAGAGCATACGTGATCCCTGAACCAACTACCCACGCACCGCTCACCTTTGATCCAGAGATCTGCATCGGCTGCAACATTTGCGTTGACATCTGTCAGGTTGACATCTTGCTGCCCAATCCCGAGGTAGGAGAACCTCCGATCGTCGTTTATCCGGACGAATGCTGGTACGATGGCAGTTGCGTTTCGGCTTGCCCGGAGCCCGCCGCGATCACGCTGAACAACATGGCCGGCAAACAAGTGTGTTTCCGACGCAAGGAGAGCGGAGAGGACTTCTACACTTAGTACCGCAGTTTTGCTTGATCGTAGAATTCGATCCTGCGTGTTACATTAGCCAAGATGATTTGCCGCTGAAACACGCGGAAGTACGCGGATAACGACCGGGGATTCTGCTACCCCACCCAACCCCACAGAATATTCAGCGACCGTCCGCGTCGTTCTGCGTGATTCCGCGGCCAGAAAGACCAGCCGCTGATGAACGCGGAGTGACGCGGACAACTACACAGACTTAGGTTTCCCCACCCTACCCCACAACAACTTCTGCGACACTCCGCGCTTTTCCGCGTCCCTCCGCGGCAAATCTCCTATTGAGGCAGCCCCATCGCGTGCACGACCGCCGACGCCATCTCGGCGCGTAAGTCGCTGATTACCCCGGTCATGGTCGGATCGTCGATCAGGTTCCGCATTTCGTACGGGTCGTTCACCAGGTCATAAAGCTCAGCCTCGTCGGGATGCTGCATCCAGTGGATGTATTTATACTGCAAAGTTCGGATGGCCCGATAATCCATATCCACAAGCCAAGGGAATGGGTTTTCGTAGGTGTAGAACTCGATCAACACAGACTCCCGCCATCCCGCGTCGTTACCTAGCATCAGCGGCACGAACGAGCGGCCCTGGATGTGATGTCCTATCGGGGCTCCTGCTATGTCGAGCACCGTAGGTGCAATATCGACCGATGCTACCAGGCCATCGATAGTAGCTCCCGCGGTGGCGGCTGCAGGATATCTCACGATCAGAGGTGTCCGAATCGCTTCCTCGTAAGGCATTCGACGTTCGAGGGAAAGACCGTGCTCGCCGTAGAAGAAGCCGTTGTCGCTCATGAAAAGAATGAACGTCTCATCCAAGATTTCCTTGGCCTCGAGCGCCTCAACGATTCTTCCGACGCCGTCGTCCACAGCCAACATCATCTCAGCGCGGCGGCGAATGGTCTCGTCGCTCGAAAACGGATCGAGCTCGGCTTCGCCCCATTCCTCGACAATCTCGTCAGAGTATTTGAACGAGAGCGCCCTGTGCAGGGCCGGCTTGCCAGTCAGCTGGTCGAGTGAAGTGAGCGCGTTGTCCCGGGGTGGGAACACGGCCTCTTCATATCGGCCCCTGTGGCGTGGTGCCGGCATGTAACCGCGTGGAACGGTCAGGTCTACCGACCCGTCATCCAGTTGAACGGCATCGGGATGAATTGCCTTGTGTCCGATGTATATGAAGAAGGGATTGTCGCGCTCCCGTTCTATGATCTCGACAGCACGATCTGTGAAGACGTCGGTGATATACCCCTCCACCTCGTGGATCCTACCATTTTCGTACAGCTCGGGGTTGGATGTTCTGCCTTGGCCCGGTATTGCGACCCAATTGTCGAATCCCGGCCTGGGCGTCGGGTCATTGCCCATGTGCCACTTACCCAAGAAAGACGTCTCGTACCCGTGCTCCTGCAAAGCCTGAGGAAACGTCTCTAGGCGGTGGCTCATCCGGTTGCGAGCCACGTTGTCGATGATTCCATGTCGAGACGGATATTGACCCGTCATGATACAGGCACGGTTCGGTGAGCAAAGCGGCACAGAGTGAAATGCATTCGCAAACTGTGCGCCGTCGCGCGCGAGCGCATCAATGTTTGGTGTTTCGAGAAACGGATGGCCGGCTATTCCGAGTTCATCCCATCTGAGATCGTCGACGACGATCACTATGATGTTGGGTGAGCCGTTTCGTCTCAAGGAGCTGCCGCTCGCCTCTTCTGAGCCGGTCGACTGGCAGCCGTTGCAGAGGAGGAACATCACGATAAGTGTTGTGAAATACGCGTGGCGCAACATTCGAGTTAGCCTCCCGGATCCAGACCATTAGCCTAAACGACCGTTGGTTCTTCTGCGGCGCTAAAAGCGCAGCAAATCGAGGGGGAAAATAGCTGTGTGTCCGACTTTGGGAAGGTCTTGGGTGCTAACAACGCAAAAGGCCGCCTCGAAATCCTCGAGGCGGCCCCGCTTACGCCAACTTTCGGA
>JBDHHK010000194.1:0-8218 GCA_039589395.1 Gemmatimonadota bacterium
CGGAAGGAGTTGACGTGGCAGCCCAGTACAGCGATGGGACCCCAATGGACCCACGTGCGACCGGGCTCTTGGACTGGGGTAGGACGTTGGCGTTTGAAGGCGCTGTGCTGGAGCGGTCGGCGTCAGTGGCTGCCTTTTCCGACATCGACGGTCATCAGGTCAACAATCCGGGCCTGCGCCAACCGCTGGGTGCGTTTCAGTTGTTCGACTTCAGTGCCAAAATCGATCCGGTGCCGACGATGTTGGTGCAATGTCACAGGCAGGTGATACGTGATTTCTACGGATTGACGACGTCCTTCAACCGCCATCGTTTGAAGCCCGGCGTAACCGTGCTCGCAGACGAGGTCGGAGCACCATGGGTGAAGTACATCCACGGCAACCACGGATTGGGTACCTGGACATTTCTCGGAGGTCACGATCCTGAAGACCCGCAGCACCAGATAGGTGATCCCCCGACGGATCTCTCGCTGTATCCCAACTCCCCAGGGTACCGCCTGATTCTGAACAACGTTTTGTTCCCCGCCGCCGAGAAGCGTGAGCTAAAAACGTGACCGTTTTATTGCCGGAGGTGCAGGAGGCGCTGGCACGTGAGATAGCCGGGGTCGGAGGTCGGGAAGTCTATTTCGTGGCCGAGGTTGCTTGGGTGGGAGAGGAGTGCTTTATCACCTCGGCGCGAGCGGTGGCTAGGGGAACGCTAGATGAGGTTCTCGCGCTTCCCGGTGTGGCCGAGAAGGGGAGGATGGTGCTCCACAACCATCCGAGTGGGGATTTGGAGCCCTCACAAGCTGACCTCAACGTGGCGTTCCGCGTCTATCAGGGCGGTGCGGGTTTCGGAATCATAGACAACGACGCTACCTCGGTGAATGTGGTAGCAGAGGTTCCCCGCGCCAAGGATTATGTCCGGATCGATCCGGTAGAGACCGCCAATCTGTTGGGACCGAATGGCCCGCTAACTGGTGTCCTGGGTTTGTTCGAAGATCGGCCCGGCCAACGGGACATGGCGTCTTTTGTCTGCGATACGTACAACGACGGCGGTGTCGCGCTTCTGGAGGCTGGCACCGGCGTGGGCAAGTCATTCGCGTACCTCATACCGGCACTGCGTTGGGCCAAGGAGAATCCGGAAGATCGGACCATCGTGTCCACCAACACGATCAATCTGCAGGAACAGTTGGTAGGAAAAGACCTGCCTATGCTGAAGCGCGTTCTGAAGGACGACGACTTCACGCCTACGTTTGCACTCTTGAAAGGATGGACCAATTACGTGTGCCTGTCCCGGCTCAGAGTGGCACTCAGCGGTCAGGCATCACTGTTCGAGCCAGAGTTTCGGAGTGAGTTGGAGGGGCTAGGCGAGTGGGCGGCTAATACGAGCGATGGGTCCAGGTCCGACCTGACGGTATCGCCCTCGCCCGAAGTTTGGGATGAAGTGTGCGCGGAAGCGGACCTTTGTCCGCGCAATGAATGCCCGCACTACCACGAGTGTTTCTTCATGGCGGCACACGCAGCCGCGGCGAGCGCAAACGTGGTCGTCGTCAACCATCACCTCCTGACCGCCGACCTCGCGGTACGAATAGCTCAGGACAACTGGACGGAAAAGGCCGTTATCCCGGGTTATCGCCGACTCGTCATCGACGAAGCCCAACACCTGGAGGACACCGCTGCTCAGCACATGGGAGCGGCGGTCACGTCTAGAGGTGTCCAGCGGCTATTGAGTCGACTGGAGCGAAACGGCAAGGGGTTGATCCCCACGCTTCTTGCCGAACTCGGCAACCGTGACGACCTGGCTAGCAAGGCGTCGTACGATTTGCTGCACAAAGGGTTATTGCCCGAGGTAACGGCAGCCCGCGAGCATTCGGACAGAATGTTCGCGATCCTGTGCGATCGACTGGCGGAAGGAACTGCCGACCCGTTGCGAATCGACGACTCGTTTGTTGAGGACGAAGTCTGGGTTCGTGGGCTAGGTGCGGTCCTGGACAATCTCGTTAACGTGTTTGGAAAACTCCGCGATGGTGTCGAGACGGTCGCCGATCGATTGCTTCTCGACGAAGATCCCGATAGCAGGTCGCTACTCTTGGCCGAATTGCGTGGCGTGGTGAGAAGGCTTCAAGCGGTTTCGGATGGTGTGTTACATGTGCTCCGGCCGAAACCCGGCGCGAAGACGGTGCGGTGGATAGAGCGTAGAGGCAAAAAACCGGCGGGATCACTCCCGTTTCCGATCGGCATGGCTGCGGTTCCCCTCGATCTTGCACCAGTGCTCAAGGATTCCCTATTCGACCGAGTTGAGACGGTGATCTTGACGAGTGCGACGCTCGCCACGGGCGGCGATTTCTCGTTCTTGAAGCAGCGACTGGGGCTCGACCTGCCTCCATCTCGAGTGCACGCGGAGGAGTCGCTCTCATCGCCGTTTGACTTCGAAGCCCAGTGCCTGCTAGGCATCCCCACAGACATTCCCGATCCGCGTACAGATTCAACGGGACATGACATGGCGGTGCAACAGGTGATAGTGGATCTGGCCCGGGCGTCGGACGGTGGGATGTTCGTGCTGTTCACGAGCTACGCTGCATTGCGCCGAGCGGCAGCCGCGGTCCGGTCCGAATTGGAGGGGCGTTGGCCACTGCTGATTCAGGGCGAGGGCCAGCGCGATTTCCTGCTGCGACGCTTCAGAGAGGCTGGCTCAGCCATTCTTTTCGGGACCGATAGCTTCTGGGAAGGTGTAGATGTACCTGGGCCCTCGTTGCGGGCGCTGGTATTGGCCAAACTGCCGTTCAAGGTCCCGAGCGACCCTCTGACCGCAGCACGGCTGGAGGCACTGGCGGAGGAGGGAATAGATGGGTTTCGGCATTACCTGATGCCGCACGCGGCATTGAAATTGAAGCAGGGGTTTGGACGCCTGATTAGGTCAAAATCGGACATAGGAACCGTGATATTGATGGATTCGAGGGTTGCGACACGAAACTACGGTGGCAAGTTGCTAGCATCGCTGCCCCCGGCTCGTCGAGTTGTGGACGGACGAGAGGTCGTACAAACAGAAGTGGAGGAGTTCTTTTCGGCGCACGGAATAGGAGTCCCGCTTTGAGAAAACCGAGCGAAAGGCTCAGCAGGTTACCGGCTTACGCGATCAATGAACTCGCCGCCGCCAAAAAGCGGATGTTGGCGGCCGGGAGGGACGTGATCGACCTGAGTGCAGGTGACGCCGATCTTGCTCCCCCGGCAATTGCGGTGGAGACACTTGCTCGGGCAGCGGCCGATCCGGCGATGAGTCGATATGCCTTTCAGGTCGGGCTGGTCGAGTTTCGCGAAGCCGCCGCCGCTTACATGAAGAGGCGCTTCGGCGTTGATGTGGATCCGATGACGGAGCTTCTACCGCTAATCGGCTCCAAGAATGGCCTGGCCCACCTGCCGCTCGCGATTCTGAATTCCGGAGATGTTTGCGTGGTGCCTGAACCAGGTTACCCAGCTTATATGGGCGCCGCGCTGGCAGACGCGGTTGTTCATAGATATCCGCTGGTACCGGAAAAGGACTTCTTGGTGGAGCTGGACGACATAAATGAAGATCGGCTGGCGGCAACCGGGCTGGCTTTCCTCAATTATCCGAACAACCCGACGACGGCGCTGGCGCCGAGAGACTATCTGGAGCGTACGATTGAGACCTGCCACAGGCACGACATCGTACTCGCCTACGACAACCCCTACTGCGAAATAACCTTCGACGGATACCGGGCGCCCAGCATTCTCGAGTTCGAAGGCGCACGCGAGGTGGCATTGGAGTTTCACTCTTTATCGAAGAGCTTCTGTATTGCTGGATGGCGGTTGGGGTGGGTTGTTGGTTCGGCTGACCTGATCGCCGTCTTGACCAAGGTGAAGTCGTATGTTGACACTGGTCAGTTTTTGGCTATTCAGAAGGCAGGTGCGGCCGTCTTGAACCGGGCTGAGGAACTCATAGAGCCGATTCGAGACACGTTCGAAAAACGCCGTGACGCTGGAGTTGAGGCCTTCAGAAGCGCGGGGCTCAATGTAAGAATACCAAAGGCGACTATGTACCTGTGGATCGAACTTCCCGGCGGAGGTACATCCGCGGAGTTCGCTCAGCGATTGCTGGAAGACGAGGCAGTCGCAGTGATGCCCGGTTCCGCATTTGGGGCGGCAGGCGAGGGGTATTTCCGGATCGCACTCACTGTGGGAGAGGAACGTTTGGCCGAAGCTGGTGAGCGGTTGAGTAAAAAGCTGGCGCTCTTAGGAGGGACGGGTGTCGGAACTTAGGTTCCAGCTCGAAGGTGCGAAGCCGACCCATCCTGGCTGGGGCTTGGCGAGCATTGCCGTCCACGTGGTAGTGGCAGTTCTACTTGCAGGGACTGTGGGTACCACCGTAATCGCGACACGCAGCGAGGAACCGCAGTACATCTTTATCGGAGCAAGAGAGCACGCGCTGCCTGGCCGTGCTGAGCCGACCACGGCGGTTCAGGCACAGGTCGAGGCTCCCGAAGCCGCCACGGCTGTGACGGATACGGGAACGGTGTTGGCCCCCCCATCTTATTTCGCTCCGCGGGTAGTCCCAGTTGGGCTGCCGCCGAAACGAGTGGTATCGTTCGATCCTGTGCTCGGTGGCGAGGAGCGCATTGGGTCCACCGGCTACGGGTCGGGAAGGCTCTGGGTGGGACCTATTGAGGCTCAGCTGGGCGTTATGGGTCCGTCAGCAGACCGATCGACCCACGCGGCAAGGGTGGACTCAGCTGTGAGGGCAAAGTTGCTCGCTTTCATCGATACGATCCCTGCCGACAGCTTTGCCACACCTCAGGTACGTCCCTGGGTTACGGAAATAGACGGGCAGAAATGGGGAGTGGATGGCAGTTGGGTTTACCTCGGCGGCCTCAAGCTACCGACGATTCTCCTAGCACTTCTCCCGCTACCACAAGGGAATTACCAGCAGGCGCGCGAAGCTCAGGAACTAGCACGTATTCGCGAACAGATCATTCAGGCTGCGTGGCAGTCTCAAACAAATGCCGATTTTCGCAGGTACGTGAGGGAGATACGAGAACGCAAAGACCGAGAACGTGAGGAAGCGAGGCGGCTGGTTAGGAGAGATACGATTCCTTGATGGAAGACTGAACATCCAACGTCCAACAAGGAACATCCAACATCGAACGGCGGGTACGGCAAGTCCCCGTTGGATGTTGAATGTTGGATGTTCAATCTCCTCTATACTCCAACGCTTTCCGAATCCTCCGCAGGCTCTCCTCCCGACCTACAACATCCAAGAGCACGTTCACACCTTCCGATACTGTCGTTCCAGTTAGTGCCACTCTAATCGGCTGGAATACTTTGCCCGCACCCACCTCCAGCGATTCGGCGAGGTTGCGAAGTTCTTGCTCCAGTCGATCCGGCTCCCATGCGGATTCTTCGAGTCCGGCGAGAAGCTTGTTGGCTGCCGACAGCGCTGAATAGAATCCCTCCACGTCTTTGGATATCAGCTTCTGTGCTTTGGGGTCATCTGCAGCAATGAAGCGAGCATCGAGGCGCACCGCGGTGCGCTCGGCAAGCTCGATCGTGGTTCGAGCACGCTCGCGATTGACGTCCATCGCCTTCAAGAACCGATCCTTTATCGCACCCGAAACGTCCACCTCGAGTCGAGCCATTTCCGGTTCTACTAGAGGCAGCAGTTCGTCGCACGGTGTCTGACCGATGTACTGGCCGTTCATCCATTCGAGCTTCGTTTGGTCGAAGATGGCGCTCTTTCGTTGGACGTCGGACAGCGAAAACGCTCCAATGAGTTCGCTGACATCGAAGAACACCTCGCGTTCATCTTTGGGGTTCCATCCTAGCAGAGCTAGAAAATTCCGAAGAGCCTCGGGCAGGATGCCGAGCTCGCTGTAGTCTCCGACAGCCGTGGCTCCGTGCCTCTTGGAGAGTTTCTTCCCGTCAGGCCCATGAATCATGGGCACATGCGCAAAGATGGGTGGATCTTGGCCTAGTGCCCGAAACACGGCGATTTGCTTGGGTGTGTTCGATATGTGGTCCGCACCTCGGATCACATGCGAAATCCGCATCTCCAGATCGTCTGCTACCACGGTGAAGTTGTACGTAGGAGTGCGGTCCGATCGGAGGATGATCCAGTCCTTGATGTCGGATCCGGCGAAGGAAATCGTTTCGTGCACGAGGTCGTCGAACGTTATCGCTTCGTCGGGCATTCGGAATCGTATGGCGCCGTCGTCTTCGTAGGCGTGTCCGTCCGCTACTAGCTGATCGGCGAGGTGTTGGTGCCGTGCGAGCCCCGCACCCTGAAACACGATCTCCTCGTCCCAGCCCAACCCAAGCCAGGTGAGTCCATCTTTAATCACCTGAGTGTGCTCCTCGGAGGAGCGTTCGCGGTCTGTGTCCTCAATTCGCAGAAGGAATTTGCCGCCAATCCGTCTTGCGAAGAGCCAGTTAAAAAGCGCCGTTCGCGCTCCACCCACGTGCAGATAGCCAGTTGGGGAAGGGGCGAAACGGACGCGCGTGTCCGTGGTTGCCATCGTTCTCTTTGTTGAAAATGGAAAACGGAGAGGGAGGGATTCGAACCCTCGGTAGGGCTTTAAACCCTACGCTGGTTTAGCAAACCAGTGCCTTCAGCCACTCGGCCACCTCTCCTGTCGGCGTTCGGTCGCCTTTTTGGGAACCGATCGCAGGACAGATAATGTGGCGACGGAGAAGAATTATGACAAGCGGCATATGCCGCCAGTGGCGGGCTATCAGAATCCTTCCTCGGGAATTATGAACCAGAGGATGATATACGCGAGCAATCCAGGAAACCCTATCGATAGAAACGACGCGACGACGTATATCACGCGCACTGCTGTTGGGTCCCAATCCAGCCATTCGGCGATGCCGCCGCAGACACCGGCCACCAGCTTTTTATCGCGCGAGCGTCTTAGCGGTCTCGACAAAGCGTTTCCCATCATGTCCCCCCTGACAAAAGTGAGCAGTACCATTAGCACAAGAATGGGATAGTTGCAAGGTATTTGGTGGGAGATATTCCTTGGACGTAGCAAAGTTGAAACCAGGATTGTGTGGCGGTAAAGGCACTCCGCCTCGAATTCGGATTCGTTCTTTTGGTCCGGGGTGATCGACTTCAGTTGACAACACCGTTGCAGGCGATGTATGACATACTGCGCCCATAATCAGGAAACCGCTCAACTAATGCGGATATCGACTTCAAATCAGACAGATCGAATTCAAGGAGTATGGCTGTGATACTACCGGAAGGACGTTCCCTGGAACAAACGCGAGAGCTACTTCAGGGTGCCATCGACATCCATGTACACGCAGGCCCGCATCTTCGCAGCAGCCCTCGCAGCGTAGACCCGTTTCAGGCGGCGACTTTGGCACGGGATGCGGGTATGCAGGCAATCGTGTTCATGGACGTTTTCGAGATGACCAACGGCACCGCATGGTTGGTCAACCGCGTGGTCCCTGATTTCAAGACCTTCGGTGGATTGATCATGAACACTATCTACGGTGGTCTGAACCCGCGTGCCGTGAGGACGGCGTTGGAATATGGGGATGGTGCCAAGTTCGTCGATTTCGGCGCGCATTCGACGTACTACCAGGCCGCCCGCGAAGGCCGCGTGGTCGACGGCAAGTTCATTCCACTGAGTGAGCTGTATCCCAAATTCAAGACGGAAGAGTTGGACCGAGCCATCCGGGTTCCCGTCGACGAGCCCGTCGGGCCGGAGTTGGACGAAATCCTCCAGTTGATCGCGAGCTACCCGCAAACGTACTTGGGAACGGGGCACGTCTCAGCAGAAGAGGCGGTGCGGGTTGTCGATCTCGCGGAGCAATACGGAATCCAGAAGGTGCTGGTCTCGAGCAGCGTGACGAAGATCGCCGACCTGGAGAAACTTCGTTATATGGCAAACAAGGGTGCGTTCCTGGAGTACACCCTCGCGGCCTACACGCACACGACGCCGATTCCCAAGACTCACTACTACGTGGAGCGAGAGTACTCATCCATGGATGAAGGTATGGCTGAGGAGCCTGCCGGCGGAGTCAGGCTGGTGGCCGAACAGATTCGGGAGCTGGGAGCGGATCACTGCATCATCGGTACCGACTTCGGTGTGTACACCTTGCCACCACCAGTAGAAGGCCTTCGCGAATTCATTGCGTGCCTGATGGATCTAGGGACCTCAGCGGACGACATTCGCAAACTGGTGAGGACCAATCCGGAACGGTTGTTGGGATTGGGAAG
>JBDHHK010000195.1:0-8214 GCA_039589395.1 Gemmatimonadota bacterium
CTGTGAGCTCCAACAAGACACCACCGGTAGCCTTTGGGTGGACAAAGGCGACCAGACGGCCTCCGGCTCCCGGACGGGGTTTCTTGTCGATCAGACGGTAACCGAATCGTTGGCATTCGCTCAGTGCATGCTCGAGGTCTGGAACCTGCAATGAGATGTGGTGAATGCCGGGTCCGCGCTTTTCCAGGAACTTGGCGACGGGTCCGTCATGCGCGGTGGGCCTCATGAGCTCGATCTCAACGTCGCCTACGCGCACCGACACGATGGCGGCGCCGTCGGCGGTGGTCTCGGGAGCGGGTTCGACCCCGAGTATGTCCTGGTAGAAACCCAGTGCTTCGTGGAGATCGGTTACCGCGATGCCCACATGCGCAACACGAACGTCAGGTCCTATCACGGTGCCTCCGTGAGTAGATTTCAAAGTTCCGACCGAGCGGGTCGGCCGTGCACAAACTAACGTGAGGGAGTCAACTATGGCAGGGAGCGAAAACCTCTTGGAGGTTTCCGACAACAATTTCGTACAGGAGATTGAGCAGGGTGAGGGAGTCTCCATTGTGGATTTCTGGGCGGCATGGTGTGGCCCGTGCCAGATTGTCGGTCCAATCGTTGCGGAGCTGGCGAGTGAGTACGAAGGAAAGGTGAAGGTCGGGAAGCTCGATGTGGATGCTAACCCACAAACAGCGTTCAAATTCAATGTGCGGTCAATTCCGTCAATCTTATTCTTCAAGGATGGCGCGCATGTGGACACGGTCGTCGGTGCCGTACCGAAGACGACACTCGTGGCTACCCTGGAGAAGCATCTCGACTGACCGGCATAGATCGGCAAATCGCCGAGGTGGGTTTGGTGGAAAGCAGCGGCGCGTGGCGGCAAATCGCCGCGCGCCGCTCCCGTTTGAAACAACGGTCCATCACCGGCTGAACGAAGGGGCCAAATGATTTGAGCACGCTCTACGTAGCCGCGAGCCCGCTGGGTAATCTGGGAGATATCTCTCAACGATTGACGGATGTGCTTCGAGACTCCGTTTTGGTTGCTGCCGAAGACACACGCCGGGCACGAAAACTTCTCAACCACGTGAATGCCCATCCACGCGTGCTGAGCTTCCACGCCCATTCACCGCCCAAGCGGACGGAGCAGATTCTCGCAGCCCTGGATAAAGGCTCTTCAGTTGTAATGCTCACTGATGCGGGCACACCCACTATCAGCGATCCCGGACGGACACTCGTGGATGCAGCGCGGAAGGCGGGCTCGGAGATTGTGGCCATACCAGGTCCGTCAGCTGTCACAGCCGCGCTGAGTGTATCCGGGCTGCCTGCAGACAGATTTACCTTTCTCGGGTTCCTGCCGCGCCGCGGGGCTGAACGCCGACGGCGGTTGGAGGAGGTCGCAGCAAGTAGGTGGACCGTAGTGATGTTCGAGGCGGCACCGAGACTGGTTGAACTGCTGAGGGTGCTCGCAGAGTCTTGTGGAGAGGGGCGTAAGGCGGTTGTGGCGCGAGAATTGACGAAGCTGCACGAAGAGGTCAAATGTGGGACCCTGCTAGAGTTGATGGGTTACTACGAGGAGCACCCTCCCCGTGGGGAATTGACTCTGTTGGTGGACGGCACCACCGAGAAGATTGTGTCGCCCGATCAGGACTTGGCGCGGACCCGGGCAGCAGAGCTCGTTGCCTCGGGTAACACCCGAAAGGACGTTGCCGCGCTCATCGCCGAGGAGTTCTCGTTGCCACGGCGGGAGGCATACAAGTTGGTGTGCGATCTATGAAGCTGCGCTTGACCGCAGCATGTCTGCTTTGTCTCGCTCCGATGACGGGGCAGGGTGTTCAGGACACCCGCATGACGATTGGACGTGTCCAGTACGAGGGTGGTGGCGACTGGTACGCGAATCCCTCGAGCCTTCCGAACCTCCTCGATGCAGTACGTGAGCGCACCAACCTACCGGTCGCGGATCGGGAGCGGGTGATCCAACTTGGCGGCCCATCACTCTGGGACGTGCCGTATCTGTACATGACTGGTCACGGCAACGTTTTGTTTTCTGTGGAAGAGGTAATGAACCTGCGTCGTTTCCTCGAGAACGGAGGATTCCTCCACGCTGACGACAACTATGGCATGGACGAATCATTTCGGCGCGAGATAGCGAGGGTGTTTCCCGACCGGCCGCTCGTAGAGGTCCCCCTCGAACACCCTGTATATCATATCGTTTACGATCTGCCCCAGGGCGTTCCCAAGATACACGAGCATGACGGCCTACCGGCTCAAGCATTCGGGATATTCTTGGAGGAACGCCTAGTCGTATACTACACGTTTCAGTCAGATCTTGGCGACGGCTGGGAGGATCCTGACGTGCACGATGATCCTGAGTCTGTGCGAGAGAAAGCGCTGCAGATGGGAGTGAATTTGTTTGTCTACGCGGTGACCACGAGCGGATGACGGCAACTCTTCGATGGTTGGATAGATGGAGCGCCCGCCTGCGACGCAGGCAAGTGTCGGCGGTCGCTTTTCAGGTGTTGGGCCTGGTGCTCGCCGCTTTCGGATTCGGCCTCTTTCTGGGTCGAATCGACCTTTATCTATTGGCTCCAGCAACGGTCTTTTTCGGCTGGTTGCTGGCGACTGTTGCGGTGGTATGGGGGCTGTTCTGGATGCGGCGGCGCCTTCGTTTTTCGCGCCCCTCGGCCCTAGCGAGAGCAATGGAGTTGGAGTGTGCTCTTCGCCACGGGTCGATCTCGGGTGTTGCGGAGCGGGCGGCTGAGTCCGGAAGTCCTGAGCTCAGGGCGCTCGCTGATGAACGGGCGGCTGGTTGGTTGGAGGAATCGGGGCGGGAGGGCCTGATCCCCACCCGAAAGGGGATCAGTAGATCGCTCGGAGTTGGTGGGGCGGTCTTTGCCGCCGGAGCAATCCTATTCGTTGGGGCTGGTCCCACTGGGCATCGAGCGGATCAGTTCTGGCATCCCCTGACGACGGCACTGGTGGGGCGCGGGCCCGTGCAGATATCAGTCGATCGATCCGAGGTGCCATTCGGCGACAGCGTACGAGTCACGGTTACCGCGGTCGGTCGCCGCTCGGTTACTCTCTGGGTTCGAGCACCTGGGGAACAATGGTTTTCCAACCAAACGAGTCTCGACAGCTCGGGGCACGCGTCCGTTGTACTCGGCCCGCTCGAGAGCGATAGGTTTTTACGAGCGACTAGTGGTGCCCGCTCCTCGACCACGATACTGGTTAAAATCCTGCTCCCCGCTTTCTTGACTGGGCTCCAGATCCACGCACGCTATCCCGCGTACACCGGTCTGGCTGACGAGCCTCTTGTTCCTGGGCCGGATCCCGTGCGGCTGCCGGTAGGGACCCGAGTGATCACAGCAGGGCGAGCGACGGTGGCTTTGGATTCGGTCGCTTGGCGTAGCGCTTCGTCATCTGTCCCGCTAGAAAGCGACGGCGTTCGGTTCAGCGGGTCCTTTACGGTCAACAGCTCACAGCAGTGGGTGTTGGAGCTGACGACGGAGGCTGGAGGAACCGTCGACGAGGAACCACCCGAGCTTCACCTCATAGCCGTACGTGACAGCGCGCCGACGGTGTTGATCCCGATTCCAGGATCTGACTCCACTGTTCCGTCAACGCTGCGGCGCTCGCTGGTCATAGATGCTCGCGACGACTACGGATTGGAGCAGATCGAGTTGGTCCACTGGCAAAAGAGCAGCACGGGCGAGGCCGGGGATAGCTTGATCGACGTGCTCCCGATGTTTGGCGAAACCCCCGATCGTGCGGTCGTGCAGTGGTTGCTGGATCTGTCGGGCAGGAGCTTCCTGCCTGGAGATACCGTGTATTTCTTCGCTCGGGCTCAGGACAACGCACCCAGGCCAAACGTCGGAAAAAGTGAGGTATACCGAGCTTGGCTGCCTTCACTGGCGGAGCTCAGGGATGCCGTGCGTGATATGTCCGAGGCAATTGCAGAAGGCGCTGATTCCTTGCTGCTGGAACAAGAAGATCTGGCGCAGGATATGGAAGATCTTGCCGCGGAACGAGAGCGTTCTGGTCAGAACCGAAGGTTCGAATCAGATCGCGCGCCCGACGATTTGCCGTTCAACTCGGTGGAGAGAGCGCGCGAGCTGTCTGAACGCCAGGAGGACGCGGTAGAACGCACGGAGTTGCTGAGAGAGGAGCTGCGGGAGCTGTCCGAAGCAGCGTGGGCGGCTGGCTTGACCGACCCGGAGTTCCACAGGCAACTGCGCGAGCTCGAAGAACTGCTCAGTCAGGCACTCACTGATGATCTGATGGCTCGGCTGGAGGCACTCCGAGACGCGATCGACCAGCTCGATCCGGAGGCAATGCGAGAGGCATTGAATCAACTGTCTTTGTCGGCACAAGGACTGGAGCAACAACTGTCCCGAGGACGAGAGCTGTTCGAAAGAGCAGCAATCGAAGGTGGCATGGAGACCCTTGCGGCTGACGCCGACGATCTTGCCGCGTTGCAGCGTGAATGGAACGAAGATGTAATGGAGGAAACGAGCGACAGCGCCCTAGCTGCTCGCGAGCGGGAATTGGAAGGGAATACGCAGGATCTTGCCGCCAATCTGGAAGCACTGAAAGAGGCGCTCGAGCAGGCGAACGCCAGCGGTGAAGAGATCCAGTCGTCGGTCGACAACACGGAAGCTGCTGCGAGTGAGATGGGCGAAGCGGCGGGGCAGGCGCAGCGAGGAGAACGGCAGGAGGCGCAACAATCGGGTCAAGCCGCCAGCGAGTCACTCGAACCGGTGGCCGACGATCTTCGCAATCAGCGTGAACAGATCCAGGACGAATGGCGGCAGGAGGTGCTCGATGCCATGGACAGAGCTCTGGTGGAGACCGCGCGACTTGCCGAAGGGCAGCAAGACGTGCTCAGGCGTCTCGACAGAGGGGAGTCCAGCTCCGAGTTACGAGGGGAGCTTGCCGCAACACGAGCTGGCCTAGATAGGCTGGTGATGCGCCTTCAGGGTGCCGCGGGTCGGAATGCACTCGTTTCGCCACAGCTGGGTGCGGCGCTCGGCTTCTCCAGGCTTCGCATGTCCGAGGCGCTCGATCAGCTGCAGCGAGCCAATCCCAACACCCGACAGGCAAGCGAATTAGCGGGTGAAGCGTTGGACGGTCTGAATGCGGTTGCACTCCAACTACTTCACAGTAGGTCCGATGTTGCCGGGGCTCAGTCAGCATCGGGACTATCCGAAGCGATGGAACGTCTTGCCGAACTCGCGCAGCAGCAGGGGCAGCTGGGCGAGCAGACGGATGAGCTGATGTCGTTGTTACCACAGGCAATACCACAGGTGATGCAGGAATTGATGGGCCTCGCTGAACGGCAACAGGAAGTGGCTGACGAACTCGATCGGATGGATGCCGAAGGAGAAGTCGGCGGCGCCGACGAGCTGGCGGAGGAAGCCCGGGAATTGGCGGCACTGCTCGAGGCCGCTCGCGTAGATCGTGAGACTGTGGAACGGCAGGAACAGCTGTTCCGCCGGCTCTTGGATGCCGGGCGAACCCTCCGAAGCGAAGAGGAAGAAGATGAGCGAGAGGAGCGGCAAAGCCGTACGGCCGATCCCAACAATGTGCGACTCCCCCCGACCGGCCCGGTCGAATCCGTGGCCGGGCCACGGTTCCGGTTTCCGGATTGGGATGAACTGCGTTCGTTGTCGCCCGCGGAGCGACGTCTGGTTCTCGATTACTTCAGGCGGTTGAACAGTGGTCGCCCGTAGTTCTTTGTTTGCTACGGTGCTTATGCTCCTGGCTTGCCCGGGCCTTCTGCTGGGACAGCCTACGGCGGGCGAAGGACGAACGCTCGAGCGCCGCGGCCGCTACGAAGACGCGGCTGCCGTCTATCGAACCGTCCTCGAGAACGATCGAGCCAGCGTCGCTGCGTGGCTCGGGCTGGAACGTTCACTCGAGGAGGTGGATCGACTCGAGTCGCTCACTCCAGCACTCGATTCGGCCTTGGAAGCCCTACCCGCTGACGGTTTCCTGCACGAGTTGCAGCTCAGAGTCTGGATGAAGCTCGGTTTGCCCGACAGTGTGACGGCTGCCGCGAGGCGCTGGATACGGCTCGTCCCGAATAGTCCCAATCCGTACCGGGAGTGGGCGCATATACTTTCGCGCGAAGGTAACACTAACGGCGCCCACGCTGTCCTAGAAGAGGCGAGGGCGAAGCTCGGCGCAACCGTGCTCGCCCCGGAGAAGGCAGCCTTGTTTGCGGCAGAAGGTTTTTGGGTAGACGCTGCCCGGGAATGGAGCAACGCGGTCATCGACAGTCGAACCAAACTCGCTGACGCAAGCTTGGCGCTCGGACAGGTTGGTGAGCCGGACCGTGAGGGTGTGTTGAGAGTGTTGCTGGCCGACGACGCAGAAGCCATTCAAAAGCGACTCGGTGCAGAGCTGCTGGTTGTTTGGGGTCGTCCGGACGAGGGATGGGCACTTCTCGAAAGTGCGCTTTCCGTGAGTCGTGCTGAGGCGGCAACGGAGTTGCAGCTGTTCGCCGACAGACTGAGGCGCATCCAGACGAAGGAGTCTGCGCGAATTCGTGCGTATGCCAATGAGCGGCTGGCGTCTTATGTTGATGGTGAGGAGACCGAGCGAGCTCGACTTGACGCTGCCCAGGCATATGCAGACGCGGGGGATCTCGCAAGCGCAAGGCGGATGCTCGAGGGGATTTCCGACCTGAATGACGGGAGTTTCGCTAACGTAGGTGCGGGAGTGGCGACTCTCATACGAGTTACTGCCGAGTCAGGCAGAGTAGATGAGGCTGAAGAAAGGCTCGAGGAGTGGGAATCGCAGCTGAGGCCAAGTGAGGCCCAACGGTTGCGCGAGACCATCGGTTGGGCATGGGTGCTATCGGGGGAGTTCGACCGCGCGGCGGAGATCTTGGGAAGCGATTCCACCGTCAGTGCGTATGCCATCATTGGGTGGGCTTCTCTTTACGCGGGCAACCTCAGAGTTGCGAAAGAGCATTTTTTGGTGGCCGGACCTTTTGCGCAGTCTCGCGAACAGGCGACACGCCGGACATCTATGCTTGCTTTGCTCCAAGGTGTTGAGCCCGACACCGTTCCTGCCCTGGGTGAGGCGTTGTTGTGGCTGGAGCGTGCAGATACAACCAAGGCGCTTGACGAGCTCGAACACGTAGCGCGAGAACTCCCCGATTCCGGCGGTCGGAGTCCCGTGTTGACGCTTGCGGGGGGGATCGCGAGGGAGATTGGTGATTTGGAGAGGGCAGAGTCTCTGTTGATCGAAGCGTTGAATGCGGACTCGAATGGAGCGTCCGCAGCCTCTGCCGAATATGCGCTGGGACTCGTACTGGCCGACGGTGATAGAGGTGAAGCTGCGGCGGAGCGACTGGAGCACATGATATTGACCCACCCGGGAAGCGCCCTCGTACCCGAAGCTCGAAGACTGCTAGATCAGGTGAGAGGGGCGATTCCAGACGATGATTAGGCGAGATTTTCTCAAGGCTGCGGCAGTAGTCGCAGGTTCCAGTGGCAGGACGACGAATCAGCCTACCGCCCTACCGCCTTACCGCCCTACCGCCCAGCCATCCATCCTCATCCCAATGGACGCTCGCCAGACCGATCACTTGAAGGCGTACGGCGTCGCCTATCGGATGCTCGCGCGTGGCGGACGTGCCGAGTGGCTGCTGAACTATCGAAACGGCAGCTTCCTGCTGCCGGACGATCAGGCGACGGTGCGAGATGCGACATTGGAGGGAGTGATTTTAGAGCGTCTCACCGACACGGACGTGATGGACGTGCGTGGTACGATCCAGGCGAACAATATGGATACCGTTCCGCTGGAGAAGGCGCCGAAAGTGGCCGTCTATGTGCCGCCGAACGCTGCACCCTGGGACGACGCGGTAACGATGGCGCTGGAGTATTCTGGAATCGAGTACGACAAGGTGTGGGATCCAGATGTGATTGCCGGGAATCTCTCGGATTACGAATGGCTGCATCTCCATCATGAGGATTTCACGGGGCAATTCTCGAAGTTCTATCTCACTTACAGCGGATCCGCATGGCTTACCGAAATGGTCCGACGCAATGCCCAGACGGCCAATAACCTCGGATTCGAGACCGTTGCTTCTCTGAAGAAGGGTGTCGCTTGGGGAATCCGCCAGTTCGTGGACAACGGGGGTTTCCTGTTTGGTATGTGCACCGCCACAGAAACCCTCGATGTAGCTCTCGCTGCGGAAGGAGTTGACGTGGCAGCCCAGTACAG
>JBDHHK010000196.1:0-8199 GCA_039589395.1 Gemmatimonadota bacterium
GGCGACTGAACTAATCGGACGCCTGATGGTCATCGCGATAGTTGGAGAATTGGGACCGCTGATCACTGCGCTCATCGTAACCGGTAGATCGGGAACAGCGATATCTGCGGAGCTTGCAACCAACAAGGTGATGGGCGAAATAAACGCGCTCGAGGGTATGGGAATAGAACCGGCGCAGTACCTCGTGCTGCCACGGCTCGGCGGTGCCATCATTTCGGTGTTCGGATTGATAATCGTCTTTGATCTGGTCTCCATCATCGCGGGCCTAGTAGCCGCAAGTCTGAACGGCATGGCCACCGCACGTTATTTCGAGATCGTTCTCGCCAGCCTCAGTTTCAAAGACGCATGGCTGACCGTCGCGAAGGGGATCGTATTCGGAATGATCGTGGGTACGGTGCCCAGCTTCCACGGGCTATCAGTGGGCAATGCCGCAACTGAGGTCCCGGTTGCAGCAAGTCGCGGCGTTGTAGTGAGCATACTATCGATCTTCCTTGCATCTGGTCTGTTTGTGGTCGTGTCATGACGTCTGTCGCACCGCTTCGTTTCGAGAATGTCAGCCTGCCTGGACTCAGAGACGGCAGATTCTCACTGGATGTGCCCGCCCACAGTGCCACATCGGTCATTGGGAAAGCCACCACAGGGGTTAACGCACTAGGAGCAATCGCGCTGGGACTCGTGAATTCCGGCAGTGGGCGGGCCCTGTTGTACGGGGAAGTAGTCTCGGAGATGCCCCGGCACGAAGCGCTCGCGTTTCGTCGCAAGGTCGGCTACCTTCCCGCCGGAGACGGATTGCTGCAGAACCTGACGCTCCGGGACAACATCGCCCTGCCGCTTCGTTTTGGTAGCGAATTCAGTGAACGCGAAACGAATAGTCGCGTTTCTTTAATGCTGTCGTTGTTTGGAATAGATGAGGTTAGCGAGCGTCGACCTGCCGTGGCGACTGAGGAACAGCGCAGGCGCGCAGCACTTGCGCGGGCATTGGCGTTCGACCCCGCATTGGTGATACTCGAGCAGTTTTTCGACGGTCTCACACCTCGTGCGGGGGCGCTGCTGTTGGATCTCGCCTTAGGAGGGGTGTCTGCCGAGGGATCCAGACGGGCTTTGTTGATCACTGGACAGTATCTTCCGGATCGGCTCAAGCCGCGCATCGAACACACGTACCGGATTGCCGGCGGCTTGTTGTCGCCCGACGATTGAGAGGCGGTAAGTGGAGAAGAGACACACCGATTTTCTGGTTGGACTGTTCATTCTCGTGAGTGTCGGGATTGTCGTCGGGACTCTGGTGCTCACAAGTGGGCTCGGTGAAGGCAGATACGACGTGTATATGCGGTCCACAACAGCCGAGGACCTGAACCAAGATACGAGGGTGATAATTCAGGGCCTGGAGATTGGCGTCGTTACTCAGGTGAACCCGGTTGTCGATTCTTCCACGAGAGAGTTGAACTTCGTTGCTCAACTCACCATAAGAGATCGGTTTCCCGACGGATCGGTTCTCCATATCCCAGTCGGTACCAGAGCAACGATTGCCCGCCCGACTCCGATCGAGGCGCCGGTGATTCTACTCACCATGCCCGACCAAATCCGTGCCGACGCATACATCGAACCTGGAGACACCCTACTATCGGACCGCCAGGCCAGCGTACTCGATGCTCTCGGTGCATTTGCCGCAACGATGAGGGAAGAGATCCCCGCGGCTTTGGATGAGACCCGGCGGGTCATGGGACTGACGGCTGAAGCCCTGACGCAGGCGCAGCAATTGATGACGGCCACGCGGCCACAGGCGGAGGCTGCCCTCGAGAGACTTTCCCGTAGCCTCGAACGAACCGAAGAGATCCTCAGCGAGGAGCAAGCTAGACTCGGGCCACTGCACGACTCCCTAGCGCTGGTACTTGCCGATACACGAACGGTGTTGGCACGGTATGACAGCCTCGCTGTTACAGCCTTGGCCATGAGCAACGAGAACAGAGATGACATTCGTTTAACGGTAGAACAGCTTGCGCGTTCGGCGGAGATCCTACAGAATTTTGCGGAGAGAGTGAGTCGCCGACCGTTGCGACTTCTAACGGGCGTACGGCCGCCGCCCCCTGATACCGGGAAGACGGAGCAATGAGCTATACCCTCCTTTACCCCAGTCGCTGCGACATTACTGCGATTGAAGACGCACTCGAGGCCTCCGGCGTCATCGCGGAATCGATACGGGCAGCCACCGACCTGAGGCCGGGAGACGGCATCACGGTGTTCTTGTTGGATTCTGAAAGTCGGGCCGATTACGCGAATGACGTCCTGCGGCGTTTCGTAAAGTCGGGCGGTGCCGTTGTTGCCGTGGGCGCAGAAGGTGAAGAGGACATACCAAACGAGTTCGGACCAGACTTGCTCGCTGGGTTCCTGCGCAAAGATTTTGGTGCGAGGCAGGCACTGCTCATGCTGAGAACCGCGTACCGCGAAGCTGCTGCGCGCGCTGACTGTGAGCGAGCCACGAGGGAGGCTGAGAGCTTGTCCACAGAGGTGGACGACCTCACGAGCATCGGCATGGCGCTCGCTACTGAGCGTGACTACAACGCACTATTGGACCTCATTCTGTTAAACGCTAGACGTCTCACATCTTCGGATGCGGGCAGCTTGTATCTAGTCGAGAATTCTGAAGACGAGAAGAAGACGCTCCGATTCAAGCTCTCAACTACATACTCCAGGCCGGAGATCCCACTCGTCGAATTCACGATGCCCCTCGATAAGGCGAGCATTGCAGGGTTCGTAGCGACTACGGGTGAGCCGCTCGTGATCGATGACGCCTATTTCCTGCCGCCCGACTCCGAGTACTCCATTAACAGATCGATCGATAAGAAGTATGGGTATCGTACTAAATCGATGCTCACTATCCCGATGACCGATCACAAGAACGAGGTCATCGGCGTACTGCAGTTGATCAATCGCAAGTTGGATTTCGACGCCGAGCTCAAGGTCCCTGAGGACTTTGAACACCAGGTAATCCCATACACCCGGCGCCTCGTGCATCTAGTCAGCGCACTCGCAGGACAAGCAGCAGTTTCGATCGAGAATAGCCAGCTCTACGAAGACATAGAACGCCTGTTTGAGGGGTTCGTGCGTGCTTCGGTCACAGCCATCGAGCAACGAGATCCCACGACGTCGGGGCATTCGGGACGTGTAGCCGACAAAACGGTCGGTCTCGCAGAGATCGTAGACGGCGTCACCGACGGTCCATACCGAAACGAAAACTTCTCCCGTGAAGAAATTCGTGAAATACGTTACGCCGGATTGCTGCACGACTTTGGAAAGGTGGGAGTTCGAGAACAGGTTCTCGTGAAATCGAAGAAACTCTATCCACCCGACTTGGCCTTAGTGAAGCAGCGATACGCCTTCATTCGGCTCACAGCAGAGCAGAAGCTGTTCCGTGAGCGCGTGATGTTTCTCGAGGCAAGTAGCGAAGGATACGACGATTTCAAGCGATCTCTCGAGGAAGAACACGAAAAGCAGATGAAAGATCTCGACAGGTTCATGCAGTTGGTGCTGGAGTCGAACGAACCAACCGTACTTCCCGAAGGGAACTTCGACGAGCTGCTGCGCTACGCGGATAGATATTACGAAGACCTGGACGGCAAGCAGCAACCTTACCTTGCTGACGACGAAGTGCGATTTCTATCGATCCGGAAAGGCAGCCTCGACGATTCGGAACGTCTCGAAATCGAGAGCCACGTAACACACACATACAAATTCCTGTTGCAGATTCCCTGGACGAAGGAACTCAGCTACATCCCCGCCATCGCATACGGACATCACGAAAAGTTGAACGGGGGAGGCTACCCACGCAGAATTGTGGAGAAGGATATTCCCATACAAGCCCGCATGATGACGATCGCTGACATCTTTGATGCACTCACTGCTTCGGACCGACCCTACAAACGGGCCGTTCCGACCGAACGGGCACTCGACATCATAGGGTACGAAGTGAAAGATGGCATGCTGGACAGTGACCTGTTCGACATGTTCGTGCAAGCGAAGATCTTCGAACGCGAAGAGAGCGCTTGACGGCGTCAGAGTAACTGCCGGCTGCGCCACCACGCATAGCCAACGAGAGAAAGCGACATAAGAACCACGGCACCTCCAACCCAATCCCCAGATCTCGAATAGACGGTCAACACGTCGCTCGTTCTCACCACTCCTGAGGCATACGTCTCAACGCCAAGTTCAGTGCGTTCATATTCGCGACCGAGCGGGTCTACGAGTTCTGAGACTCCGGTGTTGGCGGCCCGCGCAATGCCAATCCGGTTTTCAATCGCACGCATCACCAGGTGCGCCGCATGCTGGTACGGAGTCGTTGTCCTCCCGAACCATGCGTCGTTGGTGATGTTTACGAGAAAATCAGCCCCCTGCGTTCGATAGGACCGTGAGAGATCTTCAAAGGCAGATTCGTAGCAGATCAACATACCGAAGCTGCCAATCCCCAGTTCGTACACAGCTCCCGGCTCACCAACTCCAAAACTGCCAAACCATGGCAGGTTGAGTAAACGATTTGGAAGGAACGGCACACGTTCCGTGATGGGTACCAGGTACTGTTTGTGATAAACCGGGAAATCTTCACCACGTCCTGCCGAATCGAAAACAAACGCGGAATTGAAGCGAACGAACGTGGAATCGGAACGAACCTCGCTGTGCAATCCGCCCAACACCAGTGGGGTTCTCACTCGGCGCGCAAAGGAGGTAATCTGCGCTCGCCAGTCAAACCGCCGCTCTAGGTCTCCAGGAACAGCAGCTTCGGGCCAAACAACGAGATCCAGGCTCTTTTCCCTGTGCGCCGCGAGAGAGGACGTGATGAGCGACGCAACGATAGAATCCTGCAGGGAGGGGTCCCACTTCTCAAATGCTCCCACGTTGGGCTGCAACAAAGCAACCGTGCCCAGCGGCCGTGTCTCGAGCGTCTTCTCCCGCGCGACGCCGTACACGAATGCGATTACTAGCCCGACGCCGGCGGCACCACACAATCCGATGACTCGTTTTCGCTTTTGACGTCCAATCCACGCAAGCGCTAATGCAGCATTGGCCAACGCCAGCAGGAAGGTGACTCCACGTGCACCAACGATATCTGCAAGCTGCACAATGGTCGGGAAACCCGTTAGGGATGTTCCGAGGCCGAGCCAAGGAAAACGTAGATCGAGTTGATGTGCGAGCACCCACTCCAGTGCCGTCCACAATACCGGAAAAACCACCAGCAAAGAAACGCCTGTGGAGCGTACAACCCACCCGGACAGCGCGAACAACCCGGCACTATAGGTGCTCAGCAGTAATACCGTAGCGGCGTACCCGAGCACCGATAGGGATGTGTGCTGCCATAACGCAAACACCATCCAATACAACAGCAAACCGTTAGAGAGAAGTCCATACAAGAAGCCGTATTGGACCTGCCTTCGTAATGGCAAGGGAGCGCAGTTGCCTTTCTCGATCAATATCACCGCGGGGATCAAGCAGACAAACGATGGGACGAAAAGGTGGAAGGGAGGATATGCAAGCGTCAGGAGAACGGCGCCTGCTAAAAGCAGATAGAGGTCAATCCGTGACACTTCTCAAACCAAATAGGTCCGCCGCGTTACCTCCCACTTGCGACTCTGTACATCAGCCCTGCACGAGCAGTTGCGGTACGAAGCTCACCCGTAAGTCCACCTCGCAGATCAATCGTGAACTGGATTGCCGGAACGAGCTCAATCGCCGTCCCCACAGAAAGGTTGAGCCCAGCCTCGATTGTGTCCAACGCATCTTCCACGAACGTGTCATCGATTATCGTTCCGGTTCCGTTCCTCACGTGCGCTGCGAAGCCAACGCCCACGTAGTTGGTGACTCTACTGCCGGCCTCCAACATGTATTGGAGATCGAGATCTAGTTCGACGTCTGACCAAGAAATCGTGCCGATGTCGATGATGGAACTCCTCGCAGGATCCACTACCCGCTGAATCCCCAGTGCAAACTCCTGAATTTCGGATTCCTTGAACTCACCTTCGAAGTATGAGACGCCGAACAACACTCTGACCTTGGGTGCGATTCTCCCATAGTCGACGCGAAGCGCGCCGGTCATTTCCCGTGTCAGTCGACCAGATACGACCCCTCCAAACTCAATGCCGATCCCCGAGAACCTGAGTCCCTCGTAAGAGAACTGTTCGAGAAAGCTCTGAGCCACAGAGAGCTGAGGGCATAACAACAACGCCAACACGAGCCTAGTAACTGCGTTCAATTCGAGTCCCCGGGTAATAAGTGGTTAAGATCTCGCGCGCCGACTGCCCGGCACGCGCGCGACCAATTGCACCCCACTGACACATCCCAACACCGTGCCCCCATCCCGCACCCGATATTCGGGTTGACGATCCACGCTCATACGCTACTTCGATGGCAGTACTGCCAAGAGGCCTTTGATCAGGTGTCAGAAATACCCGCCTGAGGTCGGGCCCGTAAATGGGGATTTCCCCACTCTCTACCTCGAGCCGTAGCTCCGTTACCCGCCGAGACGGTCCGAGTCCGTGAATGCGCAGCGCTAACAACTCGTTGATCAATTCGGCTTCGACTCCCATGACCGAGGGAATCGTTCTTCTCAATATATCGCGCAGCTCGTTCCCATCCCATTCAACCGTCCACCTGAAACGCGGGGATATGTCACAATAGTAGCCGGTGCTGGGGCGCCTGTCCGAGACCGGTCTGAGGTACGGAACTGTCTGCACGGTTCTAAACGCCTCAGCCGGTGATGCTGTCGAATACCCGCACGTTGAGTGAAAGAACGCGGAGATCAGATTGCCGCGGTAGGTAACCACGAGCCCTGCGGTTCTTCGCACAGCGGCCGACCCTAGCTCTGTTTCCCTATCCACGCCGAGGTATGCCTGATCCTGAACGCCCGCACGCAAGTCGTACCCGGCTGCCCGAAACCTGCCGCGGTTTTTCAACGCATACGTTCTGGACGCAATCGCTTGAGCTTCGAGAGCAGCGAGCTCGTTACGCTGACGACTCCCCATCTCCACCCCGACAACGCCCCGCAAGTATGCCTCGGCCCCTATCACATTTACCGCGGTAACAGTTGATCCATTCGAGAGAACTTCGACAGCGCCGCGATAAGCCCTACCGTTGACCACGAGGAACAGCGTCGGATCTCGACTCTCAATAGTGAGCCGGCGCGAGCCCCCCCCGTGACCTTCCACATGCACCCCACCGTCGGAAGACGTAACGCGCACTTCTTCATCAGGTGAGAGCTCGAAGGTTGTCGCACCCCTCACCGTTACCGCACCCTGGCCGCGAACTCGGACGACGTCAGCGTCGACCACGAGACCTATCCGCAGTTGCGGCTCAGCTCTACGCTGCTCCACCACAGCTGGAGGACGTGCACATCCTGATAGAGATAGCAGAAAAGAGGTGAGTACGAGGTATCTACTCACTTCAACACCTTCGCGTAGAAGTCGTAGTCTCGATTGTCTTCAATCAAGACTCGACGGAATTCGCCTGGATGGATCGTTGCTTCACTGGAGAGGTAGGTCACGCCATCTACGTCATCCGCCTGCCAACATACACGTCCCACATATTTGTACTCGCCCTCCGGCATTTCGGTTGCGCCATCAACAAGCACATCTGTCTCGCGCCCGACAAACCGACCGAGTCGATCTTCAGTGATTAAACGCTGAATTTCTGTTAGTTCCTCCTGACGCGCTCTCTTGACGTTTTCGGGAACGTCATCTTGAAACTCGGCAGCTCTGGTTCCTTCCTGCTCCGAATAGGTGAACGTGCCGACTCTCTCAAACTCGACTTCTTCGAAGAAGTTGCAGAGAATCCGAAAGTCGCGGTCAGTTTCGCCGGGGAATCCCAACACAACTGTTGTGCGGATCGTCATGTCCGGTACCGCGGCTCGCAGCAGAGCCACCTTCTCTCGAATTGTCTCTTGCCGCTCTGGACGCCGCATGCGCTCGAGCACCGTGTCGGACGCATGTTGAATGGGAATGTCTATGTAGGGCACAATGCGTGGCTCACGTGCCATCAAGTCTACGAGTTGTTTGGTTAGGCCTGACGGGTAGACGTAGAGGAGTCGGAACCAAGGCACCGATGTCGCCGACAGCAGCGCGTCGAGCAGATCTGGAAGCCGTGCTCCCTCTGGACCGGTATCCCTTCCAAAGTGTCCAAGGTCCTGCGCCACCAAGGTTATCTCCTTGGCACCTTGGT
>JBDHHK010000197.1:0-15966 GCA_039589395.1 Gemmatimonadota bacterium
ACCGTCAGCCTCCCATCATGTTCTCCGGCCAACCTCAGCAGCTCGGCTTCCTGCGTCTGTCGTTTGAGCTGATCTCTGCTACCTGCGAGTTTCTTCCCATGGCCAAAGTGCTGACAGAGAAGTGTACCACCAGCTGCTCCCGGAATACCTACTGCCACTAGAAGAGTCAGTAGCGTATTGAAAGCCGACCCTGTCAGCTCGGCATTCAGAAAACCAAGCAACATGAAGAGACTTATTCCGACCAACGCAAAGCCCGCCAAAGGGCGCATACTCACTCCTCAACGTATACCAACCGTTCCCCTGACCGACTCAAACAGCCTCTGAGAATCGAACCCAACTCCACCCTTGAACACCAGCTCCACATTCTCAATATCGTTGATTTTGGCCGCTGGGTTACCACGGACTACTACCAAGTCGGCAATCTTGCCGACAACGATCGACCCGATTCGGTCATCCATACCAAGGTATTCAGCACCGTTCAGCGTGGCGATCTTGATTGCCTCCAGCGGCGTGAATCTCTTGATTGCCTCCAGCGGCGTGAATCCGGACTCAACATGGAGCTGAACCGCTCGCCAGTTCGAATACCCCGCGACAACACCGCCGTACCCGGTTGGATCGGTCCCAGTAACCAGCAGACCGCCCGCCTCAACGAACGCGCGTTCCATTCTCATCAGCTTGTCGAAGAGTGCTGTCCACTCGGAGTCCTGGTCTACAGCGATGTTCGCACGACGCCTCAAGTACGCCTCTCGCGCCTGGACTGACATTGCGTCCAGCGCCCGATCGGACGCAGGCGGTCTGCCCGGCACGAAGGTCTCAAAAACAGGAAGAGTTGATGTGAGAGCAACTTGGTCCGCCACTAAAGTTCCAACCAGATCTTGAAACTCAGGTCCATCGATATCGACAGCCAGCAGTGACTCTTGGATGGCACTGGAGGCAGGGCATTGGTCGGCTACCTTAGCAGCCACAAAGTCGCTGCTCACTGCGAAGCCGTGCTCGAGGTTGTCCACGCCCAATTCCGCAGCTTCCCGATAGGTGACCGAGCAAAGGTGTGCTGTGAACTTGGCTCCTCGAGAATGGGCTTCGTCGATTGCCGCACCAAGCTCAGCTCGCGAGATGAGCGTGTAGGCCTTGTGGGAGTCGACCCCCTCATCCGCCCAATACGAGACGACGCGCCGAGCATCCTCTGGACCGTCGACGAACCGCATTTCCAGCATCGAGGCTCCGGGACCGTTCAGGTACGGACCAGTCACATCGATCCTCGGTCCGAGTAACTCCCCTGCTTCTATGTTTCGCTTGAGGTTGAGGTCGGCATAGGGATTGATCGAACCCGCGGTGCGAATCGTGGTAACTCCTCCCGCCAGGTACATTCTCGGGAAGCTGAAAGTCTGCTGGTTGTACGATCCGCCACCCGCAGGATAGAACAGGTGCTCGTGTAGCATCACCATCCCTGGTAACACCGAGCGGCCGGCGAGGTCTAGCACCTCGGCATCGGTGGGAACTTCGACATCGGCAGCAGTACCGACCGCGGCGATCACGCCATCCCTGATCATCACCACCTGATTCTCGGTGACTGGTGTACCGGTACCGTTTATGACTCTCACTCCAGTTAGTGCTACTACCGGACCATCGACGGTCACGAACGCTCGCACGCGAGGTGATAAGGTCGAAGCCTGCGGCAATGCGGCAATGGGTAACGTCAATGTCAGGCACAGTACCAGAATCGATCGCATGGTGAGAATTCCTTCGTCCGTGTTTGAGAGTTCCCAGTTATGAATACGCCGCGGTACGCCTTTCGTCTAGGGTGCGGAAAACGTCCTCGATAGTGGACACATTTCGGCGTTGCCTGACTCACAAGAACACCTCTAAACTCTTATATAACAAACACTTACGCCCCTGGCACGATGACTGCTCTTAACGCTACCGAGGAAAGCAGAAGCAATGACTCTGGCAATGGAGGTGTGAGATGAAACGTCTAGCGTTGGGTGCACTGGGAGCTGGTTTGGTGCTTGCAGTCGCTATGGCGCCGGGTGAAGCACAGGCCGTACGCGTCGGAGTCGGCATACACGTTCCGCGCGTGGGAATCCGGTTTGAGTACGGTCCGCAACGAGTCTATCCGGTGAGGCGGATATTCCGTTACGATTCACGCCGCCGCGCGTTGAACTATAGATACATGACCCGGTTCGAGCGCGAGTTGTACCGCGAATGGTTGGCATTTGAGTACCGTAACTGGGTGCGGTACAACAGTCACGCTCGCATTCGCAGTCAACGGGCGTGGGAGCGGAGTTTCCTGAGGAATCAGCGGAGAGCCGAACGGGCGTTCCGGAAGTGGGAGCGGGAACGGGCGCGTGAGTTGGCTCGGCTCAGAGACCGCAGGGACAACCACGGTCGAGACCGTTTCAAGGACCGCGACCGGGATCGAGGTCGAGATCGTCCGAGAGCACGTAACTACCGCGGGAATCGGAATCGAAACAGAGGGCGTTAACTCGTAGCTTGTCCTCGACTGCCCAACACGGGCCGGTCCCTACCGGGGTTCCGGCCCGTCTTTTTTCGTCCTATCCTGTTTCCCACCACACGTCGTGAACGATACCGCAATCGCCGACCTCTGATCATAGACGGGAGTGAGGGTACCAGTCGTCTGACGTCAAACTTCCACTTCCTTTAGCACGATCGCTTCGGGCTCCGCTTCGCCAAATCCAAGCCTTGCGGCGTACTCGAATGTCTCTGCTGTATCGCCAAGATCATACTCAGCGTGCACACCTTGAAGTAATCTGGCTGCCTGGATGTCCACGGCGAGCGAATCCCCGGACATTATCAGACAGTTGGCTTCCTTTGGCCCTCCAGTTCTCACGTTGACGTGATGTTCGGTGAGCACCGTACGCGCATCGACAATCGTTACCTCAGGATTCACTGCTGTCGCTACCTCAGCGATCGTCAAGCACAACCGTCGCCACACCTCATTCCGTGGCATGGAGTCATACCGGTCTTTGTTTTCGTCTCCCCAGAGATGCATGAGCTGGGTTGTGGGCACATCCAGAACACCCATCATGTTTTTCAACGCGCACGTCAGGCCGGTTTGCGTGTGTCGCTTGAGTGTCGGCATGTTGACGACGAGGTCTGCGTCGTAGATCGTCTTTATGACGCCAATCGAAGGCATCTCCGACCAGTTCGCATTCCTAACCTGTACGGCCTCGGCGATCCCTTCATCCATGAGCGAGTCCGTCTTGAAGCCGTTGGCTTCGGCGATATCGTTGAGGCCGCTCCACTCGAACTTCCCTCCCGCCCTTCCGTCGGCCTTGTTCGATCTCCTGTCTGCAACGGTGATATCGCTAAACCCTTCGTCCTGGAGCCTGTTTACGACTCGCAGAACGGATTGTTCGTCGGTCGTGGCCGGATACCGGGTCCTCTGATCGAAAACGAAATTTGGTTTGACGACCACCGATTTGTCTGTACCGAACGGTGAGAATCCACCCAGGATCTCCATGCCCTTGTCAAACATGACAGGGAACTCCGTTCCCCTCACCATCACCACCACCGGCCTACCATTCTCCAAATACGGGTTCGGCAGCCGCGAACGTATAGGGGAAAACTCCTGTGCCACTGACGCGGCCCTCTGCTTATGGTGCAAGAGCGCCGGCCCAGCAACACACATCCCCAAAGCTTCTCCTAGGAAACTTCTGCGGCTTAATTCGTGTTTTGGCATGTACGACCTCCGAACAGATCAGCAAAAAAATCCATCCTACAGTGCGGTGAGATTGCGGTCTATGTGAGATCGACCGTGGTTGGTCCCCCATAACAGACGGTTCATGCGGCTACACTGGCCCGGCAAACCTGGCCGCATCGACACCACATACGTACGTTTGCCTACGGCTGTTTCGATCATAACCTGCACCCGAGGCTCAAACCGTGAAACGTCTCATTCCATTCATTCTGCTGACGGCATGCGCCGCTCCCGTGCCGGTTGTCGAGCAGCATCCTGAAGAAGCGGCCGTGCGCGCCGCAATCCAAGATGTCTTCGACGGCATGCGTTCCAAAGACAGCGCCAAAGTCAGTGCCCGCCTGGTTGAGGAAGTGCTCCTTCATAGAGCCGGGGAGCAGGACGGTGTACCTCACCTCTCGGCATCAGAGGCTCAAGGGTGGCTCAACTCCATCGCGCAGGAGCGCGACGAGATACTCGACGAACAGATATGGGACGTAGAAATCGAAGTTGACGGCAGGCTGGCCACCGCGTGGATGAAGTTTGCGTTTTTCTTCGGTGGTGAGTTCAGACACTGCGGCGTAAACGCGATGATGCTGTTCAAGGACACGGATGGCTGGAAGATCTTCGCATTAGCCGACACGTCCAGGCGCGGCGAAGAGAACTGCTGGATGCCGCCAGAAGTGGGATGAGGATCCGCTCAGATCGTCTCTGACACCATCAACTGATGCCAGAGACGATGCCGCGGCGGCTAAGCCTCGTAAACCGTATCGCCACCTACGACTGTTCGCACCACTTGGATCTCCTTGAGGTGGTCGGGATCCACATCGTGAGGATCTTCCGCGAGGATCACGTAGTCAGCAAGCTTACCAGCGGTGATCGATCCCTTGATTCCCTCTTCGAATGATGCGTGGGCGGCGTTGATCGTACATACTCGTAGGGCTTCGTCGACGCTGATTCTCTGATTGGGACCCCAGACTCTGCCGTCGAAATCCTTGCGCGTGACCATACTCTGGAGCGCCATCAGGGGTTCGTACGGGCCGGGTACATAGTCTGATCCGCTGGCCACAGGGATGTCGTAGTCCAGGAAAGATCTGTGCGCAAACATCCAGCGCATCTTCTCCTCACCGTACTCGACCCACTTGTTGCCGTGGTAGTGAGCGTAGGTGTAGAACGGTGTGGGTATTGCGCCGATCGCTTTGATACGACGCAGCAGGTCGGGATTGACCAGCGAACAATGCTCGAGCCGATGTCGTGGATCTGGCCGGGGCCAGTTCTGCTGAGCGCGTTCGTAGGCCTTCAAGACCATGTCGATTGCCACATCACCGTTGGCGTGAATCCCCACCTGCCAGCGCCCGCGATGTGCCTCCTCGACAGCCTCGTGGATCTCGTCCTGCGTCATGGTGAGAATGCCGAAGTCATCGGGCCGCCCTACGTACGGCGTACTCATGCGCCTCGTACGCTCTGATGCCGATCCGTCGGCAAGGTACTTCACACCACCAACGCGAAGCCACTCGTTGCCCATACCTGTGTAGAACCCTGCGGAGCTGAGGCCTTGGTATGCGCTTCCGGAACTCATCATCATGTACACCCGGCACCTCAGCTCTCCCGCATCATAGGCATCCTGATACGCTGTGGCGGATTGAGACCCACAGCCGGCGTCGGTGATCGAGGTGAGGCCCGCAGCGCTCATCATCTCAGTGATGAGTTTCACTCCCGCCTGCCGTTGCTCGCGGGTGGTACCCGAAGGAATGAGTCGCTGGAACGGCCGTCTCGCCAACTCGGCCACCAGCCCATTCAGCTCGTCCCCATCATGGTAGATGTGTCCGCCTGGTGGATCGGGGGTGTCGACGGTTATGCCGGCTAGCTCGAAGGCTGTGCTGTTATACCACGAGGTGTGACCGCCACGGTGAGTGACCTGCACCGGGTGGTTTGGTACGGCTTCGTCCAAGTCTATGCGCGTGAGTCTCCTGCCTTCCCGCACCTTGGTGTCATCGTACTTGAACCCGACCACCCATTCCCCCGGCGGCGTGTTGGCCGCACGTTCCCTGAGCGCAGCCTGTATCTCGACGATACTTCTCAGGTCCAGGTTCACCCGCAGCAGCTCGCTGACACCGCCGCCGGCGGGATGTGAGTGGGCATCGACGAACCCGGGCGTCACCGTCATTCCGCGCGCATCAAAAACCTGGGTATTGCGGTTCGTGAGGTTGTTGATGTCGCTGGTAGTTCCGACGGCGAGGAACCGCCCGTGTTTCACCGCAAACGCCTCGGCGGTGGGCTGTGTGGAATCCACTGTGTAGATGCGACCGTTGATTACGGCCATATCGGGTGCCGCATCGGCGGACGACTGGTCTCGCCAAGGTTGCAGGCCACCTCGTCCAGTGAGGCCCACACCAACGGCCGCAGCGGCGGCACCTGTTTCGAGAAACTCTCTTCTGGAAGGTTTCGACATCAGGTCCTCCTCACTCAATCGATTCCCGCACGGAAGCCATTTCCTCAGACGCCCCAGCTGGCGGCGTCGTGAAAAGGCTGACTCCAATAGTGACGGCAAACCCGGCCAAAAAGCCTGGTATCATCTCGTACAGATCGTAGAAGTGCTCCTTGAGTAACAACACCCACAGTACCGCTGTCAGAAAGCCAGCCACCATGCCCGCGATCGCACCAGCACGCGTGGTTCCTGGCCAGAAAATCGAACAAAGCACTACCGGAGCGAACGCCGATGCAAGCCCCGACCAGGCAAACAGCACAAACCAGAACACTACGCGCACCTCGGGAAGTGCCAACGCCAGCGCGCCGCCGCCTATCAATACTGTGGTGAGTTTCCCGAGCATGGAGAGCTGTCTGTCCGAGAACTTCGGGTTGAACACCTTCTGCACTACGTCTCTCACAACAGCTGAGGACGCCAGAATTAGCAGCGAGTCGACGGTGGACATGATTGCCGCAAGCACTATTACCAGGAAGATCCCGGTGAAGATGCTCGGGAACAGCTCGGCACTCATGGTGGGGAGGATAGTTTCGGGATCGGCAAGACCTCCGAACATCGTGCGACCCGCCATGCCAGCGAAAACGGCTCCGATATCGAATACCACGATACAAATCACCGCGATGACACTGCCACCTACGATCTCGCCCTTGCTCTTCGCCGAGATGAACCGAGTGAGCAGCTGCGGAGCTCCCAGAAATGCAAGGCCGACACCCATGAACCCTACAGCGCTCGCGATACCTGGCAGCGTAAGGCCGAACTGCCCCATGGGTTTTAGCAGGTTGGCGTCGATGGTCTGCAGCTGCGACATCATAGAGGTCCAGCCACCAGTGGCGGCGATTCCCACAATTGGCAGAATCAGGAGACCGCAGAACATCAACACACCGTGCAGGAGATCGTTGTACGCTACCGCCTTGAACCCTCCCACTGTGGTGTAAAACAGGATGAAGACCACACCCAGAAGCACGCCAACCTCGTAGGTCGTACCCAGGAACGAACCAAATGCCTTTCCGGATGCTGTGAGCTGGGCGGCAATGTATGCGGTGACCATGGTCAAGATGATGACAACGCTCACCAGCCTGATCACGTGTCTCGTGTCGTGGAACCGAGCTTCGAGATAGTCTGGAACGGTGATCGAGTCGTAGCGGTCCGTGTATTCCTTGAACCTCAGACCAACGAACACCCAGGCCAGGGCAACTCCCATCACCTCACCCAGAACAACCCAGAGCGCGTGAATGCCCACCATGTATCCCATACCGGTGAGACCTAACAACAGCCAGGCGCTCTCCCCTGTCGTGTTCGAACTGAACGCGATCACCCAGGAGGGGAGCTTCTTGCCCGCCACGAAATACCCGGCAACGCTCTTTGACTCCTTGCTTGCCCAAAATCCAATGGCAAGCAGCACCACTCCGTACGCCGCCAGAACCGCCGCTACCGCGGTGGTGGCCATCCTAGGGTTCCATCCGCTTACGACGGTATTTCAGGTAGAAAGTCGTCACTAGCCAGAGTCCAGGGACGACGGCAAAAAACAAAAGAATCCAACTCTGCCATGGCAGTCCTAGTATCATGAGCCGCTACCTACCCGCATCGACGGTTTGGCATGCGCGGTCCAGGCGCTCCAGGCAATCACCGACTTCATCTTCCGACACCAGCATGGACGGTCCCATGCGGATCACGTTGCCGTGTAGGCCGCCGACTCCAATTAGCAGCCGCTCTTTTTTGGCCGCTTCCAGCATTGCACTCGCTTTCGCAGCACTTGGCTCTTTGGTCTGGCGGTCCTCAACCAGGTCCATCCCTTGCATGAGTCCCATTCCACGCACGTCACCGATCCAGTCGAACCTTTGCTGCAATTCTTCCAGCCCTGCTCGAAGCTGCCGGCCGCGCACCTCAGACCGGCTCGGCGTGTCTTCGCGCACCATTACGTCTAGCGTTGTGTCCATCGCCGCCATGCACAACGCGTTGGCACCGAACGTGGAGATTGTCTTGGCGGTCCAAGCATCAGCTATCTCCGGCTTCGCGATGGTTGCGCCCACGGGGACACCATTCGCTATGCCCTTGGCCATCACCATGATGTCGGGTACCACGTCCCAGTGCTCTATGCCGAACCACTTGCTCCCGGTACGCCCGAACCCCGCCTGCACTTCATCGCAGATGAACAATCCACCATGAGCATGGATGATCTCGACCATACGTTGGAAATATCCGGGCGGCGGTACGACATAGCCTGCCACGCCTTGGATCGTCTCGGCCATGAACGCAGCAGGCTTTCCGTTCATCACGGTCACGATCACTTCTTCGAGATCGCGTGCAAGTACGTCCACGAACGCCGCGTCGTCGAGATCGCCTATCGGGTTTCTGTAACGATCGGGCGACATCACGTGTTTGATGCCTGGGATCATCGAGTCGAGTGGCCTCCAGCCGCTGTGTGCCGTGAGGTTCATATGCCTGCCGCAGTGCAATTACCTCGCTACGGCCCGTGTACATGCATGCGAGCATTACGGCCGTCTCCACCGCCTCAGTTCCGCTGTTCGTGAAGAACGATTTGCCGAGCTGCCCCGGTGCGATTTCGGTGAGCCTCCGTGCGGCACTCACCTGGCACTCATTCAGGTACAGCGTCGACGTGTGGCCTAACAATCCAACCTGCTCGCGCACACGCTCTACGACCTCAGGATGACAGTGGCCCAAAGATGTGGTGACTATGCCACTGAAGAAGTCGAGGAATTCATTGCCCTCCGAGTCGTACGCGAAGGTCCCACGCCCCTCTGAAAGAACCAACGGTTCTTCGTACAGGGGAGGCGCGCATGGGAAAAACAACTCGCGATAGTCAGATACCACTTCGTTCGAGCGAGTCTTCTTTGCGGTTCCACTAGTCACAGTCATATCACCACCTCGAAATCACGACACGTTTGTCGGTGAAGAAAGTGATTGCATCCTGGCCTTGAGCTTTCAGATCTCCAAAGAACGATCCCCTGGCTCCGCCAAACGGGAAGAACGCCATGGGCGCCGCCACGCCGATGTTGATGCCTAGCATGCTGATCCCGATGCGATAGCGAAAATCGCGGGCCGCCTTGCCGCTCGTTGTGAAGATCGACGCCATGTTGCCGTAGCAATTCTTGTGAGTCAGCTCGATTGCTTCCTCGAGCGATTTCGCCCGTGTCAGTCCAATGACCGGCCCAAAGATCTCTTCACTCCCAATCTTCATGTCCGGACCGACGTTGTCGAATACCGTAGGACCGATCCAATTTCCATCGGGGTAGGCCTCGACCGTCGCACCTCTGCCATCCACGAGCAATTCAGCACCTTCACGCACACCTTCATCGATGTAATTGACTATTCGGTCCCGGTGACGCCTCGATATGACCGGCCCCATATCTGGATCGCCATCTAGGGCGTATCCAAGTTTGAACGAGGCGGCGCCATCGACCAGTCGTTCACGCATCACATCGTAAGCATCGCCCACGCCAACGATCACGCTTCCCGCAAGGCAGCGTTGGCCCGTCGAACCATACGCAGATGACAGTATCGCATCGGTCGTGTAGTCGTAGTCGGCGTCCGGCACAACGATGATGTGGTTCTTGGCGCCGCCCAGTATCTGTACGCGTTTACCAGTGGCTCCGGCCTTCTTGTAGAGCTCGCGACCCACGGCGCTCGACCCAACGAAGGAGATTCCCTGAATGTCGGGATGCTCGAGGAGGGCTTCGGTCGCCTCTCTCGCTCCCTGAACCACGTTGAGAACACCGGCGGGCAAACCAGCCTGCATTGCTAGTTCGACCACTAACTGGTGCGTCAGAGGATCTTGTTCGCTCGGCTTGAGCACGACAGTATTGCCCGCTGCAACTGCATACGGCCAGAACCAAAGTGGAATCATCACTGGGAAGTTGTAGGGTGTGATGACGCCAAAGACGCCGAGTGGCTGCAGCACCGTCTCACAGTCAATGCCAGTGGCCACGTCCTCGAGAGTCGATCCCATCATCAACGTTGGAATGCCGCAGGCGTGTTCCACGTTTTCGATGCCGCGCCGTACCTCACCTCTACATTCAACCACAACCTTGCCATGTTCCCTAGCGAGACTCAGTGCGAGGTTTTCGAGGTTGTTCTCGAGCAGGATCTTGAGCCGAAACAGAACTCGAGCCCGTTCGACCGGCGGAGTCTCTCTCCAGCCTGAGAAGGCCGATTTCGCTGTAGCGACCGCTTTGGCGACGTCTTCTGAGGTAGACAGAGCAAAGCTGCCCAACGACTCGCCAGTCGCAGGGTTTGACACAGCAAGCGACTCCGACCCGCGGGCCGAGACCCACTTTCCTCCAACGAAGTTTTGAATCGGTTTGGGATCAGGTACCGCTAGGGTCATGCATTCCTCCGGGCGGTTTGGAAAAAATGGGGCGAAACGCTCCTTTCAAATAAACCTCTGGCACCGGATTGGCCAGGGCCGGGATTGCAGACCGCCGACGCAGATGGCATGTTAGCTCCCGCGACCGTCGCTGTTCTTGTCTACAGTGTTCCACGGTTTTTCGACTTGAGCGGTTTTTCGATATGACAGGATTAGGCATGAAATCAGACAACAGACCGCGTTACATGCAACACGCTGCAGCGCTCTTATTTGCGCTTGCAATGAGTGCGTGCAACGGTGGTTCCAATGACCATCCGATCGATCAACTGATCGCACAATACTATGGCACCTCCGACGAACCCGGATTGGCTCTGATGGTTGTGAAGGGCGGTGAGGTAACCTTCCAACGAACCCGCGGCATAGCCAATCTGGATACTGGAGATACGATCACCCCGCAGAGCAACTTTCGCCTTGCGTCGGTGACCAAGCAGATGACGGCACTCTCGGTGATGCTTTTGTCAAACCAGGGCAGGCTAGATCTGGATGCTCCGCTTACAGATCTTTTCCCCGACTTCCCTGCAATTGGCGCCAGCGTTACACCGCGAATGCTGGTCCACCATACCTCCGGCCTTTTCGCTTACGAGTCTTTGGTAGATAGCATCGAACCAAACAGGCGCGAACGGCTGTTATCAGGCCAGGAACAACTGGTGGATGCGGACGTACTGCAACTCATCAAGAGAACCGATACCACATACTTCACGCCGGGCACGGAGTACCGTTACAGCAACACCGGCTATGCGCTCCTGGCCTTGTTGGTGGAGCAGACCTCAGGAGTCAGTTTTCCGCAGTTCCTGAAGGAGAACGTCTTTGAGCCGCTGGGTATGGTGAACACCATCGCATACGCGCACGACGGCATCGAAGTACCAAACAGGGTTTTTGGGCACACCAGTTCCGAAGCTGGGTGGTTGGTTACAGATCAGAGTCATACCAGTGCCGTTCTGGGTGACGGTGGAGTCTACAGCTCCCTGGCCGACCTGGCGAAGTGGTATGAGTTCTTGGACGGTGCGAACGACCTGGGCCTTAGCGAAGCAGCTTACGAGGAGTATTTCGCTCCAGGAGTCTTTGCCGACGGATCAATGGTGGAGACGGCCAATACTCCACAGGCTGCTGATGTTGAAACAGACAATTCAATTCTGACGACGAACAGCTATGCATTTGGATGGAGGGTTGGGGAGCACAATGGTGGGCGAATCCACATTCATACCGGTTCGTCGACCGGCTTTCGGCACACAGTCATGTGGAAAGCGTTGGGGCGGCTGTACGTAGTGCTGCTCACCAATCGTAGCGTGGCACATACTGAGTTCGTTGAAGATGCATTTCCATATTTCTTGGATGCGGAACACTGACTAGTACACGATACGGAGTTACCGCGGCTGAAGCCGCGGCTCGGCAATCTGTCGCTAAAGCGACAATGTCACCGTCGCTTTAGCAACATCCTTTGGCCGAGCCGCGAGTTCACTCGCGGTAAACCCTCTACCTCCCCAGCCGATTGTACTTCCTCAGCACCTCCCTCAACCGATCGTGCGGCAGCGCGTACACAGTGTTGCCGTTGATACCAGCCATCGTCTCGGCCGCAACCATGGCGTTCACGATGGCCTCTTCCGTGGCCTCCACGGTTCCCTCGAACAGCGCGCTCATCCGGTCGTTCGGCATCATCTGAACGGTCACGGGACTGAGTCGATTCCATGCGTCCGGGTTCGCGGTCGAGAACGCAATAAAAATGTCACCTGAGCCGTTGGTGCCAAGCCCACCCATACGCCCGATGCCGAGCGGTACTCTGCGTGCGAGGCGTTTGAGCTGATGAGGCAAGAGAGGGGCGTCGGTCGCCACAACCACGATGATCGAACCGTTCTCACCACCTTGGGGCATGGGATGTACTTCCGGCCGCAGGTCAGGGATCTCTCTGCCCACGGGAACACCTGCGATGGTCAGGCCATCTCGACCTCCATAGTTGCACTGCACTAACACGCCGACTGTGTAGTCGCCGACCAACCGAGAGGCTGTTCCGATCCCGCCCTTGAACTGGTTGCAGACCATTCCAGTCCCGCCGCCAACGTTACCCTCCTGAACAGCGCCGCCAGACGCGGTACCTAGCGCCGCGAATACGTGCTCGCGCTTCACGTGGAAGCCGTTGATGTCGTTGAGCGTTCCATCATACGTCTCGGCTACCACAGGCAAACCCCACCAGACGTTTGGTGCGAGAGCATCGTAGATGTTCTCGTCTCGCATCCATTCCAATACCGCGTCACGCACCACACCTACACTGTGTGTGTTGGTTATCATCACCGGTCCCTCGAGAAAACCCGATTCCTCGACCCAAGTTGTCCCCGTCATCTCACCATTGCCGTTGAGCGAGTACCAACCTGCAAAGACCGGTGAGAAATTGTGACCACGAGGGAGGATCGCAGTTACACCAGTGCGAATCGGGCCAACACCCACATCGAGCCGGCCGGTTCCTTCGATGATCGTCTCATGTCCGACCAGAACTCCGTCCACATCAGTGATGGCGTTCAATGCGCCTGGTGTTCCGTTGAACGGAACACCCATATCTCGGGCGCGGGGATAGGCTTGCCCGTTAGCAGCGGCACCGAATGCAGTGAGTACGAAAAACCCGGCAAAAAAAGCGTTTGGTAAGCTTGGCATCATGTACCTCGTACAGTTCTCAGAACACGAAAAAGTGCAGATACAACTCATTGTCTGCTGTTCCTAACGTCTTTTCGCCTTGAGAAACACATCGATGTTCCCAGGACGATCGTTCACATAGTGAAGCCGGATCCGGCCGTCTTCTGAGAGATCGACCACCGCAGGCACCGAATTGGCCCTCAGGTACCATCCATTCGGAAGCAGCACGGTGTTCGAGGGCCGGCCGAAACTCCGATCCCACACCAACTCGTCGCCATACAGTAGATAACGATTCGGATCGGTGTATGTCTCCTCGATTCTGAGTCGCACCGACTCCCCGTCTCGGACGGCGTCGAACCAGATCACCACAACCTCAGTCTCGGCCGTCACCTGAGCTCCGAGTTCAATACCCTTCTCGAGGATCTCGTTGCCGCGTAACGTTTCAACCAACAGTTCTTCTCCGGTATCGAGGATCTTGGCTGACGGATTCGACGCGCGACTTCCCGCCCTCACCACATTCAAGTACTTGTCAATACCGGGTCTCGTCTCCGTGTAGTCGTGATATAGTCGGAACGAGTGCGTTTCCGGCTGCTGCAGGAAATAGACGATCTCGCGATCCTGAAACGCACGCTCGGAAAACTGGTAATCCACACGCGCAACCGAACGGTTGGCACTCGGCGATCCGGCACCCCCGCCCTCTGGTGCAACTCGAGGCGAGCCAGCACGACTCGCACCGGCTGGCGGCAGCAAACGCGCCTTCACCTCATAGGGAACACCGGCAGGCCCACGGTTCAGGAAGCTCACCTTTATACGACCGTTCGGCTCAACAATGACTTGAGACGGATAGTTCACGCCAGTCAACTCGTAGCCTGCTGGAAGCACGACAGAGTTCCGTTTTATGCCAAGCGATCGCGAAAAGACGATCTCGTCGCCTTCCGTGAAGTAGCTCGCGGTATCACGGTACGTCTTGTCTATTCTCACACGTGCTTCTCCACCCTCCGGCACAGGACGAGCTAACGTGACCTGGAGGTACTCTCCGTTAGGATTTGCACGTGCATGCCCGGCAGTATGAGCTTCGGCTCCGGAAACCACCCTCCATTCGAGCGCACGGCCGGTCTTCTGATCGTTAACCCCGTGCACGGTATGAGAGCTCCCGGCCCTGAGTGAGTTGAAGTAGTGACGTGCTCCGGCGGTGGTTGCACTCACGTCGTAGAAGATTCGAAAGCTCTGTGACTCCGGCGCCAACAGCTCGTAGCGCGTGTAGTCATCGGCCTGAGTCTGACGGAACTGTGTCTGTGATACCGCAACCGAAGGCGTAGTGGAGCAGACGAAGATCAGAAGAGAGCAACCGACTCGTGTTAACATGGAGAGATTCCTTTCAACAGGGATGCTCACGTAAACCTCCATCAATGGACCAAATTTTCAAGAGACGATATCCCCGCTATCGAATCACCGCCCCAATCCTTAGGTTTGAACTACTTGCTGCACCCACCATCACAATCCAGGCAGGTTACTTATGAGACGTTTTCCGGTCCCACTCGTAGCGCTCGCGCTCGTGCTTCCGACAACTACCAGCGCACAGCAAGAAGAAACGTACGATTACTTCCGGTCCAACCGCGACATGGTCCAGAACGGGCTCCAAGCTCTCATCATGTGCAACGGACTGTTCACTTCCAACCGCGATATCGAGCTGGTGTTAGCTCAAGAGCTTGCTTACTCGAGGCATGCAGTCGGCACGGGGCGAGCCGTCGAGCACAATGTGGATTGGGATCGTAAGGCGGTGGCAATAGGTGTGCCCGGAGGCACTCCCGTCATGCGCGCCGCGTTTCGCGAAGGGCTCGGATGCGTGATAATGGCTCCAGATCAAACCTTCGAGGATATCGAAAGCCTGCCAGAACTCACCATGCCACCGCCTCCAGGCGATCCGGCAACGATGCCATGGCCGATGGGTGACGTGGTAGAGGAGGGACCGCTGCCGCGGGGAGTAGATGCGGGCGCGCTGGCCGCAGCTTCCGACTGGGCATTCGAACGTGAAACGCCCGAGCAGGTCACGCTGAGCCTACTGATCGTTCACGGCGATCAGATAATCCACGAGCGTTACGCACCGGGTGTGAACATGTCAACCAAGACCCGCACCTGGTCGACCGCCAAAAGCATTGCCGTAACCTTGATTGGCATGCTGGTGGACCAAGGTCAAATGTCGCTCGACGAACCACTCGGAATCGAATGGTTGCCTGAGTCGCGGAGTCCGCAGTTCGACCCTCGCAACAAGATCACTTTGCGCAACGTGCTGAACATGTCGAGCGGGTTGTACACGGAGAACAATAGCATCGAATACTCTACCGGATCCGGGCTGGCGTACTGGGCCGGCGCGAGTATTGTCAACGGAGCCAGGGACCGGGGCGTGATTCACGAGCCCGGCACCTTCTGGGATTATGAAAACTACGACACGATTCTCGCCATCTACGCGATGAAGAGGTTGTTGGGCGATCCTCAGACATACCTGGAATACCCAAGGAGCGCGCTGCTGGACAAGATCGGCATGCGCAACACGTTCCTCTCCGTCGATCGATTTGGAGACTTTGTCTTGAGCAGCCAGGTCTACACGACGGCGCGTGATCTCGCCCGTTTCGGAATGCTCTACCTACAGAATGGAGTGTGGGAGGGTGAGCGGTTGATTTCAGAAGAATGGATCGAATTCGTGCGGACCCCAGCTCCGGCTACTGCGGAGATCGGCAACGCCTATGGAGGACAGTGGTGGCTGGTACCGGACAACCGCAC
>JBDHHK010000198.1:0-8829 GCA_039589395.1 Gemmatimonadota bacterium
CACTCCACTCGGTAGCTGTCGGGCATGCCGAGACAGGTCATCCTGTTGAGGATCTTGCTCGCCAGCTTTACCTCGACTTGTTGTCCGTCGAAGGTCCGACTTCGCATACTTCGAGCAATCATCGTCTTGTATCGGAAGACGGTGTTTTCAACCATGCTGCGCTTGCTGTAGCCTGAGGACGTGTGCCACTCGCGCCGCCCGAGGTCTCGGATCAAGTGAATGTTTCGGTTTCTTTCCTCCTGTGCGGCCGAGGGATTTGGGCTGAGCTTGGCATTACGCCCAGGTGGAATGAGTACCCGCACCCTCCTCCTTCACCTTGCTCATTGGCGGCTTCGTAAACCGCCTTGGTGTCGTATGCGCCGTCCGCGGAGACCGATGCGATGGGGTCAGCTATCTGCTCTGGCAAGGCCGGGACTTGGGTACAGTCATGGGTCCGGCGAGTGGTCAGATCCGATGCGACGATTTCACCTGTATCAGCATCGACGGCGAGATGCAGCTTCCTCCAAGCCCTGTTCCTAGGCGGTTTCTGCATATGACCGACGTGAACCCTGAGTCCTGTACTGTCGATTAGCAGATGGATCGGTCGATCGGTCCGTAGCCTACTAAGTTGAATGGCACCGAGCTTGTTCAGACGCCGGGACAGGGTGGTGTGATCGGGGATCGGTAGCTCCACCTCTAGCATGTGGGCCAGGGACTGCAAGAACCCTTCGGTCTGCCGGAGCGGAAGGTGGAAGATCATGCGGAGGGTGAGCGCTGCTTCAATCGCTATGTTCGCTTCAATCGCTATGTTCGCATAGATGCGTTGGCCGCCAGGCTTTCCGCTGGGTGGCTCCCGCCAGGATTGGATTGCATCTTCTGAAAGCCAGATGGTGAGGTCACCGCGGAGGCGTAGGCCTGATTCGTACTCAGGCCAATTGCGAATTCGGTATCGGGATTTCGCGTACTTGTACTGGCTTCGCTCCGGATACTTCATGGGTGATGACTCCGGATCAGGGGCATCGCCTCAATGATGCACCGAAACCCGGAGCCATGCACCAACGCCTCACTCCCTCCGGAGCCTGCTCCAAAGCCGACCTGCACAACACTTGCGTTGTCGGTCTACAATGTGTACCATATGGAGGTCTACAATGTGTACTATGTTGCCCAGGTCGTTCGGCTCAGCAATCGACAGATTGGAACCGCCGGCCACAGCTGAGATGGGGAATGAATGCCAACCACCACGTTCTTGGGCGAGTTCGAGCAGATGATCCTGCTGGCTATTCTGCAGGGAGGTCGCGACGCAAACGCTTATCAAATCCGGCGAGAACTCGAAGCGAGCGCAAACCGTACTGTGAGCAAAGGCGCGTTCTACACGACGCTCGACCGCTTGGAGAAGAAGGGCTACCTGACCTGGACCGCTCAGGCCACCGAAGGCGTGCGCGGCGGGCTACCGCAGCGGTATTTCGAGGTCACGCCTGAAGGGGTTGCCGAACTGCGCAAGTCTCGTGATGCACTAACGAAGCTGTGGCGGGGCCTGGACCACATCTTGGAGAACGGGTGAAGGAGCACCATCTGCACAAGAGACCTCCGCGGGTGGCCGAAGCGTTGCTTCGATGGCTGCTGCCTCGCGGTGATCTCGGGCTCAGCATATTGGGTGACCTTCGGCAGGAATTCGAAGAGATCCACCTCACCAGTGCGAGTCGCTTCCCGCGCCTGTGGTATTGGCGTTCGGCCGTTGCGCTTGGTTGTCGCTACATCGTCGACGGCTCGAGGCGGTTCCCACGTAACCTTGCCATCAACAGACGCCTGGATAGAACGATGATTGCCACGTTACTCTCCGACCTTCGGATCAGTTTCCGAATGCTAGTAAAGACCCCTTCGGTTTCCGTCATTGCCATTCTAACGATTGGCCTAGGCGTGGCAATCTGCACCCACTCCTTTAGCTCGGTCTACGGCTCGATCTTGCGAGGGCTGCCGGTGCCGGACGATAACCGCCTGATGCTCATTGACGCGAATCGACAAGACCTGGGCGCCGAATCGCTGGAGATGTCGATCCACGATTTCCTCGATCTCAGAGAGAATCAGACGAGCTTCGAAGATGTTGCCGCGTTCTATCAGGGGACCGCAAACCTCGCGGGCGACGAAGGACCGCCGGAGCGTTACGCCGGGGCATTTGTGAGTGCGAATGCTCTGCAACACCTTGCGGTTCCGCCGCTTTTCGGACGCCTCTTTCTGCAAGACGAAGATCGCCCCGGTGCACGTCCCGTGGCCGTACTGGCATATCACGTGTGGCAAAACAGGTTTGGCGGTGATCCTTCGATGCTCGGCACGGTAGTCCGCGTGAATGGTCAGGCGACGGAGATTGTAGGGGTCATGCCGCCCGGCTTCCGCTTCCCGTTCAACGAAGATCTTTGGCTTCCTCATCGCATCGACCCGGACGCGTTTCCAAGGGGCGGCGGGAGGCATGTCGAGGCATTTGGAAAGCTCAGGGAGGGAGTGTCCATCGATGTAGCGAGGGACGAGTTCGCGGCAATCGCTGGCGAGCTCGCGCGCCGGTTTCCCGAGAGCAACGCCAATCTGGGGTTTGGGATCCAACGCTTCGAGTTGCGTTACATGCCCAGCGAGATCCGAGCGGTGATGTGGGTGATGCTCGCAAGCACCTTTGGTGTGCTGCTCGTTGCTTGTGCCAACGTTGCGAATCTGCTCCTGGCAAGAGCCGCGAGTCGGACCAAAGAGGTGGCGATACGGACCGCGTTGGGCGCTAGCCGGTTTCGAGTCGCGCGGCAGCTCGCGGTGGAGTCGGCTGTACTTGCACTTCTGGGTGGTCTGTTTGGGTTGGTTATAGCCTGGTGGGGCGTGGTGGTAATGAACCAGGCCCAGGCCGGAATCCCCAAGCCATTTTGGATCGACGTGCGCGTGGGTCTGCCAGCTCTGCTATTCACCGTCGCGGTCACAATGGCTGCGAGTCTCGCCGCCGGATTGCTGCCTGCTCTCAGGGCCTCCGGGATCGACGTGGACGCGACACTCAAAGACGAAGCGCGTGGGTCTTCAAACATCAAACTCGGCTGGTCGAGCAGCGCTCTCGTCGTGGCCGAGGTTGCCGTGTCATGTGCCCTCTTGATAGGCGCTGGATTCCTCATCAAAAGCGTCGTCAACCTGCGCAACGTGGAACTCGGCTTCGAGACTCAAGGAGTCCTCACCGGTCGCATTGCACTTCCAGAAGCAGACTATACCGACGGCCGGAGTAGAGACCAGTTCTTCAACCTCTTGAAGGAGCGCTTGGAGCAGGAACCGGGCGTAGCCTCTGTGGCTGTCGGCACGCACCTGCCGGCGCTGGGCAGCTTTCTTTATTACGTAGGTGTCGAAGGCGAAAGCTACGCGACCGACCGAGACTATCCGGCCGCATACGCGACATCGATCTCGTCCGACTATTTCCGGACCTTCGAAGTCCAGTTCTTGGAGGGCCGCGACTTCAGCTCTCTCGAGGCGAGGGTGGGCGGCGATCCGGTGACGATCGTTAATGAGAGTTTCGTTGATAGGTTCTTTCCCGACGGAGACGTGCTGGGGCGCCGCATTCGATGGGGCATATCAACCTCGACGGAGCCGTGGCTCACGATCGTGGGAGTCGTGCCGGATATGCACGTAGGCGGCGGTGTCGGTGGGTTGGGCAACGACCGAAAGCGCCCCGAGCGATTCTATCTGCCCAAGGGTCTGCTCGACCATAGTCTCTATGCTGTAGCGGTGCGCTCAGGGGGGCCGCCCGAAGCCCTGGCGAGTCGATTGCGCGAGGTCGTCGCGGAGCTGGATGCGAATCTGCCTGTTTTCGGAGTGGCGTCTCTCGACGATGCGATACAGCAAGCCACTTGGGCCTTTGGCATGTTCGGGATCTTGTTCACGATCTTCGGCGGCGCGGCGTTATTTATGGCAGCGGTTGGCCTGTACGGAGTCCTGGCCTTTTCGGTTAGGCAACGCCAGCTGGAGATGGGGATACGCATGGCTCTGGGCCAAGAACGTGGGTCAATCATGCGCCTCATTCTGAAGAAAGGTGTCGGCCAACTGTCTAGCGGTGTAGCTGGAGGTTTGGCCGTCGGTGCACTCATGGGTGGACCAATGCGCTACGTACTGTATGGAGTTGAGAAAGGAGATATCTCCGTGTACGTCAGTGTGGTTGTCACGTTGATGGTGACGGGAATCTTTGCTTGCCTCATTCCCGCCCGAGCCGCGACAACGGCGGATCCCGTGGATGCCATGAGGCGCGCGTAGGATCTTCTCACATTATCGATGACTCTCGCGCGTATCAAGGCCCGAACTTCATACACTACCGCTGCGTAGAGCCCGCCAGGAGTTGAAAGCGTCGTCGGAAAGCCAGACGGTGAGGTCACCTCGTCGGCGCAGGCCCGCTTCGTACTCAGGCCAGTTGCGTATCCGGTAGGGCGATTTCGCGTACCTGTACTGGCTGCGTTTCGGATACTTCATCGGTGGCGACTCCAGATCGGGGCATCGCCTCAATGATGCACCGAAACCCAGAGCCGTGCACCAACGCCCCGATGCGACACATCGGTAGTTTGCTCATTCTATCGGATATCTGTATAACGGAAACCGATAGAGTTGTTTATGCGTAGTGAGTTTGAGCCAACCGTTCAGGAGTAGCCGATGTCCAAGGCAGTTGAAGGTCCTGAAGATCTGATTCCCCTCACGCCGAGGGTATTCCACATCCTGCTCGCGCTCGTGGACGAGGAGCAGCATGGGTATCGAATCATGAAGGAAGTCGAAGAGAGGAGCGAGGGGAGAGTTCGAATCGGTCCTGGAACCTTGTATGAGGCAATCCAGCGCCTGGTCAAAACCCAGCTGATAGAGGAATCGGACGAACGCCCGGACGCCGAAATGGACGATCAGCGGCGCAGGTACTACCGATTGACCGATCTGGGTAGACGGGTGCTACATGCGGAGTCGGACCGACTGGCCGCGCTGGTTGGATATGCGCGCACCAAGAATCTCGTGACAAAGGCGAAGTCGGCGTGAGGGCCGCAACGAAACCCGAGGCGTTTGGTTCGCGCTCCGCTCGCGTCTATCGGGCGCTGGTACGGTCGTTGTTCCCGAAGGCGTTCCTGCTGGAATATGAACCGTGGATCGTTCAGGCCTTTGTGGATCGGATCCGCGATGTTCGAACCGAACATCGATTCGGGGCGACGGCCAGGGTTTGGGGTCGAACCATAGCAGACCTCTTGGTTAGTGCATTTCGTCTCCGTCTTACCGCTTTAGCGGAATCCTTTCGCGGACCGGGACCGAACCGATACAAACACAAACGAAAGACGCGACTGGGAGAATGGATGTCTTCTCTGCTTCTGGATCTGCGCTACGCGCTGAGGCTATTGTGGAAGGCTCGCGGTTTCACCGCGGTTGCCGTCCTCACCATTGCACTCGGCGTTGGGGCGAACACCGCGATCTTCAGTGTGCTGAACGGGGTCGTGCTACAGCCTCTGCCCTATCCCGACCAGGAAAGGCTTGTGCGTATTTGGCCCGGCAATTCCCTAAGCAAAGAGTCGCTGGTCGAGTTCGAGGAGCGGATGCAATCCTTCGCGGGGCTATCGGGATTCGGCGGTCAGACACTGACGCTCACTGGCAACGGCGAACCCGAGGAATTGTCGGGCGCCAGCGTGTCGGTGAATCACTTCGACGTTCTCGGGGTGGCACCGGTATTGGGGCGCGCCTTTCTCCCAGAGGAGCGGGAACCGGGCAGCGGCAGCGTGGTCATCTTGAGTCACGGGCTTTGGAACCGCCGCTTCGGGGCCGACCCCGGCATCATCGGAGAGGTCATCCAACTTGGCGGGGCAGGTGACGAGACGCGCACGGTGATTGGTATCATGGGACCCGACTACCGACCCCTATCTGCGTCTGTGCAGGCCTGGCTGCCGCTCACCATCGATCCAACGAACCAAGGGGACTACTCGGGCACGGCGAGCCTCATGGTAGTCGGGCGGCTATCCGAAGCTGCATCTCTTGAACAGGCGAACGCCGAGTTGCGTGCGATTGTGGCCCGGTGGCAGGACGAAGGCCTGAGATGGCTCACTGACGAAGTCGCACGCACTGCTTTAGTCGCTTCGATGCATGATACGCTAGTCGGAGCAGTGCGGTCGCCACTGATGGTACTTTTTGCTGCAGTTGCACTGGTATTGCTGATCGCGTGCACCAACGTTGCGAACCTGCTGTTAGCTCGTGGATCCGTTAGGCAGCGTGAGATCGGGATCCGACTGGCCATCGGCGCTGGACGGCTTCGAGTGCTCAGGCAGCTGTTGACTGAGTCGGCTCTGTTGGGTTTGCTCGGTGGTGGGGTGGGGTTGGCGTTCGCAGTGTGGACGCTCTCTGTTCTCAAAAGCAGTCTACCAGCAAGCGTTCCGCGGGCCGATCTGATTTCGATCGATCTACCGGTGCTTGGTTTTGCTCTTGCGATTTCGCTGCTTTCCGGCCTGGTGTTGGGAATTCTGCCGGCAGTGCGATCGACGAAAAGCAATCTCCGCTCAACGTTGTACGACAGCGGGAGGGGAATGTCGGGCGGACGGGGACGTCAGCGAATCCACAGAGCGTTGGTAGTGGTGGAGACAGCGTTGGCCGTGGTGCTGGTTGTGGGCGCCGGTCTGATGCTGAAGAGCTTCTGGTTGGTGAATAGGGTTGATCCTGGGTTCAGGGTAGAAGGCCTTGTTGCGATGCGTCTTAGCCCGCCCGCGAGTCGGTACGGCGAAGACGAGATTCTGCGTGATTATTACCGTCGCGTGACTGAGCGGCTGGAAGCGGTTCCCGGTGTCGTGTCGGTCGGCGGGAACTATCTACTGCCGATGGCTCCGGGGAACATGGCGGTATTGTACAATGTGGAAGATGACATCTTGCCGGAAGGCGAGTTTCGCCCGCGAGCCAACGTACGGTCGGTTTCGACAGGATACTTCCAAACAATGGAGATACCGTTGGTGGAGGGACGTCTGTTCAACGCTGCAGACGGCACAGATGAATCCCTGGTGATGATCCTCAACCAGACAATGGCGCGGGACCTGGCCCCGGATGGAACGGCGCTCGGCAAGCGCATCGGCGGGTTTTTCGGCGAGACATTTACTGTCGTGGGGGTCGTGGCTGACGTGCACCAGCGAAGTCTCCAGGCGGCGCCACGTCCGGAGATGTACTTACCCTACCATTGGGCGACATTTTCGAACATGTATGTGTTGGTCCGGATCAACGGCGATGCCGCTTCGCACATCCCGACGCTGCAGCAGGCTGTGTGGACTGTGGATGCAGATGTCCCTATCTCGCGGATCAACACTATGGAAGATGTGGTTGCGGAGTCGTTGGGAGACTCGAGGTTCCTGGCTCAGTTGCTGACCGCATTCGCTGCTCTGGCGCTGGCGTTGGGAGCGATCGGGGTATACGGAGTTCTGTCGTACACGGTGAATCAGCGCGCCAGTGAAATCGGAGTCCGGATGGCGCTGGGCGCTCCGCAACGGGCTGTACTCAAATCTGCCATGGCGCAGGGCATCGCGTTGGTGGCGGGCGGTGTCGTCGTTGGTATCGCGATTGCTTTGGCGGCGGCGCGCCTGTTGTCGGGGTTCCTGTTCGGAATCAGTACGACCGATCCGGCCACATTCTTGACCGTCGGCGTGTTTCTCATGTTGGTGGCTGTCGTGGCCAGTCTGATACCGGCCGTTCGGGCAAGCAGAATCGATCCGATGCTCGCGTTGCGGCTGGAGTAGCGGATCTGCGAGACACTCTCGGAATAGCCGCGTGAAGGCTTTGTTGCACGGCTCGGAACTGAGCGCGCGTCTCCCGTTCCCCGAGACAAGATCACCCCACTCGGTAGCTGTCGGGCATCCCGAGATGGGTCATCGTGTTGAGAACCCTGCATGCGAGTCGGACTTCCACCTGTTGACCTACCAGGGTGCGACTCCTCATACCTCGGCCGATGATCGTCTTGTACCGACAGATCGCGTTCTCGACCATGCTGCGCTTGCTGTAGCCCGACCGCTTGTGCCACTCGCCTCGACCAAGCCTGCGGATGGAACGGATGTTACGGTTCCTCTCCATTAAGACCGACCGTGTTGGACTCAGCTGGGCGTCACGTCGCGGTGATATCAGCACCCTCACGTGTCGTCCATGGCCCTGCGCATGGGCCACCTCGTAGACACTCTCCCTGTCGTAAGCACTGTCTGCACATACCGAGGCCACTCGATTCTCGATCTGCCCGAACAAGACGGGGACCCGAGAGCAATCGTGCGTTCGCCGGCTGGTCAGATCCGAGGCAACGATCTCGCCAGTATCCGCATCGACCGCAAGCTGCAGCTTCCTCCATGCCCTTCTCTTAGGCGGCTTCCGCAGATTGCCGACGTGAATCCTGAGACCGGTACTGTCGATGAGCAGGTGGATAGGTCGATTGCTCGCGACCGCACCAAACGGGATCTCACCGAGCGTACTGAGTCGCCGCGACAGATTCGTGTGGTCGGGAATGGGGATCTCCACCTCAAGCATGTCTGCGAGGGAACGCAGAAATCCTTCGGTCTGTCGGAGCGGAAGGTGAAAGACCATGCGGATCGTGAGAGCGGCCTCGATGGCGATGTTCGCATAGGTGCGTTGACCTCCGGGTTTCCCGCTGGGTGGCTCCCGCCAGGAGTCGATTGTTTCCTCTGAAAGCCAGACAGTGAGGTCACCGCGTCTGCGTAAGCCCGCCTCGTACTCAGGCCAATTGCGTATCCGGTAGGGCGATTTCGCGTACTTGTACTGGCTTCGCTCCGGATACTTCATCGGTGACGACTCCGGATCGGGGGCATCGCCTCAATGATGCACCGAAACCCACAGCCATGCACCAACGCC
>JBDHHK010000199.1:0-8131 GCA_039589395.1 Gemmatimonadota bacterium
GGGGTTGTCAAAGCCGCTGATTGACGCGGAGGAACGCGGGGAAAACACAAGGGGTTGGTTCCCCCACCCAACCCCAAAAGAACCATCGGCGTTCTTCCGCGACGATAATTCGAAGCCCGGGCTCGGCGAAAGTCCCCAACTAAAGGAGATATCCCCACACATACCTGGCCGCAACAAAGCTCACAATCAGCCCGAGCATCAGCTTGAGCCATGCCGAGGGGAAGAGCCGCTGTAACCTGGCTCCCAAATACATTCCGGCCAGTCCACCAACACCGAAGAGAATCCCCAACAGCCAATCCGGGCCCACAGCGGTGTGCGCTCCCGCGGGTGTGAACGCAAGAGCCTGATACACCACGACCCCCACCACCGAGGTCGTGAACGTCCCCATCAGCGTCGCACCAGCCACCGCGTGGATGGGTAATGCGTAGAACGTGACGAAGATCGGCGCCACAATGGCACCGCCACCAATGCCATAGGCTCCACCCACAATCCCCACTAGGAATGAGAACGCCACGATGCCAGGCGTCGAACAGTAAAATTCCTGACCTCTGAATCGAAATCCGAGCTCGCGTCGGTTGAACACGAGAACGTCCGTCTTCCAATCAGAAGGCTCGGCTTCGACTCGCGTGTTTGCACTGCGCGTCCGAAAGAAGTCCTGGAACAAGCGCAGTCCGACATAGAAAAGCACCAAGCCTACGAACGCCTTGAAGGGCTTTGGATCGGAAAGTAGGCTCAGGCGCAGAAAGACTCCGATAATGACACCTGGCAAAGTCCCGATCACGACCGCCGCGGTAAGCGGCCAAACCAGTCGGCCTTCCTTGAGGTACCTGTATACACCCCCGGGAATCCCGGTGATGTTGAAGACCATATTCGTGGGACTCACCGCGGGGCTGTCGAAGCCCAGCACACTCATCTGAAACGGCAGTAGCAAGAACGCCCCAGACACACCGGCCATCGATGTGAAGAGACTCAGACAAAACGCCACTAGCGGCGGCAGCCAGATTGGCGCCTCGACTCCGGAAACAGGGAATACGATCTCCATCAACCCGAAGATCCCTCGCCAACGTGCGGAGCGCAACCGGACCAGCTAGCTTGGTAGCATTCAATCAAGATTGCACAACCTGTTTATCAACAGCCTCTATACGGAAATACGATGCAAGAAACGAAGAAGAAGGTCCGCACCAGAAAAGGTCTGAGGGAATACTCGTACTTGGGTTGTCCACTCACCCGTAACCGCTCGGCCTGGTGCTTCCGGTTGTGCACGCCCGATTCTTTGGGGCACGGACACTGTGGCAGGGTAGCTCCACACAGCTTGAAGAGCGCCATACAGACTGCAATCGAGAAGCACGGCAAGAGGCAGATGGAGAACCGGCATCGCGGACTCGAGAGAGCATATCTCGACGGTCCGGCCAAAGGATTGCGGGGCGTTGGAGTGAGACTTGCTGAAGGTGAGGCCGATATCGTATTGCCAACGGCAAAACGCGATATCGATGCGGGCGGCGGTGTTATGGATGCGGTCAGTTTCAAGCTCATGAGTGACTCGGCGGTCCAAGCAGTGAGTTCGCTTTTTGATGGCGTCACCGTGTTGACCTCTGAGTTCTCATTCACACTCACTCACGCTGCGCCATCGGGTAACCTAGTAGCGCGTGGCCGTTATGTGGGACGCGCCGGCAACCACTTCCTCGCAGACACGATGCTGACCGACTCGGACGGAAAGGAACTGGGTCGAGGCGAGGGTGTCTTCTTCGAGCTCACCAAGACAGATGCAGATGGTATCAACGGCACGCCAGGAGAAGGCGACGATGACTAACGCGAAGCGGGTCGTGTTGGCGTACTCGGGCGGGCTGGACACATCGGTCATTCTCAAGTGGCTCATTGAGGAAGGCTACGAGGTTATCTGTTTTGTTGGCGATGTGGGTCAACGAGAAAACTTCGGAAGCGTAGAAGCCACTGCTCTCGCGATTGGAGCCAGCAAGGTCTACGTTCAAGACCTCAAACACGAATTCGTTACCGACTATGTGTTTCCTGCCATTCAAGCCAACGTGATATACGAGGGCCGTTATCTCCTGGGTACGTCGTTGGCGAGGCCCCTCTTGTCCAAAGCACAGATCGAGATTGCTCGTAAGGAGGGCGCTAGGTACGTGGCTCACGGCGCTACCGGCAAAGGCAATGACCAAGTGCGTTTTGAACTCTCCTACTACGCGCTCGATCCGGAGATTCAAGTCATCTCGCCATGGAAGGACCCAGCGTTCTTAGAGAGGTTCAAAGGTCGATCTGACTTGCTTGCGTACGCATCAGATTTTGGAATACCTGTAAAGGCGAGCGCCGACAAGCCGTATTCGGAAGACGCCAACCTCATGCATATCTCACACGAGGCGGGAATGCTTGAAGACCCGAGCTTCGTGTGTCCTGAGGACGTCTACAGTTACTCGGTATCACCGCAAAATGCACCCGACCACGATACGATACTGGAAATCCACTTCCAGGATGGGATCCCAATCAAGGTTCGGGATATCACGGATCCTTCCGGTGTCGTCGAAAAGACAGATCCACTCGAGTTGTTCACCTACCTGTGCGAGGTTGGTGGCGCAAACGCAATCGGGCGTGTGGACATGGTCGAGAACAGGTTTGTGGGCGTGAAATCGCGGGGAGTTTACGAGACACCGGGCGGGACTATCCTGAGAGCCGCCCACATGGACCTTGAAGCCATAGCGATGGACCGCGAGGTCATGCGGCTCCGGAACATGCTCAATCCGAAGATGGCCGAGCTCATGTACAACGGCTTCTGGTTCAGCCCTGAGATGGAGTTTCTCATGGCCGCAGTGGCCAAGAGCCAGGAGTGGATCGATGGTGTTGTGACGTTGTCGTTGTACAAAGGAAATGTCACACCGTTGGCCCGCACGAGTCCTACATCACTATACAATCAAGATCTGTCGAGCATGGATATCGAGGGTGGATTCGACCAACGCGACTCTTTCGGGTTCATCAATGTCAACGCCATCCGTCTTAGAGCACATGCGGCGATTGTGAATCAGCGACAGAGAGCTCGACAGGAAGACGAGTAGCAACCGGAAGGCGGCGTGAGCATGGGCAAAACGCTCTGGGAGAAGAATGGCAAAACGGACAGCGGGGACGATCTGGTCGAGGCCTTTACCGTCGGCAACGACCACTTGATCGATCGTTCTATCCTGGCGGACGACTGTTGGGCGAGTATAGCCCACGCGGCCGCACTAGCGAGAGCCGGGATACTGAACGCCGAAGAACTCGCCCTACTGCAACAATCCCTCCTGAGTCTGATCGATCGCGACGAGCGCGAGGGTGTCGATATTGCCCGAGCCCAAGAAGACTGTCACACAACGATCGAAACGGCACTAACAGAGGAACTGGGAGACCTCGGTAAAAAGATTCATACCGGCCGCTCGCGAAACGATCAGGTACTCACCGCCATCCGCCTTTTCACCAAGAGACGTATGCTCGACGTGTGCGGCGAGATTGTTGCTGTCGCTCACCAGCTGCTCGAGCGTGCCCAAGGCGGCGTTCGGATGCCTATGCGCGGTTACAGTCACACACGTCCTGCAATGCCGACCACAGTGGCGGTGTGGCTAGGGAGTTACGTCGAGTTACTGCTCAATGATGCTGCGGTCGTCGGCGCTGCGTTCGACCTCAACGACCGTTCGCCACTCGGCAGCGCCGCCGGATTTGGGACAACGATCCCACTCGACCGGGAATTCACTCGTTTGCTGTTGGGGTTTGGTGGGTTGCAGGTCAATGCTCTGTCTTGCCAGACCAGTCGCGGCAAGGTGGAGGGGACAATTGTGCACGCCCTCCAGTGCGTACAGGAAACACTGGACACGTTAGCGAGGGACGTGATCCTCTATTCCACCGACGAATTCGGTTTCCTCTCTATCCCCAACGAGTTGACCACCGGTTCGAGCATCATGCCGCAAAAACGGAATCCCGATGTGCTTGAGCTGGTGCGTGGTAAGACCGGTGTCATGACTGGCGCGGCTTCGCAGCTCAGAGCCGTCGGGTCAGGTTTGACCTCGGGTTATCACCGCGACTACCAACTACTCAAAGAGCCACTGATAACAGCGCTGGACGCCGTTGAATCCTGTCTTCAGATTATGGCCAGAGTCGTGTCCGAAGTGGATTTCAATGAAGCAGTTATGAAGGCGTCATGTACGAAGGAGATATACGCTGCCGAAATCGCATCGGAGAAAGCTCAGCAGGGCACTCCGTTCCGGGATGCATATAGGCAGGCGATGGCCGACCTCGCAGGTCTGACAGTGGACGATTCGTTCATAGAGTCGCGTATCGACGCCTACAAAACGCTTGGTTCAATGGGAAATCCCGGCCTTGGCAGGTATGAAGAGCCGCTCGCTGAGCTCTCGGCCTGGTTGAAAAAGCAGCGGGCACAAATGCTCGAGACTCGCGCGCGATTGCGGGAACCGATTTCGTTTTGATCGGGTAATGGACCGCGGCGTCCCGGCCAACGCGGCTCAGGGCAGTTCGGTCACATAGATGTTCCGAAAGTATACCGGGCTGCGATCGTCGTGGTTCTGTAGACCGAAATAACCCCTCGCCGCGAAGTCCTCCACCTTGCCACGCGGTTCCGCTTCCCAATCAACTACCGCGGTACCGTTGATCTTCACCGCAATGTGATTTCCAACAAAGGTGATCTCCATACTGTTCCACTCACCCGGTGGGTTGCCCGCGTGTTCGCTGGGAGCCTCGGCATCGTAGACCGCCCCAGTGTGGTGGACCCCCTCGGAGAAATCGTCGATCTGAATCTCGAAGCTGTGATAGATGTAGTCGTTACTCGAAGGCACACCTGGCACTCGCACAAACACACCCGAGTTGGTGTGCTCGTCGGCACATCTGTATTCGAGTTCCAACTTGAAGTTCCCGAACTCCTTTACACCATACCAGAACAAGCCCATTCCGCCGTGCGATGTGAGCACGCCGGTCTCGGAATCGAGATCAAAGTACCCTGGGCCGTAATGGTTCCAGCCGTGCTTTGAGTACCGGCCGTTTTCCGACACCAGAATCTGTACCCGTTCACCGGTCATGCTCACCTCGGGTTGAACTGCGTGCTCCTGCGCAGTTGCGCATGAGGCACCTAGCAGTGCGGCGAGCGCCAAACAGATGTTACTCGGCTTTTTCATTCTATCTCCGCCACATCGATGTCGCTTGGACGTTGGACATCGGACGTTGGATGTTGGATGTTCAACGTTCTTTAGGGTTCCACTCTCCTCTAGCCACTGCCGGAACGAACGATTCTATGCCAGGCGGTGGGAACGAGATCGTCTTCTCCAACTCGGCGCTCATGTACGCCGTCATTAACAACTCCGATACGTTGGCTCCGTCGCTGAAGTTTTCGAATGGTCGTTCGCCCGCCAGGAACGACTTGACCATGTATCGGTTCTCACCAGTGTAGCCGTACTCACTCTCCTCATCGCTTACGACGGGCATGAGCCCCATTTCGGCATTTTGTTTTTCCACGAGATCTTCGCCGGATTCGCCGGTCACTTCCCGACTGAAGAAGATCTTTGGACCAGCGTCAAGCGAGTTGACCGACATCGAGTATTCGGGACCCAGCATTTCCATACTCAAACGCAGCCCTGCCCCGACATAGCACCAAGAGGTTGTCGCCTCGACAATACGCTCGTTGCCGTCTCGATCGCGGTACTCCACCAGCGCCCGAGCAAAATCCTCTGCTGGGCGATTTTCGTAGTCTGTTTGGCCGCCGCTGTTCACCGAGAGAATGTTCGCATAGTGTGGCTGCTGCCATTTTAGGCACGACGTATGTGCGGAAACCTTTTTCGGTGTGAGTGCACTGCGATCGGCACCTGGTGGAGTGAGCAGAAAGCGCGCCACTTCCACCGAGTGACACATCATGTCATTCAGAACACCGCCACCCTGTAGCTCACCCTCCCAAAACCACGGCATGTGAGGGCCCGAGTGCTCTTCAGCACAACGCGCCAGATAAGGCGGTCCCGTAAGCGCCGCACCACGACTCCACAGAATCTCCTTGCCTCGCACCACACCTGGCGAAAACAGTTGGTTTTCCAGGTACCCGTCGAGGATGCCCGCTTTCTGAACCAACTCGAGCATCTTGCGAGCTTCTGCCACGTTCCTTCCGAGCGGTTTCTCACAAGCGACGCCAATCAGTTCACCCTTCCCCGACACCACCGCCTCGGTGATCTCCTCCATGATCTCTATGCGGGCAAAGTTCGGTGCGCAAATCCACAGTGCGTCGATTGCCGGATCGGCCACCATGTCGGTCACGGAGTCGTAAGCCTTTGCTTTGCCGACGCCGATTCGATTCGCCAACTCGACGGCGTCCGTCGCATCAGCAGCCGGGCGTGTAACCACGCCTAACACGTCGGAATCACGCACACCCACCCAGGATCGAATGTGGAACTGGGCTACGAAGCCACCGCCAATGAAGCCTACACCGAGTCGCTTATCCGTCATCTCTATTGTTGCCTTTCGGTTACTGCCTCCGGCGTCTCCTCACGGAAGAACAGCAGGAAAGCGATTGCGCACGCCACCGTCAACGCGCACGGAACGAGGAACACGTTGGTCCAGTTGGTGCCTGCTTCAGTCGTAAACACATCTCTTATTTCACCCGCGAACAAGCTCCCCAAGAATCTGCCCAGACCCAAAGCGACAATGGCAATGAGGCTTTGAGCTGAGGCCCTGATATCGGGTGGCGCCACCTTGTCCACATAGATGAAGGCGGCAACGAAGAAAAACACGTAACAGAAGCCATGCAGTGCCAACGAGGCAATCACAAGCCACGGTGGGCCGCCGATCGCAAATATTACGTAGCGAATCGGCCACGCCACGACACCGATCGCCAGCGTCTTCCGCATGCCATACTTCTTCAGGAAGTACGACAGCCCCCACGCCATCACGAAGATCTCCGCCAACTGCGCGATGGTCATCACCGCTGGGACATTGGCGCTCGACACACCGATCTGATCTGACTCGAGGAAGGGAGCCGTCAGGATGTAGAAGAACTCGAGTTCAGTGGCCACCACGAACGTAATGCCGACGAAGATCGCGAAATGCTTCGCCTTCAGCATCTTCAGCGACTCCAGGAATGCCCATGGTTTTGCAGCGTCTTTCGCCGGCGGCGTATTGGGTAGTGTGAACGACTGCAGGCCCATGACAATCGAAGCAATACCGGCCAGGAAGAGCATATCTCCGCCTATCGCCGGTGCTGCTCCACCCTCACCCAACTGGCGCCAGCCGGTCAGTAGAAGGCCGGCCGCAATCCAGCCCAGAGTGCCCCACACCCGGATACCGCCAAACTCCTTCTCCGAATCCTCCATGTTTATCATCGCTATGGAGTTGGTGAGGGCTAACGTCGGTGCGTAGAGAAGGCAGTACAGCAGCATTAGTGCGAACATGAGCGTGTAGTCAGTAGTCCGCGCTATCACGAGCAACAAAATTCCGCCGGTAAACGCCAGGAATCCGATCACCTTCTCGGAAGAGAAGTAACGGTCGGCTACCTGGCCCCCGACGAACGGAGAGATGATCGTAGCAAGCGGTAGAAGAGCGTAGATCCAACCAACACCGCCACCTGAAAACCCCAGGTCGTTGATCAGGTATGACGACAACACCGGCGCCCATGCCCCCCAGATGGCATACTGGAGGAACATCATGATTCCGAGTCGGGTTTTGGTGCTCACACGATCCTCCGGCGTACCGGATCCCACGTCACCTTCCGACCCTCCTGGTATGAGCGCGTGGCCATGTGGCAAGTAATCGCCTCCTCGAAACCGCGCTCAATGTTGCAGCTCGTCTCGCCTCCGTTCCTAATCACATCGAGCCATTCTGCGATGTGCAGATGGTATGCGGACACCCGCCTCCCACCTCGATACGTGTATAGCAGGCCTCGGCTCGCGAAATACTCCTCGGTGGCCGATGTGACGGCATCGATTCCCTTGAAGCCGGGTTGGTATGTGAACATCGGCATCGACGGTTTGATTATGCCGTCCTCGATCTTCTGCTCGTACCGGGTTGAGCTTCGATCGGCCGTCACGGACAACGAACCACTCACCTGCATTGACGCATCGTGTCCCATGAAAACCATGCCGCGGTTGCGGCCGTTTGCGAGCGT
>JBDHHK010000200.1:0-7953 GCA_039589395.1 Gemmatimonadota bacterium
GTTTACATTGACGACCGCTGCGCTCACGAATTTCATAGACAGCCACGACAACTGGCTAGAAGAGTGCGTGCTTGACGGTCGGCGAGCCGTTCCCGAAGACGGTCCCATGCTCGCGCAGGCACTCCTGGGGGCCGCTGGCACAAACACCGTGGTCCGCGTGGATACAACCGCAGCCAAGAACGGTATTCCGTCAGAGAATAACAGGATAACGGTCGATGACGTTGACACAGAGGGCGTTCGGTCTGTTCAGCTTGGCATGTCGAGCCTATTCCCGGACGAAATCCCGGAGGTCACCGACTACATCGAAGATGAAACGACGATCACGTTCACCATGAGTGGTGGTGTGGTGCGCGTGCGAAATCGGGCTTCCCCGAGCCGTGTGGTCAAGCTACACTGCCCCTACCACGGTGACGGTGTGCAGGTGACCATCGCGAGGGACCCCAACTAGCGGGTTGTAGCTAAATCCGGACGACCCATGCCATTTCCCCGAGCGCCGTACGGCGCTCGGGGCACATTAACAGCTACGCAGTCTGGCCATTGACACGTCCGACTCATCAAAGCATCTTACCTAAGAACCTTAGGAAAGGTGCCCATGGCAGCTCAATCTCTCGATCTCATCCGCGGCACCCTCGACGTACTCATCCTCAAGTCGTTGAGTGAGGGCCCGCAGCATGGCTACGGCGTCGGCCGCTGGATTCGTGAGGAGACAGACGGAGAACTCCAGATCGAGGAAGGCGCCCTCTACCCCGCGATGCATCGGCTCGAAAACAAAAAATGGCTCGCATCATCGTGGGGAATCACCGAGAATAACCGGCGTGCGAAGTACTATCGCCTGACAACAAAGGGCGAGAAGCATCTGAACGCCGAAGTTGAGCGCTGGACGCGCTATGCGAGTGCGGTATCCAAGATCCTGCATCCAGCCAAGCAGGAGTCTTCGTGAAGAAATTGCCCGACGGGATCCGGAGAAACACGCGCCTGGCGCAGGATTCTTCGTCCGTGCGTGCAGACGTTGAGGCAGAAATCGAGTTTCACCTCGATCAGCTCACCGAGGAACTGATGGGAAACGGCCTAAGTGAGAAGGAAGCCCGGGCCGACGCTGGCCGGATGTTCGGCAATCTGGAAAACGCTCGCAGCGAGTGTTTTAGGCTCAGTCTCCGTCGCAGCAAACGCGTAGCATACAGATATGTGGTAAGCGGGTTTTACCAGGACGTGAAGTACGTTCTTCGCTCCCTGCGAAAGAGGCGACTCGCCACCGCCGTGGTCGTGTTGACCTTGGCGCTCGGTATCGGAGCGAACACAGCCGTCTTCAGCGTATACCACTCTGTGCTGTTGGATCCGTTCCCCTATGAGAATCCCGAACAGTTGGTACAGGTCTGGGAAGCGAACCCCGAAGCAAACGCACGAGGACAGCTGGCATATACCGACCTTGGCGTCAATCCGCTGAACTACATCGACTATCGAGATCAAAGCAGCGTGTTCTCCAACATGGGTTACGTGGTGGACTATGCGGAAGACGGAACGATCACCGTTGGTGAAGATGGTGACGTCACGGGGCGGGTCGGTGTTTGGAGCGTGTCCAGCACCCTATTCGATGTACTCGGTGTAAGCCCCTTCTTGGGGCGCCCGTTTCTCGAATCTGAACGCGCTCCCGCCAACGATCGAACGGGTAGGTGGATAGATGTCGTGATATTGAGCCACGAGTTGTGGCACACACGATTCCTCTCGGACACCGGCATTGTGGGGAGGAAGATCGAGGTTGACGGTGCCGTCGCCACGGTAGTCGGAGTGATGCCGCCGGGGTTCCAACTACCGCCACTCAGCCAGTGGGGCTCGGTGGAATATCACGATGCCGATGTATACCTACCCCTGCACTATCCAGCGTTCGAGATGGGTAGGAGGTTTCATCAGTTCCGCGTGATTGCCCGGCTCAAACAGGGTGTATCCGTGGAGCAGGCAGGCGTCGAGTTGGGCACCATTGCAGAGCGGCTCGAAAGGGAGTACCCCGAGACGAACACAGGTTGGAAAGCCGAGGTGTCCGCACTTCGAAGTACTCTATCTCGCGATTTCGGCAACGAGTTGAAGCTCCTGATGGGTGCAGCCGGCTTGGTGTTGCTGATCGCCTGCGCAAACGTTGCCAGCCTTCAACTCGCCCTTGGAATCACGCGCAGTAAGGAGATCGCTACGCGTGCCGCACTTGGGGCCGGTCGCTTCGGCATAATTCGCCACCTCCTTGCAGAGAGTATGTTGCTTGCGGCCTTCGGAGGCCTCGCGGGGCTGTTGGTTACATTCTGGGTCACGCAGTATTTGGTCGCGTTCGTACCTGGGGACCTGCCACGAGCGCCCGAAGCGGGCATTGCATTGCCCGTGTTCGGGTTCACGGTGTTGTTGTCGTTGTTTGCTGGATTGGTTTTCGGTCTGGCACCGACGGTTACGGCCTCACAAACGTCGCTGGTCAGCGCACTAAAGGAGGGCGGACGACCTGAGTCGCCTGAAGCAAAGAGATGGCGAATCTCGAAACTCCTGCTCCCCGGCCAGGTGGCGTTTACAGTGGTGCTGTTGATCGGCAGCGGCCTCTTGCTGAAGAGCTTCGGACGACTGAGCAACACGGAACGAGGATACGATTCGTCCGACGTGTTGGTCGCGAGAGTGTTTGTGGGAGATCATCATCCCGTCCTCGGCACTGCGATGCCGGGCCATCCTGAGTACGAAGCACGCAAACGCGCTCAAACCGTTCTATTCCGGGACGTACTGGACAGAGTTCGTGCTCTGCCTGGCGTAGTGGACGCCACTACTACCGCATCCCTGCCACTGCAAGGGGGGGTTGGATTCCTACCTCTGCAGATCGAAGGCAGTACAGAAGAGGGAAGGCACACCAGGCGTGCAGAGATCGGTCCCAACTACTTCCGAACAATGGGTATCCCACTCATTCGCGGCAAAGTGTTGTGGGAGCGGGGCCAATCCCAGGCGGACGCTGGCGCGGCGGTTGTTAGCCAAACCCTCGCTCTCACTCAGTGGCCAGGTGAGGACCCGGTAGGCAAACGGTTTGGGTTCTGGGACTGTTGTGACCTAACTGTTGTGGGAGTCGTTGGCGATGTCGACGATCGCGGAGTTGACGATCCGCCTTTCAACGCATTGGTCGACCCCAGAGCTGTAGTGTATACACCAAGGTTGGGTGGTGACCTGCTGGTCCGCACGACGATCGGCCAGACCAGCGTTGCAGACGAGGTCCGAGCCGTCTACTCGGACTTGCTCAGCGGCTTCGTGTTGGAATTCGACACTCTCGACGGTCTCCACTCGAGCTCTCTCTCGCGGCCGCGGTTCTACTTGCTGCTGGTTGGAGTTTTCGCGGCCGTCGCGCTGGCCCTGGCAGCCGTTGACCGGCGACAAGTATTCTTCGTCATCAGCGACAATTAGAAACCGCCACTGGCAGAGGTTGCGTACCATGTTCGGGACTTTGGGAGAGAGGGTCTCGGATGGTGACCGACCGACAGGTGCGCAAGCTCTTCGATTTGTTGGCGTCAGGTCGGACGCTGACATTAGCAGCCGAGAGGGCGGGTATGCATCGAGAGACAGCGAGGCGGTATCGAAGGCTGGGGAGGCTTCCCAGCGAGGTGGAAGTGGTCCGCGATTGGCGGACTCGGGAGGACCCGTTTGAGGCAGTATGGGAGGAGGCGGTTGAGTTCTTGGAAGGCAACGCGGGATTGGAAGCGAAGACGATTTTCGAGCATTTGCAGCGAACGTATCCGGGGCAGTTTCAAGACGGGCAGCTTCGGACGTTTCAGCGGCGTGTGAAGATGTGGCGGGCTACGGAGGGGCCCGGTAAGGAGGTGTTTTTTGCGCAGGTTCACGAGCCGGGGAAGCTGTGTCAGTCTGATTTTGCCAGCATGAACGGGCTTGGTGTTCGCATCGGTGGGCAGGCGTTTGACCACCTGGTCTACCACTTCGTGCTGACCTACTCCAATTGGGAGAGCCATACGGTCTGTTTTTCGGAGAGCTTCGAGAGCTTGAGCGAAGGGCTCCAGAACGCTCTGTGGGAGTTGGGAGGTGTTCCCCTGGAGCATCAGACGGACCGGTTGTCCGCGGCGGTAAACAACCTCACGAATCCAGAGGAGTTCGCGTGCCGTTACGAGGCACTTCTGGATCATTACGGGCTCAAGGGGCGCAAGACGAATTCCTCCAGCCCCAACGAGAACGGGGATGTAGAGCAGCGTCATCACCGGTTCAGGAAAGCAGTGGACCAGGCACTGATGCTCAGGGGTTCTCGGGACTTCGATACGCGCAGGCAGTACGAGGAGTTTCTGAAGGCGGTCAGCGGCCAGTTGAACAGTGGGCGCGAGGTCCGGCGTCGTGAAGAGATGGCGGTACTCAGGCCACTGCCAGCCTACCGGTTAGAGAGTTGGAAACGGATTCGAGTTCGTGTGCGCAGCGGAAGCCTGATCACCGTGGACCAGAACACCTACTCCGTTCCGAGCCGTCTGATCGGCGAGCGTGTGGATGTGCGGTTGTATGCCGAGTACCTGGAGGTCTGGTATGGGCAGCGGCTGGTGGAGTCCATGCCGCGTCTGCGTGGTCGGGGCAAGCATCGGGTAGCGTATCGCCACGTCATCGACTGGTTAGTGCGCAAGCCTGGGGCGTTCGACAACTACCGGTATCGGGAGGAGATGTTTCCGACCAGTCGGTTTCGCATGGCCTACGATGCGCTCAGACAGTCGTTACCGGGCCGAGGTGACCGTCACTACTTGGAGATCCTGCAGCTAGCGGCAAAGGAGGGTGAGGCCCATGTGGACGATGTGTTGCGGCTGCTACTGGATCGGGGTGAGGTGATCACGCCCGATAGCGTTGCAGAGCAGTTGGGCGACGCCGGCGATATTCCAGCGCCCACAGATATTCTCATCGAGCCTGTCGATCTGACAATCTTCGATGAGCTGTGCTGCGAGGCGGTGTTAGCATGAGGGATGTCAAGAAAGACTTGGAATCCCTGCTGCGGGAGCTTCATCTGCCGACTGTGCGGGACAGTTACGAGAACCTCGCCCGCCAGGCGGAGCAGGAAGGACTGAGCTACGAACAGTTTCTGCTCGAGCTGGTCGAGATGGAAAGTCAGGCTCGCCGTGCCCGCCGGCTCGAGAGGACGCTTCGGCAGTCAAAGCTGCCTCCAGACAAGACACTGGCATCGTTTGATCTCAAGCGAATCCCGGTCAAGATCAGACAGCAGGTCAAGACCTTGGTGGACGGGTCCTTCCTCGATCGCAAGGAGAACGTGTTGGCATTCGGCAAACCTGGCACTGGGAAGACGCACGTACTGTGTGCCATCGGGCAGGAGCTGATCCACAGAGACCGCAAGGTCTACTTCGCCAGCACCCAGCTCATGGTCCAGGAGCTGCTGATTGCCAAACGGGATCTGGCTCTTAGCAGAATGCTGAAGAAGCTTTCTCGCTTCGACGCCTTGATTCTGGACGATCTGGGGTATGTGCAGCAGAGCCGTGAAGAGATGGAGGTATTGTTCACCTTGCTGGCCGAGCGATACGAGCGGGGGAGCGTCATGATCACGTCAAATCTCCCTTTCTCAAAGTGGGAGGCAATCTTCAAAGATCCGATGACCACGGCCGCTGCAATCGATCGCCTGGTCCATCACAGCGTGATTCTGGAACTGACCGTATCCAGTTATCGGGTAGAACAGGCGAAGAAAGGCCGAAAAAATGCGTTGAACTAACGACGGTTTCTAATTGTCGTCGGCGACGAGAGATGATTGTCGTTGATCAGCATCCCCACGATCCTGCCACAGACGAGCCTAGACGAAGCTCTCGAGACCACCAAGATCCATAGCGTAGCAGGTCTAATACGCCCCGGTGCTTCATTGGTGCGTACGCGACCGTTTAGGGCGCCGCATCACACTATCAGCGATGCCGGGATGATCGGGGGTGGCTCGTTCCCTAAACCTGGCGAGGTGAGGCTCGCCCATGGGGGAGTGCTTTTCTTAGACGAGTTGCCAGAGTTTCGCAAAAATGTTCTCGAAGTGTTGCGCCAACCGCTAGAAGACGGCTGACCTTGTAACGACCTCTGTAAGCTGGCACCAGTCACCAAGTTATGGCGGTCTCTATGTGCCATTGAGCGCGTAGGGCTACGGTTCGTCATTCCCCACGACCCCCTGAACCCCATTCAATCTCGGGCACTTCTTCTGAGTTTATTGCCGTTGCTCCTAGATATGCTAAGTGTTGCCATTAATACACTTAGACAATTGCGGGCCTTGCCCTCAGTTCTTCTCTGTTTCAGCCAGTTTCGCCAAGTTGGCACACAAATCGGCACACAGGGTTGTCTGCTTGCAGTAGATCTTTTCCCAAATGAATGTCTGTCGCGAATTCTGTCCAGCTTCTCGATAAGCAAGTCATCTCTGATGCCACCTTGCCTTCGAACCAATCACTCCCTCCGCACTCGGCAGCTTCACCTACCATTCAGCCAGCCCCTGCCTTCGAATGTGACGGCGCTCGAGGCGCGTTCGCCGGGACCGACGCCGCACTGCCTACTCATAACGTAGGGCCACCATTGGATCCACTCTCGCCGCATATCGCAGCGGTAGATAGCACGCCACCACGACTGCTGCACTGATTGTTACGACGGCAAACAGGAACGTAGCTGGATCCGCTGAACTGGTTCCGAATAGGAGATGGCGGAGCGCTCTCGTAACGCCAAACGCTGCCGCTGAGCCACAAACAAGTCCGGCGACACCAAGCCAAAGCACCTCTTGAGCAACCAGTCGCACCACGTCTGAGTACCGGGCGCCGAGCGCTCTTCGTATGCCAATCTCAGGAATTCTGCGTCGTATTCCTTCCGCGACTACGCCATAGACGCCCAGTACAGCAAGGCATAGGCTGAGCATGGCGAACGCGGAAAAAAGGGTTCGCCCAAAACGAACGTCAGAGAAGTTCGCAGCCAGCAGTATCTGCCGCATTGTGGCGTTCTGTTCTACCACTACACCGGGAGCTAGTTCCTGGATCTCGGCTTGGATAGTCCGAGCAGTGCTCGCAGGATTCTGGTCCACCCGCACTCCTACGGTGAGGTTGCGAGGTGAAGTCTGAGCCAAGGGCCGGAACATCAGTGGCCAGAGCCTTTGAGTGTACGCGGCCACAAACAGCCCTGCATCACCGATGGGATATGAGTTCGCAACCACACCCACCACAGTGAGCCATCCACTTGGCGTATCTCTGGACTCCATCCTAAAACGCTTCCCCAGCGGATTCTCTCCGGGCCATAGACGTTCGGCGGCTAGTTCATTGACAACTGCAACCGGGAGCGCGGTATGCGTATCCTGTCCTGTAAAGCCACGACCATTCACGATCCTGAGGCCAACGGTCTTGAAGAAACTCGGCGTCCCATCGATGGACTCGATCGGGAAATCCTCATATGAACGTGACAACGCTTGGTCGTCGAGCGTGATGGGATCATCAACTTCCCGCACGCCAGTCCGCGTACGAAAAGTGCTCCATACAGACACTGATCCTAGAGTGCCCAGTCGGTCCAATCTTTCAGAAAGTTGGCGTGCCAAGAGCGTGGCTTGAGCTTCATCCTCATAGCTCGTGCCGCGGAGACGCAGGTTTATTGCGGTGAGCCCATCTGCATCATATCCGAGATCGAACCCATCAAGGAAGAGATAGGATTTCGCGAGAAGGCCAGCACTTGTCACCAACACCAGCGTCAGCGACACCTCTGCAGTAGCAAACACACGACGTAGGTTGAATCGCCCACGGCCCGTGGCGGTTGTGCCACCGCCTTCCTGAAGGAACTGACGGACATCGAGTCCGCGAGTCTGTACGATGGGTATCAACCCAACGAGAGTACCTGTCAGGAGAGCAACACCAACTCCGAAAAGCAAAACAGGTAGATTCACCTGTAGTGGAAGCGGTGAATACATGAGGTTGCTCAACCACACTCCCGCCGCGTTGATGCCCAACAGCGCGA
>JBDHHK010000201.1:0-7888 GCA_039589395.1 Gemmatimonadota bacterium
CTGAGTTTGAAGTCGAGCCGATCGAAATCGAAACGCCAGTTTTTGGCGCGAGCGCGGTTTCGGTTGACGACTCGGTGGAGCCTCTTGATATCGTAACGGAGGAGTCGGATGCGATTTCTCTAGTCTCGAGCGCGAGCGAAAACGACGATTCAATAGAGGTACTGGATGGAGACTCCGGTGCGATTGAGCCCATTGATATAGAAGCGGCCGAGGATGGCGCGAGCGCCTTGCTTGCTGGGATGCCGTCGGGCTTTGACGAGCCGATGGAAACCGACGAGCCGATAACGGCGGAGATCGAGCCCATTGAGTTGGAGGCGCCCGACGACGATGCGGGCTCGTTGCTTTCTAGCGTGCCGTACGAAGCAGAGACTGACGACGTGTTAGATGAGGCGGCTCTTCGCGCTTCGGTGCCGCCCACGAAGGAGGTTGCGGCCGTTGACCTAGAGGCTATGAGGACCGCCGACGAGCAAATCGCGAGGCCTACCGACGATGCTGAGGCGTTCGATTTCGAGGAGGTTGAGCAGCCCGTAGAGGATGTTGCTGAGGAAGTACCGAAAACAACTGAGATCGACGCGGTGGAACTCGAGCGGCTCGCGCAACTCGATGCCGGTGTGGCTGAGGTGGAGGAGAGAGAAGCGGGAGAAGAGGGAGTCGAAGAAGAGGAACTAGGGGAATTGCCGGTAGTTGCCGAGGCCGAGGTAACAGAGGCAGAGGTTGCAGAGGCAGCAGAAGAGGAAGAGGTCGAAGAAAAGGAAGCCGACATTGTAGCTGAAGAACTCGCAGAGCCGGTGGCTGAGGATCCGCTCCCGTTGATTATGCCCGAGGAGGAAGTGGTGGAGACGGCCGAAGCGGCCGAACCGGAGCCGGTGGTGACGGAGACGATGGCCGAGGTGTACGCGAAACAGGGACTGTTCGGGCAGGCGCGCGAGATATACGAAGTTCTCGTTATGCAGCACCCTGAGGATGCTCGGCTCAAGGCTCGGCTCGATGAGTTGAACGACCAGGCCAGCAGTGCACTTCAGGAAACGCGGCAATCTCGGTTCTCGGTTGTCTCTACGGGCGGCGAGTCGGCTGTCACCTTCCTTCAGCAGATCTTCCATCCTGTTGCTGGCGTGGCTATAGAAGCTCCCATGCCGTCGCCGGAGACACCGCCAACACCAGAGCCTGATCCTGAGCCAACACCGCTGGAACAGGCCTTTTCCGAGGACCCTCCGGAAGCTCTCGGCGAACCCACGGTACCGGCAGCCGATGAGGTGAGTTTGGCGTCTGTGTTCGACGGGAACACGCCAGAATCCACTCCCGAGGAGGAAGCACCCGACGCCGAAGATGGCGTTTCGTACGACGAATTCTACGGTACCGAAACCTCCGGCTCTTCGCCCGAAACCACCGGGTCCAAGGAGGACGGCGAGTCTTCAGAAGACGACAACGATTTCAAAGACTGGCTTGAAGGCCTGAAGACCTAGTTGCGTTCCAGAGGCTCGTGACTCTTGAAAGATGTGCGGCCCGACGTGACGAGCTCGTCTCGATTCTGGATGAGGAGGAGCTGGACGGGCTGATCGTTTCCCACCTGCCCAACATTCGTTATCTCACCGGATTTTCCGGATCGTCCGCGGTTCTCGCTCTCTCGAGGACGAGCACGTTGATGGTCACCGATCCGAGGTACCGAACGCAGGCCGTTATGGAGGTGGGTGACTCCGTACGAGTCGAGATAGTCAGCAGCGACATCTGGGGTCGCTTGTGGGAAGTGCTCGCTGCAGAAGACGGTTTCGAGTCGTTGGGGTACGAGTCACACGCGGTAACGGCAAAAAAAGCAACGGAGTTTGCGGATTCGCACTTGGCCGAGAATCTTCGGCCCGCACAATCGCTGGTCGAGCGACTCAGGGTCAGCAAGAGTCCCGACGAAGTGTTCTCGATACGGGACGCGGCTCGACTGGCGACCGAAGCGTTGGAGAGAGTTCTATCGCAGGTGAAGGCTGGCTTCACCGAGTTGGAAGTCGCGGGATCTCTAGAGCGAGAGCTGCGCGTTGGTGGTAGTGAGTGGCACCCATTCCCGACGATAGTGGCATCGGGGCCGCGCAGCGCTTTGCCGCATGCTGAAACGAGCTCGCGAGAAATACGGGCCGGCGAGCTTTTGCTCCTTGACTTTGGTGCGCAGGTAGACGGATACTGCGCGGACATAACTCGCACCGTCGTTGTCGGAAGGCGTGCGAATGAACGACAGCGGGATGTCTACGAACTAGTACGTTCGGCACAGAAGACTGCGCGAGAAGGAGTGTTTGCCGGCCAAACCGGTCGTGAAGCGGACGCCCTGGCTCGATCGATCATCGACGACGCTGGTTTCGGTGATGCTTTCGAGCACTCACTGGGGCACGGGTTGGGCCTCGAGGTTCACGAGGAACCGCGTCTGAGCAAGATGAATGAGGAAGCACTACCGGCTGGAGCCGTCGTTACGATCGAACCGGGGGTATATTTGCCTGACTGGGGAGGGATAAGAATGGAGGACGATGTTTTCCTGGGCGAAGACGGATCGAAACTCCTCTCCGATGGCGAAACTGATTTGATGGAGATAATCTAAGTAAGGAATTATGGCATCGACAGCCGATTTCAGAAACGGAATGGTGCTTCAGATTGACGGGCAGCTGTTCCAGATCGTTTATTTCCAGCATGTAAAACCGGGCAAGGGCGGTGCCTTTGTCCGCAGCAAGCTGAAAAATGTGAGAACCGGTGCCGTTCTCGACCGTAGGTGGACGGCGGGCGAGCGCGTAACCGAAGTTCGTCTCGAGCGGAGGCCAGTGCAGTACTCGTACGGTGACGGCGATCTCCGTCACTTCATGGACATGGAGACGTACGACGACATCCCGATCACCGATGACATCATCGGTGACGACCAGCTCAAGTATTTGAAAGAGGGGATGGAGTGTTCGGGCCTCGTTCACGACGGCAATGTGATTATGATCGAACTTCCGCTCTTCATAGAGCTGGAGGTTACGGAAACAGATCCTGGAGTGCGCGGCGACACGGCCTCGGGTGGCACCAAACCTGCCAAGCTCGAAACGGGCGCCGTGGTGCAAGTGCCACTGTTCGTCGAGCAGGGTCAGATTATCAAAGTTGACCGTCGCGAAGACAAATACCTGGAACGCGTATGATAGATCTAGAAGTCGTAGAAAAGTTGCTTGAGCTCCTAAGCGAATCTGACGCTGACAAAATCGAAGTCCGCGACGGCGATACGAGTATTAAGGTGTCGAGGAACAGCGGAGGGGCGGTAGCGTATCAAATGGCCGCTCCTGCCCCCTCTGCCACTTCTGCCCCCTCTGCCCCTGCGGCAGAGCCACAGGGCGGCAGTGCGGCAGAGGCGCCCGCTGACAATCTCGTTGACATCGTTAGCCCCATAGTAGGCACCTTTTACGCTCAACCTGAGCCCGGTGCAGATCCGTATGTTCGCGTTGGTGACCGCATCAGCATCGGTCAGACGCTGTGTATCATAGAAGCGATGAAGATCATGAATACCCTCGACGCCGAGGTGACGGGCGTGCTGAGGGAGATCTGCGTGACGGACGCGACTCCAGTCGAATTCGGACAGGTACTCTTCAGGGTGGATCCAAATGGCTGAACCTACGCAACCAACCCAGGCGTTCAACTTCAAGCAGGCAATCACCGACATGGTCCAGAGGGGTGGTTCGGACCTTCACTTGAAGGTCGGGCGCCCTCCGACGATCCGTGTGGCCGGCGAGCTGCAGCAACTCGAACAGCCCCCACTGAAACCGGAAGAACTCAAGGCGCTAGCCGAACAGATCATGACGCCAAGGCAAGTGAAGGAGTTTGCGGAGCACAAGGAGGCCGATTTCGCCATCGGTGTTCCAGGAGTTGGCCGGTTTCGAACCAACGTATTCCAGCAGCGGGGTACTCTGGCATTCGTCTTCCGGGCGATTCCCTACGAGGTGAAGAGCCTCGGCGAACTCCAGTTACCCAAGGTTCTCGAATCGGTCTCGATGAAACCACGTGGCCTGGTGCTCGTGACAGGCGTTACAGGGTCAGGTAAATCGACGACACTTGCCGCAATGATCCGCGAGATCAACCAGAACCGCAGGTGCAACATCATCACGATTGAGGATCCCATCGAGTTCTTGCACCGTGACGGTATGGCCAATCTATCGCAGCGCGAGGTAGGGTCCGATACACTGTCGTTCGATGCGGCATTGAGGCATGTGCTCAGGCAGGACCCAGACGTGATTCTGATCGGTGAGATTCGAGATAGGCTCACTCTCGACACAGCGATGAAGGCGGCTGACACCGGTCACCTCGTCTTTTCGACGCTGCATACGACTGATGCCACACAGACCATCAACCGTGTGATCTCGTTCTTCCCACCACACGAGCACGACGGCGTGAGGAATCTCCTGTCGACTGCACTCGAGGCGGTCATATCACTGCGCTTGGTTCCGACCAAAGACGGCAAGACGCGGGTACCGGCATGCGAGGTGCTCATAAACACCGCTGCCGTACGAGACAACGTCAGAGATGCGGAGAAGGCCCTCGACATTCCCGACTTGATCAAAGAGGGCACGATCCAGTACGGCATGCAGTCGTTCGATCAGTCGCTCATGGACTGGTATCAGAAGGGGACGATCAGCTACGAGAGCGCGCTCTTCTATTCCTCGAACCCGAGTGAGTTTGCCTTACGCGTGAGCGGCATCGAGGGCAGCTCCGACCGGACATTCTCAGAGCAGATGGGTGAAGAAGATGTGGGTGGTGCTGGTGACCTCGGGCTCAGCGACGGATTTACACCATAGGCGCATGTTCGAGAAGATTCTGATCGCCAACCGCGGGGAGATCGCCCTGCGGGTTATCCGAGCGTGCCGTGAACTCGGCGTCGAGACAGTCGCGGTGTACAGTGAGGCCGATCTCGAATCGCTCCATGTACGATTCGCCGACGACGAGGTGTGCATTGGGCCGCCGCCGAGCCGCCTTTCGTATCTCAATGTCCCGAACATAATAGCAGCGGCTGAGATCACCGGTGCAGATGCGATTCACCCAGGGTATGGATTCCTCGCCGAGAGTTCGGGGTTCGCCGAGACCTGTGCAGCCTCGAAGATTACGTTCATTGGTCCCACCCCGGAGCAGATCAGGCTCATGGGTGACAAGGCGTCTGCCAGAAAACTCGTTCAGGAACTGGGCGTTCCCGTTGTATTGGGATCGAAGGGCGCGATTGAGGATCCCGACGAGGCGCTGGCGATCGCACACGATATCGGATACCCCGTGATCATCAAGGCGTCGGCCGGAGGTGGTGGCAAGGGGATGCGGGTTGCCGAAGATCCCGAGTCGTTTCGTAAGTCATTTTCGCTCGCCAAGAATGAAGCACTCGCCGCTTTCAGTAGTTCCGAAGTGTACGTGGAGAAGTACCTGGCCCGGCCGCGCCACGTAGAGATCCAGATTATGGGGGACACCAACGGCAAAGTCATGCACGTCGGTGAACGAGACTGCTCGATTCAACGCCGCCATCAGAAGCTGATCGAGGAGACCCCGAGTCCGGGCATCGACCAGGAGACGCGTGAAGCGATGGGTGACGCGGCGGTGAGAATCGCCGAAGGCGTCAACTATGTTGGTGCTGGCACCGTTGAGTTCCTCGTAGATGAAGATCGCAACTTCTATTTCATGGAGATGAACACTCGGATCCAGGTCGAGCATCCGGTTACCGAGATGGTCACCAACTTCGACCTGGTCAAAGAGCAGATCAGAGTTCTTGCCGGTGAACCACTCAGCCTAGTCTGGCGTGGCGGGCGATTGCGTGGGCACGCAATTGAGTGCCGCGTCAACGCCGAAGACCCCGCCAGGAACTTCATGCCGTGTCCGGGGAAGGTCACTACTTACCATCCGCCCGGTGGGCCGGGTATCAGGGTCGATACACACATCTACGCTGGTTATTTGGTGCCCCCCTTCTACGACTCGCTGCTCGCGAAGGTGATTGCTCACGGCAAGGATCGCAGTGAAGCGCTAACGCGAATGAGTCAGGCTCTCGACTCTTTCATCGTCGAGGGAGTTACGACCACCATCCCGTTTCTGAAAAAAGTGATAGACCATCCGGATTTTGTGTCGGGCGATGTGGACACGAAGTTTCTGGAGCGTGAAACGGGTCTTTTCGAATTGGCGGTATGAACCTCTCAGTCTATTTCACTCCGTTGGGTATAACGAGCCAGGCGATTGCTGGAAAGCCGGTTGTGGTTCTCGACGTGCTGCGCGCGACGTCGTCGATAGTGGCGGCCATGTCGAACGGTGCAAGGGCGGTGGTGCCCGCACCTACGGCAGACGAGGCACTTCGTGTCGCCAAGAACCTCGAAAGTGACGACGTACTGCTTGCTGGTGAGCGCGGGGGGCATCGTATCGAGGGATTCGCCCTAGGCAACTCTCCGCTAGAGATGACCGCCGAGGTTGTCGCGGGTAAAACCCTCGTAATGGCAACGACGAACGGCACCGCTACTCTGGTGGCGGCGGATCCGGGGCGCCCGGTGCTGGTTGGGGCCATCACCAACTTCTCGGCGCTGATGGAACGCGCCCGCGAAGAGGCCACGTCGAATCGGGAGTTGACGGTATTATGTGCGGGCAGAGAACGTATGTTCGCGCTCGAAGACGCTTATGTGGCGGGCCGAGTAGTCCAGGCACTTCTTCCGAACGGTAAGCGTAAGAATGTCGAGCTGAACGATGCGGCCATTGCGGCGCTGGAGTTAGTAAGACGGTATGGTGATCGATGGCGCCGGGCGATTCTCGCGAGTGCCCACGCGCGTGAGTTGAAGGAACTGGGGTATCGAGACGACGTGGAATCGGTCACGGAAGTTGACGCGTTCGACATTGTACCAGAATATTCAGGTCGGTTGATCAAGGTCCCGGACTCGACGTAACATGTCACCTACGCCACGCCGCAGACGCGAGCTCCTCGCGATTGTCTCAATTCTGGCGGGCGTATTCTTTGCCTTAGCTCTTCCTCCCTGGGATATCACTGGGCCGGTCGGTCGTTTTTCCGGTCGTGTTCTCTGGCTGTTCTTGGGCTCAGGTGCAGCGTTGGTCCCTGTGCTGGGTATTGTCCTGGGCCTCGCCGGCTTTGGAAGGTTCCGAGATCTTGGCTTGAAACGCGTCGCGGTTCTGATCGCGGGCCTGGTGATATTGGTTCCTTTCGCAATCGCGATTCTAACCGGCGTCCGCGTTACGGAAGATCTTCCACCCGACTACAACACTTGGACCTTCGCTCACCGCGCGGTGGGAGTGATTCCGGCGTACTTCTCTGTGGCATTCACTTCGGTCATCGGAACTGCCGGAACTGTGATCGTTGGCCTGATCGCGGTGTCGGGGCTGACGATTTATACGCTGGATTGGCATCCGTTTGGGAAGCTGGCGCCGGGTTCACGAAAATCTGGTAGGAGGACTGAGAGTGGGGACTCGGAGGCAGGCGGGGCAGAGGATGCAGAGGGGGCAGGGTTTGCTGAATTCGACTCTGCCGCCTCTGCAACCCCTGCACCTCTGCAGCGGAGCCGGCGGGCTCCGCTCGACTTCAAACCCGATACCGCTCTTGAGGCCCTGGATCAACTACCCCCGGTAGACCTTTTTACCGGCTCCGCCGTGGGTTGTGCCGGGGAAGATGACGACGCCTTGGATCGCCTCGGCGAAGTCCTGATCGACACCCTCGCCACCTTCAAGGTGGAGGGCAGGATCGTCGGGCGAACCACCGGACCCGTCGTGACTCAGTTCGAGGTTGCGCCTGCTCCAGGTGTGAAGGTTGGTAGTATCTCCGCGCTCGCGGACGATCTGGCTCTCGCCATGCGCGCTAAATCGATACGCATCGTCGCGCCCATACCCGGTAGGGCCGCGGTTGGGGTCGAGGTGCCCAACCCGACCGCCC
>JBDHHK010000202.1:0-7794 GCA_039589395.1 Gemmatimonadota bacterium
GTGAGGAGATAGCGTCTCGGCCGGAGAAGAGGGAGAAGAGGGAGAAGAGGGAGAAGAGGGAGAGCAACTAAGGCTCCCTCTTCTCCCTCTTCTGCAACCCCTCCTGGTGTGAGGGGAGGGGCGAATTGAAACACTAGCATTGCTAGTCTCGTAGGGATTTGTTAGAATAACTAGCAACGCTAGTCTTCGACACGGAGTTCGTCATGGGAAGGGAATCGCTCGGCGAGTTTGAGCTACAGGTTTTACTCGCCATCCTGCGCTTAGGCGCCGAGTCTTATAGTGTGCCCATTGTCCTCGAGTTGGAAGAAAAAACTGAGCGATCGGTGGCGCCTGCCGCTGTATACATTGCGCTCAGGCGGCTCGAGAAGAAGGGATTGGTTGTCTCTCGAATGTCATCTGCCTCGCCCGAAGAGGGGGGGCGGCCTCGGCGCTACTTCAAGCTTACTAAGCCGGCATTCGAACGTCTCCGGGAATCGCAGCGAACGATGGAGCGACTTTGGGACGGGGTTGGAGCGGTACTGGAGCAGGGATGAAATCCTGGGGTACCCCGAAGCTTGCAGAAAGGCTACTGAGGCTCTGCCTACCGCGCGAGGATCGCGACGTGGTTTTGGCCGAGCTCGCCGAGCTCTACCAGGTACGCAGTTCGAAGGCACGTAGGGCGAGCCAGCGTTTCTGGTACTGGATACAGCTGGTGAGCTTTTTGAGCCGGATGTGCTATCAGTGGCTGGCCCGAATTCTCCACTTGCGGAGCGCCTCGAGAATATCCGTGCGGCCAGGCCGAAACAGCCGGCGTCCGCAGAAAGGTGAGCGACTTTTTAGGCTCGAACGTTTCGTCGAGTTTCTGCACTCGGTGGTAGAAGATCTGCGTTTCTCGTTCCGTTCCCTGAGGAGAAGCCGGACACTGATAGGTGCCGCGGTGCTGACTCTGGCGTTGGGGATCGGCGCCAACTCGATCGTCTTCAGCGTTGTGGATGTATTGATGCTGCATCCGCTCCCGTATGAAAATTCCGACAGGCTGGTGAGCGTGTTCGGATCCTCCGAAAATCTTGGGGTCACCCACGCGGGTCAGTCGCTACCGGACTACCTCGATTTGCGCGAGCAGAGCACCACTCTCGATGTCGTGGGTTGGTATCCGATGCGATTCAACCTCTCTGGTGGCGAGACGCCGGAACGTGTTTCAGCGTTGAGGGTGTCCTGGAACTTCTTCCGAGTACTCGGGGTGCATCCGAAGTTGGGCCGAGAGTTTTCACGTGACGAAGAGATCGCCGGTCGCCATCATGTCGCTATCATCGGCGAGGGACTCAGCAATCGCCTCTTCGCTGGAGACTCCTCAGTACTCGGCGAAACGCTGAGGCTCGATGGGAAATCATACACCGTCGTGGGTGTGATGCCGAACGAGTTCGTGTTCGCGCACAATAACGCTCAACTCTGGACACCTATCGGGATCGATGGTCGAGAAGAACGGGCGGACCGCAGTTTGGAAGTATTTGGACGGTTGCACGCAGATGCCTCTGTGGAGCAGGCGCGCGCCGAGGTGAACCAAATCGGTGCAGGCCTCGCCGATAGGTACCCCGACACGAATGCCGGTTGGAGTGCCGACATTCGATCGCTGAGAGACAGCCTCTTCCCCGAGATCGTCCGGCCGGTGAGCATCATATTGATGGTGGCGGTTGGATCGGTGCTTTTGATCGCCTGCGCGAATGTCGCCAATCTGATGCTCACTCGCGGCGATGCGCGTGCTCGCGAGATTGCAGTGAGAAGTGTGTTGGGTGCGAAGAGGTTGAGGATCGTGAGGCAGATGCTCACCGAGGCTACACTGGTATCACTGATCGGCGGGTTTCTCGGTCTCGTGGTCGCGTCCGTTGGCATACGGGGAGTGTTGGCGGTTGTGATGCCCGAGCCGGTACCCGGAATAGGTGCCGTCGAGATCAATTCACGAGTCCTGACCTTCACGATTGCCGTGACGGCCCTAACGGGAGTGCTGTTTGGTATCGGACCCGCAATGCGGTGCTCGCGCGCATACATGTCGGAGTCGATCAAGACCGGCAGGACCTCAACGGCAGAGGTGGGCGGAGATAGGGTCCGGCGGGTGCTAGTGGTATCGCAAATATCGTTGGCGCTGGCGTTACTGGTGGCGTCTGCGCTGCAGATCAAAGCCTTCATGCGGTTACAGACGATGGAGCTGGGTTTTGATCGCGAAAATCTCTTCACCTTTAGCACAACCCTGCCGCAATCCGATTACTCCGAACCGGCAGCTATCGCAGAATTTCAGCAGGCCCTGCTCGGACGGCTATCGGCAATTCCGAATGTTGAGTCCGTTGGAGGCGTCGATCTACTGCCCCTGGTAGGGTTTGACCAGACATCGTATTCGGTCCCTGGGAAGGATCTCCCGTCCGATCGGTTTGAGGCGCTGGTAAGCCACCGCGCGGTGTTGCCAGGTTACTTCCACACGCTGCGTATCGAAGTATTGTCTGGTCGCATCTTCAGCCGGGACGATTCGCCTGATGCAGCTGCAGTGGCAGTTGTGAACGAAGCTTTTGCCGAGCGACATTGGCGCGGAGAATCACCAATCGGAAGTCAGATCCGCTTCAACGACCGTATTCATGAGATCGTTGGAGTGGTCGAAAACTCAGCCAACCAATTTGGCACGCGCTCCGAGCCAATGGTGTTTTGGCCCGCGCTGCAGACTCCGATGCCGAACATGACGTTCGTAGCCCGTGCGTTCGGCGAGCACTCCAACCTTCTCGACGTCGTGCGGAGTGAGGTGAGGTCCCTGGATCCGAACCTTCCGGTATATGACGTCCGTATGATGGACGACTTGTTGGACGCAGCGTTCTTAGAGGTCGGTGTCGTTGTCAGCTTGATGATTCTCACAGCAGCGATCGCTGTAGCGCTCGCTCAGGTCGGTGTGTTCGGAGTCGTCTCATATTCGGTTGCACGGCGGACGCACGAGTTGGGCATTCGTATGGCGTTGGGTGCGGGCCAAAAAGCGGTGCTCGGACTGATTGTTCGTCAGGGGATGCGACTCGCCGTTGCGGGCATGGTGCTGGGGCTCACACTTGCCGTGCTGTTGGCGCAAGGTATGGCAGGACTGCTATTTGGCCTGAATCCGACAGACCCGTCGGTGTTTATTGGGGTCGTGATCGCTCTTTCGTTGACATGCCTTGCAGCCACATCCCTTCCGGCGCGCCGGGCGACGCTGGTCGATCCGCTCGAAGCGATCAGGTACGAATGAACTACACCACGCCACGCCCCCCACGATTCGCCGAATGGCTGATCGCTCGGAGTCTTCCACGAGATGACCGCGCGCCCGTACTGTCCGATCTGGCCGAGCTTTTCGATCATCGATGCGCGACTGTTGGCGATCCTGCGGCTCGGCTCTGGTATTGGTCGCTCGTGTGGAGCTTCCCGACGCGAATAGCGTTCGATCGCACGTCGCTTCGCCCTTCACGGCCACTCTCCGCCCTCATCGTAAGTGATTCAACCTCTCGATCAGTCGGAGCAGTCATGAGTTCAATTTTGCAGGATATTCGCTACGCGGTGCGTGGCTTCCTACGCGCGCCGGCGTTTTCGCTGGTAGCAGTCGTGACCTTGGCGCTCGGGATCGGTGCCACTACCTCCATATTCAGCGTTGTGAATGGAATCGTCCTGCGGCCACTTCCGTTCCCGAACCCCGAACGCCTGGTCAGGCTCTACTCGACTGAGGGTTCGGACGACCGCGAGAATCACGCCGGTGCCAACTTCGTCGACGTGCAAGCCCAGAGCGAGTCATTCGAACACCTCGCAGGATTTGATACGGGACGTTACAACATGGCCGGGACGGACGTTCCCCGAGTTGTGCGGGGCGCATGCGTCACTCCGGAGTTCTTCTCGGTGATTGGCGTCAACGCTTCGCTGGGGCGCACCTTGTCCTCCGAAGTCGATCGGCCTGGTGGTGATCGGGCCATTGTGCTCAGCGATGCACTATGGCAGTCGCAGTTTGCGGGCGACGTGGAGATCCTAGGTTCTTCCGTGACAGTGAATGGCAGTCAATACACCGTGGTAGGAGTGATGCCGAGTGGCTTCAACTACCCGGGACCAACGATGTTCTGGTTGGAATCCGACTATCGAGTCCCCGATCCGCCATTCGATCTCGGCGGCGATCCTGCAGCTAACCGAGGCGCTCAGTACTTCAACGCAGTTGGGCGTCTGCGGAACGGTGTCTCCACGGCCGAAGCACAGGCTGAGATGACCGGAATCGCGGACCGTCTCAGGGAGGCATATCCCGCTGTCAACGCGAACGAAGGACTGAATGTAGTTCCGCTGCACGAGTCCATCGTCGGCAACGTTCGCACCACTCTGTACGTGCTCTTCGGTGCGGTGGGGTTCCTACTTCTGATAGCCTGCTCGAATGTGGCGAACTTGCTGTTGGTGCGTGCCTCTGGAAGGGACAGGGAGATCGTAGTACGAGCCGCGCTGGGTGCGGGGCGGCTCCGGATCCTCAGACAGCTGGTCACTGAAAGCGTCGTGCTGGCTCTCGTCGGCGGACTCGTCGGGCTCCTTGTGGCTTTGTGGGGCACGAGGGCGCTGTTGGCTCTCGTGCCGGACGGGATTCCCCGCGTGGCTGAGGTTGGCACCGACGTGATGGTGTTGGGATTCACACTCTCGATTGCCCTCGGCACCGGAGTGTTATTCGGGCTTGCTCCGGCCATTCGATCTTTCGGCGGCAATCTGCGGGCGGCTGCGGCGGTGGGTGGCACCAGGCAAACTGCGAGCCAGGGGCGTAGTCGACTGAGGAGTTCCCTCATCATTGCAGAAGTTGCCGTTTCACTTTTGCTGTTGGTCGGGGCTGGGTTGACGATAAGAACCTTCATTGCGCTCAATGCGGTGGATCCAGGGTTCGATCCGCAAACCACACTGTCGGCGCGCGTGGAGATACCCGAGGCACGGTATCAAACGGATGCGGAGCAGCGGACTTTTTATCGAGATGTGGTCGAGAGAGTGGGTGCTCTGCCGGGTGTGCAAGCGGCAGGCGGCGTACTCAGTCTACCGATCAACGCCGGCATCAACGGAGACTTGATCTTCGTTATCGAAGGCCGTCCTCTCGTGCCGGGTGAGGAAACGCACGGTGGGTACCAGCTTGCCACACCCGGTTACTTCCCTGCGCTAGGTATTCCCGTAATCAGGGGCCGCGCGTTTACCACGGCGGACGATTCCGATGCACCTCGCGTGGCCGTGATAAACCAGGCGATGGCCGACCTCTACTGGAGCCATGACGACCCCATAGGCAAGCGTGTCACTTGGGGTGATCCCGACGATGACGCCGTTTGGTCAACCATCGTCGGGATCGTCGGCAACACCCGTCACAACGGCCTCGATGAACCTCCACGTCCAGAGATCTTCCAGCCTTACATGCAGGTGTCGATGCCCTACATGACACTCGTGGTGCGGAGCGGCATGGATGTGACTTCACTCACGTCCGTGATTCGCAGTACGGTGATGGACATCGATCCGCAACAACCGATATACGAAGTGCATTCGATGGAACAGGTGTTATTCGAATCCCTCGGATCAAGGCGCTTCAACATGTACTTGTTGGTGGTCTTCGCGGTCACTGCGATCGTGCTTGCCGGGGTCGGCCTGTACGGCGTGCTGAGCTTCTCCGTGGCGCAACGGTCCAACGAGATCGGCATCCGCATGGCACTGGGCGCTCAGGCTGGTGGCGTGATCACTGCGGTGATCAAGGAAGGATTCTGGCATACCGCTGTCGGCCTAGTCATTGGCACGGGTGCAGCAATTGGCATGACGCGGCTCATGACGAGCATGATTCACGGTGTTAGCGCCACTGATCCCATGACGTTCGTTGGAGGAATTGTGCTCCTCATGGCGATTGCACTAGCCGCGAGTTGGATTCCGGCGCTACGCGCGGCGAAGGTGAGCCCAATGGAGGTGCTTCGGGAAGAGTGAGGGGCGGTAACAGGCGGTAAGGGACGGTATGAGACGGTAGAGGGCTGTTGGGCCGACCTTCTCCGCTCAGGAGGCTTGCGGTGGACATACCCAGGGTCCGAAGGTTCACCCGCAGGCGATTGGCGCTTGCCCTATCGACCGTGTTCTCTGTCGCTGTTTGTATGGTTTGGCTGGTGTATCGGCCTTGGGCCCTGACCTGGGGTGCGACCCGAGAGGAAATGCACCGTGTCATGCCCGGAGATTCTGTGATGGAGGACGCTACCTTTGACGCCACCAGGGGCGTGACCATCCGGGCCGCTCCGAGCGACATCTGGCCCTGGTTGGTACAGATGGGGTACGGCCGGGCCGGGTTTTACAGCTACGACAAGCTCGACAACGACGGCATTCCCAGTGCTGACAGCATTTTGCCTGTCTACCAAGATCTCGAAGTCGGCGATTTTTTGCCCATTGGGCGAAACAGTTCTATCCCGGTCACCGTGTTGGAACCGGAACGCTTTCTCGTGCTCGTGTTCCCCGGGGGAGGCGGGGCCTTCGCCAATGCTACGTGGGCGACCGGCCTATATTCAGTAGGACCAAACGAGACTCGGCTCGTTACGCGACTCCGAGCGCGACCGCGACGGGTAAGCACTCGGATGTTGATGGATCTCTTCGAGATCGTAATGATGCGGAAGCACATGCTGGGTATCAAGAACCGGGCGGAGGCCCTGGCCCGTGGACTTTCGACGCCGGAGGAAGAATGAAGCGAAGAGAATTCTTGGAGAGAGCAGGATGTGGTGCGGCGTGCTTTGCTGCACCAATGACTTCTGAAGCGACCTACACCCCTGAACAAGGGCAGCGTCGCAGATATGAATTTGAAATTGAGATCGTTGAAGCTCGGGAAGATACCTGGTGCCATGCGAAGGGCGACAAGTTCAAATACCCAGGGGAATACGGGCAAATATGTACCTGGCTGAGAGGAAGCATGGACAAATTCCTCAGCGCCATGGAACAGGGAGGAGAACTTCCTTGGAGGTACGAAGGTACTCCATACGAAAAGGTGATCGATCCCGACGGACTGACAACTGAGTTCGTGCGCTGCCCGGATCCTACGGCGGATCTGGTCGCGAAGATTACGAAGACCAGGGTTACATAAACACCCGAGTGTTCCTGAAGAACTACTCGCGGAACCCAACAATCGGCGTGCGCCAACCTACCGGCTGCCAAATGGATGTTCCTTCGACCCGGTTTTCTGTGAACGTCAACTCGATGTCGAAGTAGAATGGCTCGCCGACTTCGTGAATGTTCAATTCGAGTTGATTGTCGCTCACCCACCTACCACGAAGAGCGAAGGTGTTTCCATCAGTCCTCATTCCCCAGCTCACACCCTCCGTCACCCGGAACACGTTGTCCATTCCGATTGCAAGATCGAGATTTCCTTCACCGTAGGTAATGAACAGCCTGCCGAGTCCGGCTTCCTCGAACCAGAAGATCAATTCGGAGAACTCGAGATTGTTCTGTTCCAGAGCGAACGGTCGTCCCGATATCTCGGTCGCGATCGCCGGCGAGCGGTCGGGCGCCCGAGGTTCTGGGTTACTCAGTTCGTGCGTGAGTTGTCGAAGTCGGCTAACGGCCTGTGCGTTTGGCGGAAGTTGAGATTCTTCGGATACGGCGGGCAACAGATACTCGTGTGTGAGTCGCTCCCAGTCCTCGTTGCTTGCCCCAGTGAACACGACGACCATGTTCTCATTTGGGTAGATGGAGATGATCTGCCCGAATGCACCTCTGGCCCGGTAACTCCCGTCACCTGGTAGCCACCACCAATAGCCGTAGCCATTGTATCCGTCCTCATCGAAATCCGCGAACCTGTTG
>JBDHHK010000203.1:0-13802 GCA_039589395.1 Gemmatimonadota bacterium
CGGGCCGCAGATAGACGTCCAACGTATCGACGGAGGAATCGAGCCACACCGTGTCTGCGGCAACACCGATTCGGGCGAAAGTGACCAGAACCCTATCCCGTGGGACACCGCTGAGTCGAAAGAACCCGTTTTCGGCGGATGTTGCGGTCAAGGCTAGGTCTGGAACCAGCACGCGCACGCCACCAACTCCAGAACTATCCGATGATGAGCGAACGGTGCCGACAACGTCCCGCCGCTGCTGGGCGACCGCAGGGGCAATGGCGCTCAGTAGAAGTAGCGCGGCTCCGAATATATGAATACGCCGTTTCTTCATGGCGCTTTCGATCGCTGAATACATCCCGAATTCAAATGTCCACAGAATCTACACCAATGTAACGAATGCGTGCCCGGATTCTGTCAGCTGATAGAAGAGACTCGGAAATGCCGGCACTGATATTCCGCCGAATCAGATCTTAATAAAGATCCTCTTGCGATACAGCATATACATCGCCCCAAAAAGAACGACTATGTAGGTCAATGCAAATGCTAGAGACCCGTTTAGCGGTCCTGCCCACGGCACGAATAGGTGTTGATAGAACCAGGAATACAACGAGGTCGTCGTTTCACCCGCGGCGGGCACGTTAGTCACGAGCAAAATGTCTACCAGAATGCCGGACAGCACGTAGACAGCGATGGCGTTCATACCAAATACCAGGCCTGGGAACGCCCAGCCTCGCCAGCCTTGTATTTCGATTAGCCAGTAACAGACTCCCAAGAACTGCAACGCTGCCCCGGCGGTGAACACGACGTATGAACTGGTCCAAATGTTCTTGTTTATGGGTAAGGCAAGGTTCCAGACCAATCCCACAAGAATGCCCGCCCACCCGAGTACAAACATCCAGCCCGCGATCTCCAAACGATCCTTGCCCGACCGCAGCAGGTGCCCCGTCAGAAGTCCGAGAAGTGTAGTGGCTATGGCGGGCATTGTGGAAAGAAGCCCTTCAGGATCCCACGTATCGCGATAGGTGTGGCTACCGAAAACTGCACGGTCTACGAAAGCCGCGAGGTTTCCGTCGGGTGAGAGATCGCCCGCCCCAAACCCGGGTACGGGCACGAGTGTCATCAGCGCCCAGTAAACGAGTAGCAGCGTACCTGCCGTCACGACCTGTCCTCGAACGCCGGTCTTCAGCGCGATCAGGGAGGCAAAGAAATAAACCACACCGATGCGCTGCAAAACACCGGGATACCGCATCTCTAAGATGTCAAATCGTGGGAACGCGTTCAGAAACAGGCCTAAACCAATAATGATCAGGCTTCGTTTGACAAGCTTGGAGAAGATGGCCGTATGGCTATTACCTCGCTCGATGCGGGGCGCCAGCGAGAAGGCCATCGCAACCCCAACTATGAACAGAAAAAACGGGAATATCAGATCGGTCGGCGTCCACCCGTGCCATTCGGCATGACGTAACGGCGGATAGACGTGAGTCCAACTGCCAGGGTTGTTGACGAGGATCATTCCCGCGATGGTGATACCGCGAAACACATCCAACGATGTCAGTCTGCCAGCGGGAATCCCTGCTGTCTGATTGTCCAATGACCCTAACGCTTCTCGTTGGAAGCGCCGAAGGCATCCTCGAGGATCGACTTCTCCAACCTCGCTAGCGACTCCTCATCACGGATCAGATTACGCACTTTCTTCCTGGCGGCGGCACCGATAATCCGCAGCTGCTCGGCGTAGCGGCGACACTGCCTGCAGATCAGCAGATGGAACCCGGTCCTGAGTCGTTTGAGCATACCCAGGCTCTCCAGCTCGTCGCTGGCAACAATCCGGGAGACCTCTTTGCAGTTAAGCACCGACGGGTCCCTCAAAACCTTTTGATTCGAGACATTCACGAAGGCGATTCCGAACTCGATGAAGGAGTACTCCCAGGTTTGTGCGCGTCACCTCGAGAATGTTACAAATTTGCTCCGAGTCCATTTCTTCGATCTCCCGGAGTACAAAAGCCATCTTCTGCTTCGACGGGACTTCCTGTAAACAATCGTCGATCCCTTGTCTCACTTCACGCTCGAATACACCCGCATCGACCGGTTGCGGCGGCTGAGTCCAGAACCCCCCGCTGTTGAATCTCTGTTCGAACACTTCGTCGATGTCGTCAATTTCGCTATCGCGTTTCAACTTACGCCGCATTTCAGCAATCTTCTTGTAAAGAATGCCGAAAACCCAGGTCCTAACGTGTGATCTGCCCTCGAATCGATGTGCCGACTCTATGAACGTGGCAAAGGTCGACTGTGTTACGTCTTCGGCGACGGGGCGTTCGAGCCCTGCACCCAATGCAGCACGGAGAATCTGTGGCAGGTATTTGTGCACGACCTCTTGGATCGCTGCCTGGTCGCGTTCACGAATCCGGGCTGCCAACGCAGCCTGGTCGGCTCCGGTTTCTTCTCCGTCAGGACTTTTCACGCGGTCATTCACAGATGCGCGGCCCTTTTAGTTGTAAGAAATGGCCTTCCCCACCCACCAACGTGTAGAAGCTAGAACGGCCAGACTCTTCGGCCTGTCTCACAAGATACGATAACTGATAGAGAGAGGGAATGAAGATGAACGCAAGAACACTGGGTCGCGGGGTGTATGGCGGACTTGCAGGCGGAGTTGTTTTCGGTGCGATGATGGGCATGATGGGGATGCTCCCAATGATCGGCCAGATGGTCGGCTACCCTAATGCGGCCGTGGGATTCGCCGTTCACATGGTGAACAGCGCAATCATCGGAGCAGGGTTCGCCGTGGTGTTCAGCCAAGCCGCGAAGAGCCTTGGAACGGGGATTTCGTCCGGCCTACTCTATGGTGGTATTTGGTGGCTTCTCGGACCCCTGACACTGATGCCGCTATTCATGGGGATGGGCTTTGGCGTCAATTGGAACGCGTCCGCAGCCGTAGCGATGCTGCCAAGTCTCGTCGGACACCTGATGTACGGCACGATTCTCGGCGCGGTGTTCGCCCTGAGCGGTGCACGCAGGCTCGCGTATGCAGCGGCTCGATCCAGGTAGCTGCGAATCTGACAGCCTGAAACGCCGCGCAGCAGTCCAACGAGGGGCCCTCCATTGATGGTGCGGCCCCTTTCTTATTCCTTAGACTAATCGCCGCAGATGAACGCGGAAATTCGCTGATTGTATCTGGGGTTGGGTGGGGCATTCAAGTTTCGCTGTTCTCCGCGTGCTTCCGCGTTCATCCGCGGCGAAATTCAGCTACATGGCCTCCGGGCTGAAAACACTCGTTCCCCTCAAAAGCTCCGCTCTCGGTCCAGTTGCACCTGCTCTAGCCCCGCAGCGATGAATGTCCACTGCAGTTCCATCTGGTCGTGGATTGGCATGGCCCGGAGGCCGAACTTCTCTGCCTCAGCCTCGATAACACTTGATTCGGAATCGCCGGCTTTCAACTGAGCCGTCCACTCCTCGATCCTATTCTTCCAATCTTCTGCAACCGGATCCGGCGGCCCAAGTTGCTCTCCGACACCCGGGGTGACAAAGAGGGGCATCTCTGACACCAATGTAAGCGGGTCGCCTCCAAACGCTCGTATCGTCTCCATTGAGCTGGGACGAAACAGTGCTGCAGTTTGTTCGTCACCCAAATCCAGGAAATGTCTGCGCATGTACTTCGAGTCGGGACGGGTGCAAAAACCTCGGCCAAGTCGGAAGAAACCCTTTTCACCGTTTCTTTCAACGTCGTGGAGCGCATAGCCAAGTTGCTCGACGCGGGTTACACACTGTTTCTTGAGTTCACGACAACGGTCTTTCCATTCGGCCTCTATCAAGAACCATGGTCCCGCGGCGAAACCCATGCCGTGAAGCGAAACATGCAGAGAGAAGTCCCCTCCAGCCTGCTCCCACCATTCATACACCGCAGCATTTTCGGGGCGCGCTTCGGTGTCATCAGGCCCGCGAGGGAACCCAAACTCGATGTCATCGCCGGGCAGCTCGCGCAAACGATTCGACAGGTAATTGACGAGCTCGAACTCATCTTCGCATTTCGACTGCCAGCAGCGGTTGCGCTCGGCACCGTCCGGATTGATGTGCGGGACGATCCACCACTCGTACTCGGCCATCAACGGGTCGTCTTCCGGGAGTTCTGACAGATATCGGCAGAGCCGCAGCAGCAGACGAGGCCCTACAGGCTCGTCAGCGTGGCAGCCTCCGAGAAGACTCACACGTTGGGTTCCACCGCCAAAACGATGGGCTCGAATCGGCTTGCCGTCCCGGGAGAGGCCAATCGCTTCGCCTGTCTCTGAGCCCACGGCAGTTGTGCCCAAGATCTCTTGGGTTCTCTCTCTCAAAAGCACTAAACCAATCATACCATTTGCACCCGAAAACCCGAAGAAGCGGAGCGCCGGACCCACGCGGGCGCCGCGGGGTATACGCAATCGAGGTGAAGAGATTACCATTGTGAATCACCGTCGACGGCCAATACTACCGCACCGGAAGATGGAATGCCCATGAACCCTGATATGTGTGAAAAAAGAACCGGAGTTTCGACCTTCAATCGCAGCGGCCTTGTATCGACCGAGCGGTTGACCGACGGCATGTCCCGGCGAAACTTCATCCGAACCGGAATCGGAGCGTTGGCAATGCCAATGGTAGGAGGGTGTCTCGAGGCTCCCACTACGGATCCAATTCCGGACGACTTCGAATTTACGTCTCGGCTCACGGCGCAGCCTGGAGTACCTACCGTGACGCCAACGCTGGGCCTCAGCAATCTGGGCCTCGGCGGAAGTCGCGACGGCTACATGTATGTGCCGCAGAGTTACTCGGAAGACAATGAATACCCATTGTTCATCGGCCTTCACGGAGCGAGCGGCGATGCCGACCTCTGGAACGGGAGCTATCCGGATCGGGCCGAAGATCGTGGCATGATCTTCTTGGCTCCCGATTCGCGCGCCAACACCTGGGATCTATTAACGGGCCCGTACCGTACCTTTGGGCCGGACGTTGCTTTTCTGGATGAAATGCTGCACTACGCGTTCGAGCGTTGCCGAGTCGACCCAACGCGGATCGCGTTGGGTGGTTTTTCCGATGGTGCGTCGTACGCCATTTCGCTCGGAATCGGGAATGGTGATCTGTTTACCCATCTGGTCGCATATTCGCCTGGTTTTTACGCCGATCCCGACCCCGTGGTGGGTCAGCCATCGGTGTTCGTGTCTCACGGGAATCACGACACGGTGCTTCCGTTCTACAATACCCAGAACTCGATCGTGCCAAGGTTAGAGGATGCGGATTATGACGTGACCTTCCACGAGTTCGACGGTGGGCACGAGGTTCCGGCCGAAGTGTCGGTGACCGCGCTTGATTGGTTTTTTGCGTGAAAGAGTACCATAGGGCGGTCCAGGAACACCAATATCCGGTCGAATCGCAGACAATCTGTTCCGTCGGCGCGCTTCAGATTGTAGTTTGGTGCAGCTAGCGCGTAGGATTGTATCGTAGATCTGATGAGGCCCACATGCCACTGATGGCTTGCCCGCAATGTGGACAGAATGTCTCGAGTCTTGCCTCGGTGTGCCCGAAGTGTGCGTATTCGCTACGCGAACAACGGTTGAAGGAAGGCCAGCTAGGACCTCAGATCACGTGCAGGAAATGCGGTCAACAGATCTCGGCGAAGGCAAACGTCTGTCCCCACTGCGGTGTTGATTTTCCGAAACGGACCTTCAATCTGCTACTCGTTGTCGTGCCCCTCGCAGCAATTTTTGTCGCGTTCGTGGTTATCAAGATGTTGCCTGACGGAAGTGAGCCGACAGGGTCTGCCGCCGCTCCGCCACCGCTAGCCACCGACCCACCTGAAATCACCCCACCACAAACCGAGGTGGTTCTCGAAGATTCGAGCGAGACTTCGTCGATTGACACGGTTGTTCGAGCTGCACCGATCGTCGCGCGAACGCCTCCGGCCGTTCCGGAACCCGCTGACACGACAATCCGTTCGACAACGCGTTGGACCGCAACCTGGGTGAACGTGCGAAGAGATCCTAGAGTAAACGCGCCTGTGGAGCAGCAGCTGGACCCCGGTGTGCGTCTCGAGGTTGGAAGATTCGAATTTGGATTCTGGGAAGTTTTCCTGAACGGGAGGCGTCTCGGGTACATCGCAAACTCACTCCTGCTTAGGGAGCCACCGGAGAACTAGCTGCAGCTGGTGCCCAACACCCTAGCCTTTCGCCTCCGGAACGTCCGGCAGCAATACGCGGTGCCTACAAGCAGTGCAGTGTATCTCACGAACCGACTTGGCACCTCGTTTGATTGGCGGACCCAACAAAAGATCCCCACCACAGCGTGGGCATTCGACGTCCGTCTCGGCGTTGTGAAGGGCCTCGCGAATCCACACCACGTGCTCGAGGATGAACTGTTCGGGAGTACCTCGCCGCCTGTCGAGTAGCATTTCTCTACGATCGTCTGGTTCACGGCGGTTTTCATCACTCCGGCGATCTTCGCTCACGTCTCCGCTGCTACTGCGGCGCTCTTTAGTACGTCTCTCGTCAAAGGAACGCCGTTCGCTGTGGGATCGAAAATCGGTCAGAAACCGCTTCACTCCCTCATCTGAATCTTTCTTCTTTTTGGCCGCCATCGTTTCCGCCCCTCTGGAAAGCTTCAAAGAGCCGGTTGAATTCTCACAGTCCCAATAGCCTGGTCGTATTGCCTCCAAGGACCTTAGCGATGTCCTTTTCCGTTTGGTTGAGCCCGTGAACGCTTGCCACCATCTGCTTGAGACTACCTATCAGGTGCGGGTAGTCGCTGCCGGCAAGGATGTGGTCGACGCCGGCGAACTTGATTGCCAGAGCTAGAGCATCCGCGTCGAAGTTCACGGAATCATAGTAGAACTGCTTCAAATACTCACTTGGTGGCTTGTCAATGTGGACTCTACAAACCTCATATGCGCGGAAACCCCTATCAAGGCGCTCAGCCAAGTACGGGACGGCACCGCCGAGATGACCCAACACCCAGCGAATCTTGGGATAGCGCTTCGCAACTCCACTAAACACGAGGGCCGCAGCTGCCAACGTCGTATCGAAGACGAAACCCACCAGTGGCATCAGCCAATACTCGGTCATCGCCTCAACACCGACCGGGAAGGTTGGATGGATGTACAATACTCCGTCCGCTTCATTCACTCTCTCGTAGAGTGGCCAATATCGCTCGTCTGCGAGTGCCACGCCGTTTACGTTGCTGAACAGCATGAACCCCTTGAAGCCAAGCTCCGACATCGCGCGTTCGGCCTCTACTACAGATGCCTCCGGATCGTTCAACGGAAGCGTTGCCAACGCGGTGAACCGCGTCGGTCGATCGGCAATGATGCGAGCAAAGGCGTCGTTCACTATGCGTGCCAAGTCAACCGCGAACGTCGGTTCTTCAATAACGGGGCCGGGTGTCGTGAGCGTTAGCACCTGCATGTCGATTCCGGCTTCATCGAGAACCCGCTGGCGGTATTCGATGTCACGGTGCCCAGGCACCACGTAATTCTTGTCTCCAGGCGAGTGAAGAACCGGATTTCCAAGTCCGTCGGTCGTGACTTGGATCTTGCTCGGCCCGTTCTTGACCGCATCGAGGTATTCGGGCGGATAGAAGTGGTTGTGGAAATCGATAACCGTCACTGCTTTTCCTCCCTCGAGTAACCGCTCCGTGCCCAGATGAAGTACACCGGAAAACCGGCGAGCACAAGAGATAGGCCGATAGCGCTCTCAATCGGGTCGGATACGATCTGGTTCCCCACGATTGCCAACGACGCAATCGAAAAAATGAGAGGCAGAGCGGAACGGGGCAACACGGGCACCCAGTTCCCCGCGTCTGCGAAGTATCAGGAGGCCAACTGCCATCAGGGCGAAAAAGAACCACTCTGTGTATATCACTCGCGTGAACAGGACTCGGTACGTGCCGGTCGCAACAAGCACGGCAGACCAAACTGCCTGGAGCACGATAGCTCGGTGGGGTGTACGGTACTTGGCGTGTATATCCGCCACCCATCGGAACAGCAAGCCGTCTCGCGCCATCGAGTAGTAGACCCGCGGTCCGACGAGAATGATCCCACTCACGGCGCCAAAGGTCGAGAACATCACTATCGCCGACATCAGTGCTCCCCCGCCGGACCCCAACAGCACATCGGCCGCATCCGCCGCAACTCTGGTGGAATTCGCTACCGTGTCGAGGGGCAGCACATACAGGTAGACGGTGTTCATCCCGATGTAGCAGGCAGTAACGATGATTGTGCCTATCAACAACGCGCGCGGTATGGTAGTGTCGGGTTTGACGGTTTCCTCAGCGCTATAGGTCACCATGTGCCATCCGCCGAACGCGAAGAGTCCGGCGATCATCGCCGTCAGGAAGTCACTGATCGATGCAGGTGGAGTGGAACTCGACGCTACGAAGTGGTCTGGAAGTCTCGAACCAAACGCGAAGCCGAGGACTATTATGAGTAGAACGGCCAAGACCTTCCCGAGTGTGAACAGAGTCTGCAGCATGCTGCCGTGCTTAACGCCGACGTAGTTGACGGCGGAAAGCACAAGGATCACAGATACGGCAATGATCTTGATACCTACATCTCCGACCGGTAAAAAGAACGCAGTGTATCTCGCGAAGACCATGGCGATAGCCGCAATGATACCGGAGTGCATACACCAGAACATCGCCCATCCCCACAGAAATCCGAGCGATGGCGAAAAGGCCTCTCGGAGATACACGTACACGCCGCCGGATTCCGTGAACTTCCCGGCGAGTTCGGCACACACCATCGCGCCGACGAAGGTTAGAAAGCCGGCACAGAGCCATACACTGAGGACACCACCGATGGAGGGCACCTGGCCGGTGATCTCCGAGGGTTGCACGAAGATCGACGCCCCAATGATGGTGCCAACGACCATGGCGGTCGCGTGGGGCAGACCGATAACACGCCGCATGCGCGGTGACTGGTCTGGTTGCTGCTTGGACATTGGCGGCAAACATGCAGCAAGCGTTCGTCGAAAGCGAGGGGTACCAGAAATGACGTACAGGTGCCAAACTCCAATAATACGAAAGTGTCCAAACGAAGTACGAAAGAAATGGAGAGTCTCTCAGTGAATCTCAAGACCAGAGCGGAAGGCCTGTCAGTACTAACCGCAATCGCGGTTGCGTTGGTGGTCGCCTGCACGGGGGAACAAGCCCCTGTCCAGCTGGGGCCGGTAGACGGATTCGACCTTTCACCGACCGCACTCGACCGCGTCGCCATTGGGTCCATGGCTCCCGACTTTTCGTTGGAGACCATGAACAACGACACCCTGACTCTGTCGAGCTTTCGGGGTGACAAGAACGTCGTTCTCGTTTTTTATCGAGGGCATTGGTGAGGCTACTGCAATCGTCAGCTCGTGAAGCTGAAGACATTGTTGAACGAAGAACAGAAACACGACACCGAGGTTCTCGCGGTATCGCCAGACACCAAAGAGAACTTGCTGCAGATGATGGAGAAGATCGCGGCAGAAGACAGTGTTGCCTCCGACTTTCCGTTTCTTTCTGACTTAGGCCTAGCCGTGATCAACCGCTACGGGATCTATAATCCCGACGGCGCAGGCGGTGGTAGATATCAGGTGCCACACCCGTCCACGTTCGTAATCGACAAGGAAGGGGTGGTGCGCTGGTCGTTCATAGAGGTCGACTACAGTATTCGGCCCACGAATGAACAGATAATGGAGGCGTTGGAGGCGCTGGAATAAGACGTGAAGGCGCTGCGGTAGTGTGAAAGAACGTCGAACATTCAACAAAGAACATCCAACATCCAACGGTGGGTAATGAAAGCTCCTGTTGGATGTTGGACGTTCGATGTTCGATGTTCCTTTTCATTACTGCAGAAAGTTGCGTTGACCTACTCGCCTTTCGCAGTTCACGGAATCAAGTCCCTCCCCCGTCCCGGCACCGTCACTCCGGGCACGCCATTGTTCCGGAGCAATTCGTTGAACTCATTCACATCTGAGTTGAGAATCACGCTCAGGCGATCGCGCAACACAACCCAGCGAAGGTTCAAGTCCGCAAACAGGTCGATCGCGCCCTGAGTGGGCCTACCTTCCGCACCTCCGTAACGGTAGCCATCGACTCCGGTCACGTACTCGTAAAGCGAGAGAAACTGACTGTCGAGCATTGGCGCAAACCGAATTGGATCCTGGCCGCTCTGGTTTTTCGTCTGCGTCATAGCTTCTTCGACGTCTGTCAGGCCCGCTGTTATCGTATCGGCGATCCCTCCGAATTCATCTGTTAGGCCGGCCTCCTCCACTCTCTCCATCGCCGACACAACCTGGTCCGATACCGACTGAGTTTGTCGAATTGCGGCGTACATCTGGTTCAGTGTGTCGCGAACGGCAATTGACAGGCGGAACTGCTCGTCGAAGTCTCTCTGCGTCACGTGATCCAGACGAGGGTCCTTTAATACTTCAAAGCTCTGAGTTAACGTCTCTCCATTTGCGGTTAGCCGCACCTGGTAGGTGGCCGGAGGTGCCTTCACTCCACCACTGTAGCCCCATAGCACGGTTCCCTCGACAGGATCGATGCCGGGATACATCACGTCCCAAGTCGCCCGGCTCATGCCCGCGTCCGCGGAAATGGGAGATTCGTTGTTCTCCGCCGCCGTTGCTGAGTCACTACTGAAGGTCCGGACTACACCCCCGCTCGCATCCAGAATCTCGAGTGTGATCGGCTCCGCGGGTACGTCACCGAGGTAGTAATGGATGAGTGCTTTGCCTGGGAGCCTTTCAGGTGCGATGCCTCCCCGTGAACCTCCACCGGAGTTCACCCTGTATGCATCCCGCGGTTCATACAAATGCACACTCGTGCCTGCTACCGCGTCCGTGATCTGCCTGAGGGGAGTCACGTCATCGAGCACCCAGAATGAGCGGCCTTGAGTCGAGATTATGATATCGTCATGCCTCTGCTCCATCCCGGTCACTGGTGTTATCGGCAGATTGAGCTGCAGAGACTGCCAGTTTCGTCCATCGTTGAACGAGACATACATACCGAACTCGGTACCGGCGTACAGCATTCCCTGGCGAACGCGGTCCTCACGCACAGCACGGACCGCATGATTACCGGGGATACCGTTCGTTCCATCTGTCAGTCTAGCCCAAGACTCACCGTAGTTATCCGTCTTGAAGATGTAAGGGGCAAAATCGTCGAAGCGGAACTTCTGTACCGCGACGTACGCCACACCAGCCTGGTGCGGCGATACATCTATCAGATCGACGGTCCCGTACTGAGGCATGTTATTCGGAGTGACATCTTGCCAGGTAGCGCCGTTGTCCCGCGTCACATGCAAGCGACCGTCATCGGTGCCCGCCCAAACGACATCAGGCGAATGGGGTGAGACTGTTATCGAGAAGACCGTGTTGTAGATCTCGACACCGGTTATGTCGTGGTTGATTGGGCCACCTGAATATTCCTGATGCTCCGGGGTGTCTGTCGTGAGATCGGGACTAATCGTCTCCCAGGATATACCCCTATCCATCGATCGGTGCACGTGTTGCGACCCATGGTACACGACGTCGGGGTCGTGGGGTGAAACCGCCATCGGCGCCACCCACTGGAACCTGTAGCGCAGGTTCTTCCCTGCTTCACCCAGTTGCATCTGTGGGTATATCACGACGTTTCGAATCTGATCGTCGTCGCGATCAAAGCGGTCGATGACACCTCCATAACAGCCCGCGTACACCGTGTTCGGATAGTCCGGGTGCAGAGCGATCGGGCCGGTCTCACAGCCACCGACAGAATACCAGTGCTGCTTGGGATGCAGCGTATTGGTCGAAAACCAGCCAAGTAAGCTGATCGTGGTGTTGTCTTGCTGCGCGCCGTACACTCGATATGGGAAAGCGTTATCAGCCACGACATCGTAAAGCTCAGCTGTGGGTTGGTTGTACATCGTAGACCAGCTCTTCGCACCGTTTACGCTCACCTGCGCGCCGCCGTCGTCCGCCACTACCATTAGGTTCGGATCGTTGGGGTTGATCCACAGATCGTGCACGTCACCGTGCGGTACGCTGAATCCCTGAAAGGTCCGGCCGCCGTCAACCGATCTGTAGAAGCCGGTATTCAAGGCGTATACGGTATGCTCGTCCTTCGGGTCGGCGATGATGTGCGTGTAATACCACGCGCGCTGCCGTAGCTTATTCTCACTGTTGGTGCGAGTCCATGTCTCCCCCGCATCATCGGAACGGTAGACGCCGCCATCGGGCTCGGCTTCGATCAGCACCCAAACGCGGTCCGGATTTGCCGGCGACACGGTGACTCCAATTCTTCCTGCCAATCCAGTCGGGAGTCCACCAGCGAGCTTCTTCCAGTTGTCGCCGCCATCCGTCGTCTTGAAGACACCACCGTCCGTCGATCCGCTCAAAAGCGACCAGGGCTTACGCTCGGCACGCCACATCCCGGCGTAAATCTCACGAGGGTTCTGCGGGTTCATGGAGAGAGCCACGGCGCCGGTGCTGTCGGAGGCGAACAGCACTAACTCCCATGTTGCCCCACCGTCGCTGGAACGGTACACACCGCGCTCCGGATTCTTACCGAAGGGATGGCCGAGTGCCGCGACATAGACCAGATCGGCGTTGTTCGGGTGCACGACAATTTGACCTACCTGCCCCGCTTCGGGCAGGCCGATGAACACCCACGTCTTGCCACCGTCGGTCGACTTGTACACGCCGTGGCCGGTGGATGTGTTGCCACGGATGCATGCGGAGCCGGTGCCAACATAAATGACATTCTGATCGGATGTAGCCACCGCCACTGCTCCGATCGAACCACCGAAGTACCCGTCGGAGATGTTCTCCCAAGTCTGCCCGTCGTCGATTGTCTTCCACACACCGCCACCTGTCGTACCCTGGTAGTAGGTGTGCGGACGATCGGGGACACCCGTTACTGCGGTGGATCGACCGCCGCGGTATGGACCGATCATCCTGTATTCCAACGCACTGAAAAGTGCTGGGTCGTAGATGACGTTGGGGTCTTGCGAAGATTGTTGGCCGGCAAGATCAGTCGCCGCGAACATCAGCGGCAGCGTTACACAAACGAGTGTGACCAACAACGGGAAACGTCTACTGGCGTTTGACATCATCTGCTCCTGAAAACGAAGGTGTCGTGGAACTCTTTCAACTCCGGCGAATCATCAGTGGTCACCGGCCATCTTTACGACCTCGTCGGTCGCTCCGCTCAGCTCCCAGCGGATCAGTGACATCGGAATCAATCCGGTGCTGTTTATCTCATCGAAGAAACGACCGATCGTGAACTCGTCGTTTAGCTGCCGGGCTCGCTCGGCCATAAACATCTCAACCTGGTGCTTGCCCATCAGGTAACTGGTGCCGTAGTACGGCTGGTGGAGGTAGAGATACTGTTCGCCCCAAACGGTATTGCTCTCCCTCGGCATCCAGCCTCGAGGAGTCCAGTCGGCGGCAAATTCCGTCGCTTCCTGCATGGTGTATTCGTTGCTGTGTAGCCGCATGCCCGCGATCGCCCTGGCAGCTCGTTGCGCGACGAGGATATGGATCAGTTCTCGGGCACGCGGTTTACCCTCTAGGAAACCGGCGTGCATCATCCACTCCTCCATGCCGGTCGCTATCCCCTCCGCGCGACTGTCCCAGCTGTTATATAGACCTGGCACGCGTCTGATCGGGCTTTCGTGAGGATCGTTGGCCATCATCGCTAGGTCGAACCAGTGATAGCCGTGTGTCCGCATGACAATCGGCTCGCGATAACTTACCTCGGAGAAGAACCCTCGCAGGCCCTCGGCAGGACTGAAGCTCCCGATGCGCTCACGTAGCGCATGGTCCATGTAATCGCGTATTTCAACG
>JBDHHK010000204.1:0-10520 GCA_039589395.1 Gemmatimonadota bacterium
AACTGCACGCGACGCGGCGGCAGCAAGACCGTTCTCTCTTCCCACCACGTATGTGTCGAACGTGGACCGCGGATTGAGGTCTGCGATCATTCCGGCACCTCTGTACTCAAGCGCTTCAAAACCAGCTCGGATACACCTTTGAGTGTTTCGAAAACACCGTCTCCTCTGAGAGCGTTCGCTGGAAAGCTGGGAAGATCTCGAAAGTTCAATCCCTCATCGAGCTCTGTTGGAGAGAGAATGAGGTCTGATGGCAGATCCTGTTTGTTGTACTGAAGTACGAGCGGGAGCGCACGAACGTCTACACCCTGGCCGAGCAGATTCACATGCAAGTTCTGCAAGCTCTCGACGTTTTCATCCAGCTGCCGCGCTTGACTATCTGCAACGAATACAACACCGTCTGCGCCCTGGAGAACGAGCTTTCGTGTTGCGTCGTAATAGATTTGGCCGGGAACGGTGTATAGCTGGAATCGCGTAACATACCCCGAAATCGTACCGAGCTCGAGTGGCAGGAAGTCAAAGAAGAGTGTTCGCTCAGCTTCGGTCGCCAGGGAAACCATTTTGCCTCGACGGTCCTCAGGCACACGATCGAAAATGTATCGCAGGTTGCAGGTCTTGCCCGATCGACCGGGCCCGTAGTACACGATCTTACAGGTGATTTCGCGATTGGTAAAATTCACAAGCGACATTACTCACCGTCCAAACAGAGAGGCGAGGCTATCGTTCAGCTCGCGTTCAAAATCAGCCGAAAGTACGGGCTTAGTCGTCTCCACATGCGGGCAAGCACTAGCGAGATCGCGTGCGAGATCTTCAAAAAAGAGCTGCACCAGCCCAGCGAGCGTTTCCGGACCATAAACTACAAGAGCGAGCAGGCGACCGCGCGGGTTGTCCATCTCAGCAAGGAAGATACCGTGCCGAACGCCTTGGTGATTGAGTGCTTTGAACTTCTCTTCCCCTATGAACGCTGCGATCTCCTGAGTAGAAGACGCAATCGCCGCCCCGAGTGCAGCAGCAGACATGACGTCTACCGCACGCGTGAAACCATACTGCGCAAGCACCTGACCCGCTGGCGTCATGATGAGAGTGAGCCGCGCATCCGCCTCTGAGACAAACCTTTCCAGCGGTTCCATCATCCATGGCTCGAGCACTCGAGTGACAGTCACCACACCACCTCGGCTACTCGAAGCATCTCTAAGCGCGCAAGCCCTACATTGAGTTCTCGGTCGCCCACCACAACGACCAAGATTCCGGTTGGCCCCGGCACCACGAGAAGGGTGCCCTCGGCGGCCTGCAGCTGCAGGAAGTGGGGCGCTCCAACGCCTGTCTTTCGGGCGGCATCGCCGAAGCGGAGCGCGAGACTCGCAGCGAGGGCCGCTATGGCATTGCCGCGTACGCCCTCCATCAGAGCATCCGCCACAATCATACCGTCATCGGAGGTAACCACCAGAGCTCCTCGTACTCCGTGAAGGCGAGTAACGCTGTCGAGTGCCCCACTCAACTCCTTCTTCACAGATGTTGCTCCTCTAGCCACTCTCGAGCAACCTCAGACGCCTTCTCAGCGAGCAATGACAGGCGCCCAACCGGAACGCTGCGGTCCCTAGATGCCACGAGCAGGCTCTCTTCCGACGGGCGGCTCAAGTGGAGATTCCCCCCTGGCCCTTCGATCGCCACCCACTGCCAGTATCCCAGCTCGAGAAGCCGGGCGGTTCGTTGCGCTTCTTTCGCACCCGCTGACGCAAAGGCAGCGACATCTTCCGAGGCATCCTCGCCGGCCCCGTCACACATTCCTCCACCCAACACACGCCCCCGATTGTCAGCGAGAAGCAGCCGACGTTGTGCGCCCTCCAGTCCGTCGAATACACCAGGCACGATCTCTTCTTCCGGCACGACACTCACGTTCTCGGCTGCGTCACGCACCATACGCAGAGCCTGCACCACACTCGGGTCCATAGGGTCTGCCGAAAGTGCCGTTTCGAGATGTTCGAGGGCTCCATCCAAGTCCCCCCAGCGGAAGCAGAGGAACCCAAGACCCTTTCGCGCGCCCACGTGGCGCGGATTCGCTTCAACCGCCGCAACCCATTCCTCGTAACCGTGCCTGAGGTGCCCCATATCTACCAGAACCCGAGCGTACATATCATGTGCATCGGCCGAGCCTGGATGCCTCGTCAATCCTGCCACCAACACCTTTGCGGCGCCGTGCAACTGTCCGCGCACGCGCAGCGTCTCAGCAAGCTCCAAGAACACCATACTGTCTGGATTCTGAGCGAGCTCGTTGGTGAGCGTTTTGACGTCTCTACCCACCGGAGCTCTCCAGAAGAAGATCGAGCTTCTCCACTGTTCTCAAAGCCTCCTTCACTCGTTCGACTTCCCGCACCTCCTGTTCAGCGTGCTCACTCAGCGTAAGCCACCGCTGCCACCATTCTACCGCCTCGGAATAACGCCCCGACATCGCCAGAGTGTCGCCCAATAGTCGATGAGCATCAGCCAGCATCGGGTCGATCCGGAGCGCGCGGCGGAGGTATTCCTCCGCTTGCGCCAACCGCTTCTCAGCGAGGTCGATTTTTCCGAGAGTGAGGTGTACCACACCCTCGTGCGGATGTGCGCTCCTCGCATCTTCCATCAGATCGCGTGCCGTCTGGAAGTTCCCGAGCTTGAGTTCCTCCTCCGCCTGCTCAACGACCTGGGGCGCAAGCCCAATCCGCCCGGAAGTGCGCGGCTCCGGCTCGGATACTGGTTCTCGCAGCGTGAGTATGCCCGTGGCCTCCAGTCCGAAAAGTGTCTTTGCCACATCAAATTCCGAGCGTCCCAGCACAAGTGCGATCTCTTTTACATCTCTCGCAGAATCGACCGCAGTCAGCACCTCCCATTCGGGTGGTAAGAGATCCAAATACTCATTGCCGTCATCCGCCTGTTGAGGGGCGAACCCCGGTATCACACCCAGGTGCGCAATTCTCCTCTCTATCCGAGACCATTCGTCTATTCGACGAGCGCCTTCCATCAATAGAGACCCGGTAGAGATCGACACGAGTGCGTCCGCCGGAGGTTTGGCAGAATCCCCCTCTTCGAACGAGAAATACCCCTCTTGCCAGCTGACCAACTCAAAGACCACCTCTTCAACCTGGGATTGTACCTGGCGCTCCAGCTCGAGCTCCGAGATGACTCCCAAATCGACGAGGATTTGCCCAAGACGCCGCTCGTCGCCCTTGGCCTGCAGTTCCTTCGCCCGCTGAACGTCTCCCTCGTCGATCCTTCCCTTCCGAACCAGCAGGATCCCCAGCAGATGCGGGTTACTCTCGATCTCGGCGTATACGATTGAGCCTTCCCTGAAGTACACGCTGCCGCGATTATGCCGAACCTTTGAGGTCACCGTCAGCTTGCCCGTTTTCCTGCTCAGATCGAGTAGTTGGAACACATCGTGGATACCTAGCTCTTTGAGCGGTCCCTCGATGGCCATGATCAGCCGTTCCTCGCCTGGAAGATATGATTGAGATCTCGCGCAGACCGCACATGCTTCCGTGCTTCGCGAGCGTATGGGCCATCAGATTGCAGCGCGATCACCTGCTCCCACGCGGTTATGGCCGCGCCATAACGCCTCAGCCTACCGAGCGCAACGCCTGCGAAGAAAAGGGCTGCGACATGTGCGTCGTCGAATGCCAACACCCGCTCAAACGCCTGAAGCGCTTCCTCTATCCTCCTGTCAGCCATCAGACATTGACCCAGCATCACTAGCGCCTCGAGATCTGATGGATCGTTGGACAGCATATCGACTAATAGGTTTACCGCGATCCTAGGCTTGCTGGCAAGCCGATAGACGCGCGCCAGTGCGACGCCCGCCTCCGAAAACGTCGGCAGGGAATCGAGTGCTGCACGATATGCATCCTCTGCGGCAGACCAATCATTGCGCGCCTCGTGAATCTTCCCGAGGTCCATCTGCACCTGGGCATACTTCGGATCGAGTTCGAGAGCGTCGCTATATGCCCTATGTGCTAGCTCCAGGTCGCCCATATCGACCGCGACGTCACCCTCGAGTTTCAGGATGTCGGCCCGTTGCGGAGCGCGCCCGCGGGCTGCGCGCAGCGACTCGAGCGCATTCGCCGGATCACCCGCAGCGAGTCGAACCTCCGCGAGAGCCACTAGAATATCCACATCCTCGGGACACTGCTCCGCCAAAGCAGTCACATCAGCTAACGCTTCGCCTCCTCGCCCCAGGGACAGAAGCTGGCGAATTTCACCCAGTCTTGCGTCGACTCGTTCCGGATCGATGGCGAGGGCCGCCCTAAATCGCTCCAGTGCTTCACCGTGCAGACCCCGGCGGGCATGGATGTGCGCAGAAAGAATCTGCAACTCATCCGAATCCAAACCCCGTCGCGCCACTCTATCGACTTCCGCCATGGCGAGGTCCAGCAACCCCTTGTTCAGGTAGTCGCGGGCGAGCGACAGTTGATCGCCATGCTCGGTCGGCGGCTGCTCAACAGAAGGCTTGTCCAACGCCGAGAATAGACCGTCGAGGATGCTTTGGTCAAACTCTATGTCAGGAGCCGTTTCCGCAGTTACGTCGGCAGAGATTTCGGGGATTACCGCGATGGTCGGATCATCATATTGTAGGTCAATGGCGAGTCTGAACTTCTGCGGAACGTAGTATGGATCGAGAGTCTGAGCTCTGGTCACCGTGTGCAAAGCGCTATCGTAGTCGCCCAGAGCCGAGAGGGCGAAACTGAGATTGTAGTGCGCCTCAGCCAACTTGGGGTCTGCCTCCACCGCCCTCGCGAAGGCATTTCGTGCATCGGCCTGGCGTCCAAGCTCGTTGAGAACGAGGCCAACACCGTTCCAGGCGACTGCCGTGTCCTTTTCTCCCTCCAGCACCGCCCTGTATGCCTCCATTGCGGTCTGGTAGCGTTGAAGCTTGAACAGCAGCAACCCGAGGTTCAATCGCGCAACGACCAATGTCGGATCTGCCCGCAGGGCCTCTCCGAATGCACGAAGCGCTTCTTCGCAGCGACCAGTCTGAGCCAAGGTCACCGCTTTGTTGTTCGAAGCGAGCGCATAGTCCGACTGTCGATCCAGCGCACTGGAAAGGGAATCCAGCGCCTCCTGCAGACGCCCGAGCTGGTGCAAAACGACCGCCCGCTCGTTCCACAGCTTTGCGGAATCGGGTGACTCGGCTACGAGCTCGTCATAGATCTCCAGCGCGCCATCCATATCTCCGAGAATCAGATAGACCTCGGCTATTGCATTCCGCAGTAGAGCTCTGCTTTCACCTTCTTCGAGCCCGAGACGGTACTCACGCACCGCCTCCTGGAAATAGCCTTGCTGGCGAAACGCCAATCCTAGATTGTGGTGAGCGAGAGCGCCTTCGCCCTCAGTGACGGTTTCGGTATCGAGTGACTCGTACGAAGCGCTCTCTCGGCGTCCGGCTAGACGCTCGAGCGAGAGGTTTGCCTGAGCCTGGCCATACGTCGGGTTCAAGGCTACAGAGCGTTTTGCAGCCGCCCGAGCCTCACTGTGCCTCCCTAGATCTCCCAACACAAACGACAGTAGGTGGTGAGCATCGGCATGATCGGGACTCAGCTCGATCGTGCGCTTCAGGGCAGCTAGCGCTTCTGAGTTTAAACCTCTGTTGTAATACAGCTCACCAAGATAGAAACGCGCCACAGCGCTTTCCTCATCCACCTCACATGCCTTCTCGAGCCACTCGGTCGCGACAGATGGCTGCCCTCTCGCTTTCTCGACGTTGGCCAGCTGGATCATTGCCGCAACATCCTTCGGGTACCCGGCAACCAGCGCCTGAAACTCGCTTACCGCGGCCTCATGCTGGGTGAGTGACGAGTAAGCTCGACCGAGCTCCCAACGAGCCTCACGATCATCAGGATCGGCCTGGAGTTGATCGCGGAGCTCAGTAGCACGGCGCTCGAAATGACCTGAGCGTTTGTGTGCGATCTCGAGATTCCGCTGAGCCACCTGCATCTTGGGATCCAACTCGAGTGCGCGCGAAAACTGCTCAACCGCTTCGTCCACCATGCCCTGCTGGAAATAGAGAGCTCCGAGGTTGTTGTGAGCTCCCGCGTCCGACGGGTTGATGCGTCGGGCGAATGACCTCAGTATCTCGCGATCCTGATTGCTGACACCCATCGCTATCAGCCCAACCTGATGGCCTCGAGAATCGCCCGCAGCGAGCTCTCGTCAGGAAAGAGCAGGAAGTGCCCCTTCAGACTCTGGTCTGCCTGCTCGAAATTGAAGTCGGTCTCCACGCAAAATACGCAATCCTGACTTCGCCCGAATCCGAGTTGAGTAGTCGTGAGAACAACGCCAGCCCTGTCCACCACCAGACTCGGTACAGACGGAAGTAACATCATCCCCATGAAGTCAGACAATGCTCCCATGTGCGCACCGGCGAGGATGTTGCCCGCTTCCTTCAAAGCAGACCTCTGAAGTTCCTCAAAGGACTCGGTCGTTCCCGGCTCCTGCCGCAAGAGAAGGTCACACAACAGTCGTGCGTTGTCCTTCGGTAGCAGGAGGAGGGTTCGACCGGTGAGGTCACCGAGCATGTGCATAAGCACAGCCGCAACATCGTCGTCGGCGTTGCCGTGGAGATTGGGAAGGTGCTCGAGTGCGGCTACTGTGATCTTCGGCACACTGATCATCACTCTGCAATCAACCATTTGCGAAAGAGCAGTCGCGGCGTGCCCAGCTCCAATGTTTGCCACTTCCCGCAAAGCATCGAGCTCTCGCTCTCCAAGCTCGCGAACATCTACCATTGCGTTTCCCCCTAGAGGAATCCACCGGCGTCGAGAATCAACGCCGGCTCTCCATCGCCAAGTACCGTTGCACCGCTGAATATCGGCAGCGTACCCTTTGGTGGATCGAAAGACTTCACAACGATCTCTTGTTGGCCTGTGAGCGCATCTACGACCAACCCAGACCGGCGTTCGCCAATCTGGAGCACTATCACTGGCCTACCAGACGGTGGATCGCCCGACACACTCAAGACGTCACGAAGATGGACCAACGGAATGATGTCGTCTCGCAATGTCATTCCATCTTGGCCCTCGAGTTCGGTGATCGCGGTCGGTTCGAGATCCAGCGTTTCGGCAACATGCGTTATTGGCATAACGTAGCGCTCTTCGCCCACCTTTGCAGTGAGCGCGCGCACAATGGCCAGCGTCACGGGAAGCTGCAGGGTAAACGTCGTGCCTTTGCCGTGCTCACTGCGAACCTCGAGCCCACCACCCAGTGCGCGCAGATGAGTCGCGACAACGTCGATTCCAACGCCACGTCCTGAGACATCGGTGACAGACCGTGCAGTTGAAAAACCGGGGCGCGATAGCACCCTCATGAGCATCTCGTCGCTGAGCACTTCGACATCTTCATCTACCGTCCCACTCTCCTTGCCGGCCGCCAGGATCTTCTGACGATCCATGCCGCGCCCATCGTCGCTCACTCGAATCGCAACCGTTGCCCGTTCCGCCATCGCCGAGAGTACGATGCGAGCCCGCGGCGGTTTGCCTGTACGTACCCGTTCGTCTGGCGTCTCAATGCCATGATCGACGGCATTTCGCAGCAGGTGAACCAGCGGGTCGCCAATCTCGTCCAAGATAGCCCTATCGAGCTCGATGTCTTTGCCCTCGACTTCGAATTCCACCTGCTTGCCCAATTGGCGTGCCAGAGCCTGGACGATTTCGGACTGCAACGTCCCCGTCAGCGACGATAACTTCGCCGACATGTCGTCTAGCTCGGGATCGGTTCTTGTTCGCGCCAATCTCGTCAGCGTATCGCGGGTAGATACAAGCTCGCCGATGTTGTCCATCAGTGCGTCGAGGCGGCGCAAATCGACTCTTATGTGTCGAGCACGTTGTCCTGAAACATCCGTCTTCGGCGCCTCCATCGGCGCACCGATCTCAACGTGCGAAACATCTCCCGCAGAGCGGACCTCAGTCTCGATCGTTTCCTCACCCACGGTGGTTTCGATGCGGAAACCAAACCTGCCATCGAAGTTGTCTGCCTCCAGCATCGAAGCCGATGGCTGCACGGTAAGAACTTCCCCTATCGCGCGCATCCGGTTCAAGATGAGCGTTGCACGTGCACCCTTGAGCGCACAATCGGGGTCGAGCCTCACGTCCACCCAACACCCTGGGCCCGATGGCGCCGCCGTGGGTGCCGGTGCTTCACGATAAGCTGGCTCGATCGGCTCCGAGATAGGGCTGAAAGCCCGGGCGGCTTCATCCAACGCCCCAACCATGCCAGCTACATCCGCCTCTGGGTCCCTTCCCGCGACAGCAGCATCGATTGTCTTCTCGAGCGCATCGGCAGCCGAAAACAGCATCTCGAGAGTATCGTCGTCGGGCGGATCGCCACTACTTCTGATCGCGTCGAGAAGGTTCTCAGAACGGTGAGCCAAGTCGGCGGCCAACTGATAGCCCATTGTTGCCGCCATGCCCTTGATGGTGTGCATCGCCCTGAATATCGCGCCAACCGGCTCGGTCGCCTCGCGATTCAGCTCCCACTCGAGGAGGTGCCCGTTGATCGCACCAAGATGCTCCTTGCTCTCGGCAAGGAAGATCTCTGAATACTGCGAAAGGTCCATTTCAGCCGAGCACTCGCTGGACAGCCTCCAAGACGCGTGACGGCTGGAACGGTTTGACGACGAAGTCTTTTGCGCCAGCCTGGATCGCCTCAACGACCAGAGCCTGTTGACCCATCGCGCTGCACATCAGGATGCGAGCATCGGGATCCTGCTGAACGATTTCTCGTACAGCGTCTATGCCACCCATGTCGGGCATCACAATGTCCATGGTCACCAGGTCGGGTCTGAGCTCCGCGTACTTCTCAACCGCTTGAACGCCGGTTTCGGCCTCACCGACAATCTCATAACCGGCTTGGCTCAGTATATCCCCAATCATGGTCCTCATGAAGATTGCATCGTCACATACGAGCACTGTCTGACTCACGCTTCCTCCCTACACAAAAAGGATTGGTCCAAGTAGTGCCTCGATATCAAGGAGAACAAATGATAAATCGGCCTTCCTGCCCACCGACCTTACCCAGGCCGAATCGATACCAGGCAGACCACCTCGTTCTGCAAGCTCGTGTTCGGCAACGGAGAACAGGTCGAGAACGTCATCTACAGCGAGTCCCGCTGTCTGCCCCCCTATCTCCAAGAGCATGATTGGGCCGTCGTCGTCGGTCGAAGGGTAGTTGAGTACACGTCGTGCGTTTACCAACGTTAGAATCCGCCCGCGCACGTTGATCAAACCCTCCACGGCAACATCGGCACCGGGCAGGCGGGTAGCTCGGTGCTTCGGTAGGATCTCTTTCACGAACGCAGCCTCAACTGCAAAGACCATCTCGGCAACCCGAAAGGCCACGAGTCGAGCCCTCGAAAACCCTGCCACCTCACCCTGGAAAGCCAAGATACTCCAGCACATTATCGCTAGCAAGCAATGCCGAGTCGTTCGCCGCGACACTCAGAGATTCCTCGAGATCGGCAGGCCAATCCGCAAAAAACTCGACTAGTTCACCCGAGTTCGGGTGCGAAAACGCCAAGAAGGCTGCGTGGAGCGCCTGACGAGGAGTCGCGGATTCTAGCGCGCGTGCGCGGCCGTGCTGCGATCCGGTCATTCGTCTATATCCACCACCACCGTAGACTGGATCGCCAACCACTGGGTGCCCCACGTGGCCAAGATGCACACGAATCTGATGAGTGCGGCCTGTTTCGAGCCGTACGGCAACCAAGTCGCATACGTCAAACCTCGCGATCGGCTTCACGTGCGTCTTCGAGCTCCGCCCGGAGGCCAGCACAGCCATACGTTTTCTGTCATTCGGGTGTCGAGCGATGGCAGCATCAATATCAATCGCCGCGCTCAGGTGCCCCCAAATCAGCGCCGCGTAAACGCGTTTGACATGCCTCTGGCTCAGCTGCTGACCGAGCTTCCTGTGAGCCTTGTCGGTCTTGGCCAACACCATCAATCCCGACGTGTCCTTATCGAGACGGTGTACGATACCCGGCCGCCCCTCTCCACTCGAGCTCGTTTCAGCGAGCTTCGTACCACGGGCTACCAAAGCGTTGAGCAAGGTGTCTTCCCAGTGACCCGGAGCGGGGTGGACTACGAGACCGGAGGGCTTGTTCAGAACGAGGAGCGTATCGTCCTCGAACACCACGTCGAGCGGAATCGGGTTTGCCTTGAGAATCCTCGGAGCGGAGTCCGCCTCACTGGCGAGGTCGACTACAACGGTGTCACGACAGGCGAGCGTGCGAGAAGCCCTTGCAGATTCGTCGTTGACGGTCACACTCCCCCCCGCGACGAGGCGAGCAGCCTGCGTCCTCGACAAGGAAAGTTGATCGGCAAGGAATCTGTCGAGCCGTTCGGTCGAACGGGCGGACACCTGGAACGTAATCCGCTCCACGGCAAGGATACCCTATTCAGGGCGTGGCTTCGGCGGAGCTAGCCGCTTCTTCCACAACCTCCTCTTGTTCTTGTCTACCTTCGGACCAAAGAATCGCAGCAAGGGCTATCGCCCCGCAGCTG
>JBDHHK010000205.1:0-7632 GCA_039589395.1 Gemmatimonadota bacterium
TACCGCCCTACCGCCGTGCGGGGAGCGGGCGAGTGGGGTACCGCCCGGGTCGTGAAGGGCTGGGAGCGGTACCGCCCTACCGCCCTACCGCCCTACATTTCATCTCCGCAAAGAAAGCAATTCCAGTACGAAAGGCCGAGCCCATGTTCTCGCGCGAAACCTATGTGAACCGCCGAGCCGTTCTCGCCTCGAAATTCGTTAACGGGATATTGCTGTTCCCTGGCAACGGCGAGAGCCCGATGAACTATGCGGACAACTGCTATCCATTCCGCCAGGACAGCACGTTTCTCTACTACTTTGGCCTGAGCCAACCCGACCTCGCCGCGGTGATCGATCTCGATGCTGCCTCGACAACCATATTCGGCGACGAGTTGACCATCGACCACATAGTGTGGATGGGAGACCTCCCGACAATTGCGGCTCGTGCTGAAGGCGTCGGGGTGACGAACACGGCGCCACTGGGAGCGTTAGCGGAAGCTGTGCGTGAGGCCGTGGGCGCAGGAAGGCCGGTGCACTTTCTGCCTCCCTACCGCCCTGGCACGCAGCTCCAACTTTCAGAACTCCTGGGTATCACTCCTGCAGACGTGGAGGGCAAGGCGTCTGAGCAATTGATCTGGGCCGTCATCAATCAGCGGAACTACAAATCCGACGAAGAGGTCGCAGAGCTCGAAAGGGCTGTCGAGACGTCGGTGAAAATGCATACAGCCGCCATCCGAATGGCTCGACCCGGTTTGCTCGAAGCGGATATTGCCGCCGAGGTGGAGCGGATTGCCGTCGCCGATGGAGGACGCCTCGCGTTCCCAGTGATCGCAACGGTGCACGGCGAGACGCTGCACAATCACGACCACAGCAATGTGATGTCAGAAGGAGACCTCTTCCTGCTAGACATCGGAGCCGAGACGGCAATGGGCTATGGTAGCGACCTCACTTCGACTTTCCCGGTCGGCAAAATGTTCACTGAGCGACAGAAGACCATCTATCAGCTGGTGCTCGATGCATACGACGCGGCTGTAGCGGGTCTCGCGCCGGGCGTTCCCAATCGAAATACGCACTTCACTGCCGCCAGAGTGATCTACGAGGGGCTCAAGGACCTCGGCATCTTCAAGGGCGACACGGAGGAAGCTTTGGCAGCAGGCGCCCACGCCATGGTCTTCCCATGCGGCGTCGGTCACATGATGGGGCTCGACATCCACGACATGGAGAACCTGGGAGAGTTTCGAGTCGGCCACGCGGGTGAGTCAAAGAGCACCCAGTTCGGCCTCAAGTCGTTGCGGCTAGCTCGCGAGTTGGAGCCGGGTTTTGTCATGACCGTGGAACCGGGCATCTACTTCATCCCGCAGCTCATGGACCTGTGGAAATTACAAAACCACTGCACCGAGTTCATCAACTTCGACGAACTCGACAAGTGGCGTGATTTTGGAGGTGTCCGTAACGAGGAGGACTACCTCATCACGGCCGATGGCGCTCGCAGGCTAGGCCCGCACAAGCCGCAGACGGTGGCGGAGGTCGAGGAACTGAAGCAATAGCCTCAGCTGAGACCGCAGCCTCAGCTGAGGCTGCGTTTTCAGGCCCACTTCTTGGCCAGATCGTCCAGCCCGGCGCGCCCGAGATCCGCCGGGGTCATCGCCGGGTGAAACTCGACGTCGGCCCTGAAGGTCAGAAACCAAGGCTCCGCGTACGCTGGAATCTCGGATGGGTCGTTCATGTCGACTACCATCACCGCGGTTCGTTGACCGTCAAACTCGGTGAAATACGCCGCCTCGGGTTTTGCGTCCTCGAGGATCCGCTGCATCTTCTCGCCTGATGTACCATCCCTAACCGCTTCGTTGAATTCCTCGTGGGGAATCCTCGCAATCATCATCACCCGCATGATATCCCTCCGTTTTTATTCAATCCCGCGCCAAACGATGCTCCGCTCAATCCCCAGCAGAATACGCTGATTCCAAGCTCTGCTTCATGTCGTTGAGCAACGCAACATAGATGTTCTGGCAGAACTCACGGACTTGCTCTTCGTTCTTCTCCCATCCAGATGACCACTCGACGAGAGCACCATTGCCCGACGGGGAGGGTTTCACCTCTATGCATCCCGCGTAGTTGTCGATCTCCGCTTTCGACACTGGGGATGGTCCATCGTCGATGCTGTACCGCATGATCCTTGAGTCGTCGTTCAGCTCGATGAGCGTCTCGCTGAACTGACCGTTCAGAAGTCGTTGAGCGCCTACCTTGCCGCCGTTGACGTCACCGACCGCCCTCGTATTCTGGATCACATTGGGCGCCCAGCTCATGTCGTAGAAATTGCGGATCGTGTTCCAAACGACATCGGCGGGAACTTCTATCTCGATTGATTGGTGAGTGTGTCCCATCTTAGGTCCCTCCAGGTTGAAGAGAACAACAACACCAAGACTGACGGGCCCTGCCAAACCAGAGCCGTCCGCAGTGTCCGACAGACTCTTATTACGCAAAGTGGTATTATAATACCGATTTGTCAACGGGCGCCGGACTTATGCATGGGAAGGACTCACGGCGTGAATACGTCGAGGTAGCGAACGGAGGGCGCGCGGGGGGATGTGCCGGCCTGCTGTGCACCCGGACTAGGGTATGATCCCGTCCGCAGCCAGGCCATCGATCTCACTCTGTGAAAACCCTGACTCCCCAAGAATCGCGTGCGTGTGCTCGCTGTAACTCGGCGCAAACGACAGCTCGCTCGCACCATCCTCGAGATCGACCGCCATCGGCGGCAGGTTGATCGTACGACCGTCGGGCGTGTGGGTGGTTGTTACTCTGGACGCCACGGCGTCCATCTCACGCACTTGGCGAATGGTGTTGATCGGCGCATGCGGGATTTTGCGTTTCGCGAGCTCGTCCATCAGCGCGGCGCTGGTGTATTCCCGAGTGGCGGCGGCCATCTCTTTGTGGATCGCTTTCTGTTCGTCGATCCTGCCTGCATTTGTGGCTCGGCTGTCGCTGCGCATCGAGCGGAAATGCTCCATCTCTGTCAAACGCTCCCACTGCACATCATTCCCTATTGCGACGAAAACAAAACCGTCAGTAGTCGGGTAGGCGTTCACCGGGATGAACTTGCGATGCTCGTTACCGCAGCGGGTGACCTCCGAAGGATCACAATCGAAATCCAACAGTGGCAGTGTGGTGATCAACCACGAAGAAGCTGCCTGCAGCATAGATACGTGGATCTCTTTGCCCTGCCCCGTCTCCGCCAGCTCCGCGAGAGCCAGGCAGACGTTTGCGTACACCTCATCGCCCGCCTTGAGATCCACGAGCGGCACGCCCGACAACATCGGCGGCCCGTTGGGATCACCCGTTACCTCCATGAATCCAACCATCGCCTGGATGGCGGGGTCGTAGCCCGGCCGGTTGGGATACTCGGGCCCCATGGCCGAGATGCCTGCCCAGATGATCTTTGGATTGATGTCCTTCAAGGTCTGATAGTCGATCCCAAGTGCTTCGTACCGAGACGGAAGCGTGTTACAGCAGAAGATGTCGACTTCTAGATCTTTGACGATCCTGTGTAGGAGGTCGCGACCCTTCTGCTCTTTCAGGTTCAGTGCGATGGTTTCCTTGCCCACGTTGGGAGCGATGAAATACGATCGCCGGTCGTCATCGACCACGGTCGAGCCGATGTAACGGTTTGGATCTCCGGGAAGCCCTGATCCTGTCGGCGCCGCCTCGAGCCTTATCACGCGCCAACCGAGATGTGCGAACCGCAGAGTTGCGTGAGACATCGACAGCGCCTGCTCCATGCTGAGAACCGTGCGTCGCTTCACCCTACCTGCTCCCCAGCCGCGGTCTTGAGCGCGCGCAACACTCTTTCAGGCGTGAACGGTAGCTCGTACATCCGAACTCCGGTCGCATTGTAGAAAGCGTTCGCAATAGCGGCGGCGGTGCAGATCGCCGGCGCCTCCCCAATTCCCTTTGCGCCGGCCGGCCCCTCCGGATCCATGGTCTCGATGAACGCGAAATCGACCTCCGGGATCTCCGGAGCAGTGAGGATCTTGTAGTCACGGAACGAAGGATTCGTCACGTAACCGTCGTCGACCAAAAGATGTTCTCGGGTTGCGTACCCAACCCCCATGATAACCCCGCCCTCGACCTGGCCCTCTATGCCCAACGCGTTGATGACGCGACCGACGTCATGTGCGGCCGTGACCTTAAAGACGTTGACCATTCCGGTCTCGACATCTACCTCCAGCTCGGCCACCTGAGTCGCAAACGCGTAGGTAGGCGAGACGTTTCCTTTGAACTCCCTGTCTTGCATGACGCTGGGCGGCTCATAGTATTCCGACGTCACTACTATCTCATTCTTCTCACGAAAGTGGAGCGCGCGAAGCAGCTTGCCGAGATCGAGAAGCTGCTCGCCGGTCTTTGAGCGCACGACCTGCCCATCGCGTAGATCGAGGTCTCCAACAGCAACATCCAACTTCGCCGAGGCAGCGTCGAGCAACTTCTGTCGAGCCTTTCGCGCTGCGCGTTGCGCTGAGTTGCCGGCGATAAAAGTCGTGCGGCTTGCGTGAACGCCGACGTCCCACGGCCTGATCTCCGAATCATTGTTGATCACGCTCACCTTCGACATCGGTACGCCCAACTCTTCGGCAACGAGCATGGCGATTACCGTCTCCGATCCCTGGCCGATCTCAGATGCTCCGGTCAGCACCGTGACCTTAGCATAGTCGTCGACCTTGAGAATCGTGCCGCAGCCGTCGGTGTGATAGATCTTCGCGCCGCCACCCACGTGGAATAGCGACGCCATACCGATACCACGCTTTGTCGGCCCATCCTGTCCGGCTCGATTCGCCGCGTGCTTCGTTACGAAGTCGCTGCGATCCGCGGCGGTGCTCAGACAATCTTTCAATCCGCAGGTCTGAAGATGTAACCCCTGAAGCGTGGTTTCCCCGGCGTCTTGCGCGTTGTGTGTGCGGAATTCCAACGGGCCAATCCCGACCGCCTCCGCGAGCTTGTCCATGTGGGACTCTATGGCGAAGGTCGCCTGAAGATTGCCGTAGCCGCGAAACGCTCCGCTGTAGGGATTGTTGGTGTAGACGACAGTTGTCTTGTACCGACAGTGTTCGATCCGATACAAGGACGAAAATGCCTGCATCATGACGAACGGAGTCGTCGCTCCCCAGGACGTGTATCCGCCGTTGTCGTGCAATGTGCTCACGTCGCGGAAGGTGATCGTGCCGTCCTTCATGGCCCCGCTCCGCATCGTTAGTTCCATCGGCTGTCGGGTGGGAGATGCCAGGAACTCCTCCTCCCTCGAAAACACTATGCGCACGGGCTTGCGCGCTGCCTTCGCGAGGAACACGCAGATCGGCTCGAATGGGTAGACATCCAGTTTGCTCCCGAAGGCGCCGCCTATGATCGGCTGGATCACGTGAATCTTCTCAGCGGGGACGCCGATCACGGGAGCCAGATCGCGTTTGTACAAGAACGGCATCTGTGTCTGTGAGTAGAGGGTGAGGTTACCCTCCACATCAAAATCGGCGATGATCCCGCTCACACCCAAGCAGCAGTGCGTCACGAAGTGGAGTCTGAATGTGTCCTCGACGATCACGTCGGACTCTGCTTCTCCCTTGGCTACGTCTCCGTGTTCGTAATCATAGGTGAACGGTGTGTTGTTGGGATGTTTGTCGTGTATTACTGGCGCGCCTTCCTTCAGCGCATCAGAAGTCGTGAAGACGGCGGGAAGGTCTTCGTACTCGACCTCGATGAGTTTGAGTGCTTCCTCCGCAATCTCCTCAGTATCTGCGGCAACCGCTGCAATCTCGTCGCGCGTACAGCGCACACGATCGCCCTTGAGGGGCGGGTTGTCTTGGCCAAATCCGAGCGGAACACCCGGCGTGTCCGCGGCCGTAAGCACTGCGTGTACACCAGGTAACGCCTTCGCGGCGCTCGTATCGATGCTCACGATGCGTGCGTGAATGCGGTCGGTGCGCAGGATCTTGCCGTGTAGCATGCCCGGCAGCTCGATGTCCTGGAGATAGCGCGCCGAACCGGAAACTTTACTTGGTGCATCCAACTTCGGAATGCGCTGGCCAATCAATGTCTGCTTGGGCGCAAAGTCTTGGGTCATCCCTGCCCCTCCCCTCTCGTCTTCGCCATCGCAGACGCCGTTGCATCGATGACCTTCGTGTAGCCGGTGCAACGACAGAGATTCCCTTCCAGGCCGCGTTTGATCTCGTCTTCGGACATTCCCGGATTCTCATTGAGCATCGCGGTGCCCTGCATGACCAACCCCGGAGTGCAAAACCCACATTGCACGGCGCCCTTCTCGACGAACTCTTTCTGGAGAAGATCGAGCCCGTCTTCGGTCTGGACACCTTCGATTGTCTGGATGTCGCGTCCATCGCAGTCGACGGCGAACATCAAGCACGAGTTGGTTGCGGCGCCATCGACGAGGATGGTGCATGCCCCACACTCACCTTCACCACAGCCGAGCTTCGTTCCGGTCAACTGGAGCACGTCACGCAGCATGGTGAGCGTATCCATGTGAACGGGTATCGACACGGTCGTCAAATCCCCGTTCAGCGTGAAGCTAATCTCCTGTTTGAACGACATCGCGCAACAGTCTCCCGGTTAGGGTTTGAATCAGCTCTCGCCGGTACCATGCCGACGCTCGCACATCATCGATCGGTGCAACTTCGGCAGCAGCTTTAGAGGCTGCGGCCTTGATGATCTTGTCGTCGATTTTTTTCCCCTCGATCACGGCTTCGGTCTCGAGACCTCTCATCGGTACCGGAGCTACAGCGCCAAATGCCACTCTAGCGTTTGTGAGGACGCCGGAATTCAGCTGACCGCCGATGCCCACAGATACCACAGAGATGTCCAACGCGGGACGAGTACCGAACTTCACGAATCCGGCAACGAAGTCAGTTTGAGGTGTCCGGAACTTCACGGCCTTGAGGATCTCGTTCTTGCGCAGCTTTGACTGTCCGGGCCCCTTGAAGAAGTTCTTGAGCGGAATCAGACGCCAGTTGGCTTCGTCGTCTACCCAACTCACGAGCTCGACTTCGGCGCCCAGGAGCAATAGTGGGATGATCATATCGGCCGCCGGCGACGCGTTACAGATGTTGCCGCCGATCGTGGCGCTGTTTCGAATCTGCCCGCTCGCGAATTTGTCGGCCGCATCACAGAGCACGGGAGCCGCCGCCCGCAGCAACTCGTTTTTCAACACATCCGTGACCGTGGTCAGAGCACCGATGCGGATCTCACCCTTCTCCTCGATGGCTCCACGCATCCCCTCGACTCTGCGAAGGTTAAGGAGCGTCTGCGAGAAGACCTTGGCACCTGCCTTCGTCTGAGGCATCAGGTCGGTACCGCCCGCGAAGATAGTCGCGGTGCCGTCGGCTGCGAGCTTCGCCGCATCCTCGACCGTCTCTGGTGCGGCGTATGCTTCAATTGAGGTCAAGAAACCCTCCTATCAGAACCGTATCGGTTCGGGAAACCTCCCAAAGACCTCCACCAGGCAATCGGTGATCTCACCGACGGTTGCGTAAGCTATGACCGCATCCATGATTGCGGGCATCACGTTCTCACCCCCAGCTGCGGCTTCCCGTACTGCGCTCAGTGTTTCAGTGACTCGTGCGTTGTCACGCTCAGCGCGAATCGTCTCGAGTC
>JBDHHK010000206.1:0-7574 GCA_039589395.1 Gemmatimonadota bacterium
GCGGTCTCGTTCATCTTCGACGGTCTGTGGCGGACCCAGGTGCACACTGCTCACGCCCACTACTACGGACTGTTCAATCCGTGCTGCACGACGATGGCAATCGCCGCCGATCTCGTGACCGCGGCGTTCAATCCGCAGCTAGCGGCATGGGGGCACAGCCCGTTGGCGAATGAGATTGAGCAACATGTGATTCGGCACCTAGGGGCGCGATTCGGATATGCAGCCGACAGCACTGCAGGCTCGTTCACGTCTGGCGGCGCCGAAGCTAATCACACTGCGTTGCTCGCAGCCCTCTGTAAAGCTTTTCCGTCGTGGAACGAACACGGCGTGCGTGGACTCTCTGCCTTACCAACTCTCTACGTGTCGGCGGAGAGCCACCATTCGGTCGCCAAAGCGGCGCGCATGTGCGGCCTCGGCGATGCGTCGGTAGTGCACGTTCCGCTAAACGACCGATACGTTTTGGACGTGGAAGCGCTTTCTCAATTCATCCGGCGCGATCGAGCCGATGGCAAGGCACCTTTCTTTGTCGTTGCCACGATGGGTACGACAAACGCCGGACTGCTCGACCCGGTGAATGAGATCGCCGATGTAGCCGCGATGGAATCGTTGTGGCTGCATGCGGACGCGGCGTGGGGAGGGGCAGCTGCGCTCGTTCCGGAGTTGCGCCCGCACCTCGGCGCAATCGAACGCGCCGACTCAATCACATTCGATGCCCACAAATGGCTCGCGGTTCCGATGGGTGCAGGGATGTTCTTCACGCGCCATCCGGAGATCCTGGATAAGACATTCGGAATCGACACACAGTACATGCCGTTAACCGGAGAGCACGTCATCATAGAGCCACACCGCACGACGATGCAATGGACGCGCAGGTTCATAGGTCTCAAGCTCTTCCTGTCACTCCTCGTGGCTGGATGGGAAGGCTACGCGAAGACGCTTCGCCACCAAAACAACCTGGGGAACGCACTTCGCGAGAAGCTGGTTGCTAACGATTGGCGTATCGTCAACGATACTCCTTTGCCAACCATTTGCTGGAACGACGCTCGAGACGCCGCGGATAATTCCATGGAGCGACTCAGCCAAATCGCACGTTCCATCAACGACTCCGGCAAGGCGTGGATCTCGACCACGCGAATCGGAGGTGAGATGCCGGTTCTTCGTGCGACAATCACCAACTATCGCACTCAGACGGAAGATCTGGATGCGCTCATTCGCGATCTAGATGAAGCCCGAGAATTTATGTGTTCGTGATTTTGCCGCTGATGGACGCGGATCAACGCGGACAACAGCAGTGATTTGATTCCCCTACCAAAGGATATTGCGCTTGCGATATCCACATCAGCTCGTCGGTCGAGGCTGGCCCCCGTAGCGATCGAACCATGCGATAGCATGGAGCACCTTGGCAATCAACTGGCTGGGTCGATTAGAGATGTTGTGGGACGCACCAGGGATTTCCACCAGGGCCGTTTCGATCCGCCGGAGCTTCAAAGCGTGGTACAACTGTTTGGCCTCCGAGAGTGGCGTGCGCAGATCGGCGGTCCCTACCATCACCATTGTTGGAGTTTCGACTTCGCTCACCAGAGATAGCGGCGAAAATTCCCAATATCCCATCGGGTTTTCCCACGGCTTCCCAGGGTACCGGTAATCCATGTACCCGTTGTAGTTGTCCGCTACCAACGTCTTACTGATCCAGTTCACGACTGGCTTCGCCACAACGGCAGCGCGAAAACGATCGGTCTTCCCCACTATCCACGCCGTCATGATACCGCCGGCGCTCCCGCCGGTAACGTAAAGACGATCTTCATCGATGTATCCTCGATCGATCACGGCGTCGACAGCAGACATCAGGTCGTCATAGTCGTTCCCAGGATAATTGTGGTACAGCAGATTGCCGAACTCTGCGCCGTAGCTCGTGGAACCCCGTGGATTCGAATACACTACCACATAACCGGCAGTCGCGTAGAGTTGCACCTCCGCTGAGAATCGGTCTCCGTAGTTGGACACAGGACCGCCGTGGATTTCGAGCAACAGTGGATACTTGCGTGACGGATCGACGTCGGGCGGAAGCACAATCCACGACTGCACCGGTCTATCATCGTGTGACGACTCGGTCCAAAACATCTCGGCAGCGGGAATCTGACGCTGTGCCTTCAGATCATCGTTCAGGCCCGTGATGAAGGCCCTGCTTCCGTTCGGCGCAACGAATACGACTTCACTGGGGTTAGCCGAGGTGGTGAACGTGAAGGCAACACTTCCATCCCCCGCAACAGAATAGTTGCCGCCTCCGTAGGGTCTCCCCACAGAGGTGCCGCCCAAGCTGTCGGCCACGGCCCGGAGGCTGCCGCCCGTCGTGACGAAGCCAACCTTGGAGATCCCTTCGTCGTCGTAGCTGAAGTAGACGCCACTCCCATCTGCTGCCCAAGTCGGGCTGCCTACCGACCTGTCGAGCTGCTCAAGTACCACCCGCGATTGGGAGCCATCGGGTCGCATGAAGTACAGATTCGTGGTTTGATAGGTTTGAATCCGATCGTCGAAGCCAACGTATGCGATAAGGGAACCGTCAGGAGCCACTGCCGGGCTCGAATCGGGCCCGCGCCGGTCCGTCAGGCGTCTGATCTCGCCACCCTCGATGGTTACCGAGTAGATGTCACTCTCCCGGCGTTCGTGCTCCCAATCGAGATTGCGATTCGCCGAGAAGAGAATGGAACGTCCGTCCGGCATCCAGACGGGTCCTCTATGATGGAAATCTCCCGTAGTGATCTGACGTGGCGTCCCGCCGTCCGCCGGAATGACGAAGATGTGGTTGAATCCGGGTTCGATGAATCCGCTCCCGTCCGCTTCGTGACGGACTCGGGTTTCGACCGTTGGCTCATCAGCCCACTGTGCTCCGTTCGGCCGAGGAGGTAGGGAAGCGAGGCGCGGTGGAGCCTCGGGAACCAGTTTTGAGAATGCGATGTAGCTCCCGTCTGGTGACCACACGATGTCTCGAGGAGAGCGGTCGAGCTGAGTGAGCCTGGCAGACTCGCCTGTTGCCACCCAATAGACGTATATCTCGGCACCGTCATCACCGCTCATCACATAGGCGATCCGCATGCCGTCCGGCGACCAACGCGGCGAAGACTGGGGCTTGTCACTACTGGTGAGCTGCCTGTGCTCAGACCGATCTGTGCGCACCATCCATAGTCGACCCTCCCGCCGGTCCCGCATGATGCTCATGCTGTTTCGCACGTACACGACCCACTCACCATCTGGTGCTATCTGGACATCGGATGCGTATTCGACTTGGAATACGTCGAGGGCAGAAAACGGAGTGTCTTGCGCAGCCGTCTGTGCCACCGGCATGAGAAGAAACAGGCTAGGTATGAAGAGCGAGCGAATCACAGGTGCCTCGAGGTAAGCAGTTGTCCTGAAGGTACGGTGCCACAATGGAAATTTCCATTTGCCGCTCGCGGGTATTTCAAGGAGCTAGCCGCGCTCAACCTCAGGTGAAACTTGAAGGAGATTGGGTTTGTCCAGGTGCTTGCGTGTGACGAACGTGGGCGCGTTCGGGCCAACACGCGCGGTATTTTGAGTCCCGCGCGTCTACCAGTTCCACCACCCGGGCTAGATACCTACCAACGTCTAAATGTAACTCCGACAGGACTATATGTGGCAATACGTCACTATCCGTGATTTCCAATATCACGGATTGTGGCATATCCCGACGTTTTGTCCGGCCACACCTTGGCCATACCACCCTGCGTGGAAAGCGTAGTATGCGTGGAAAGTCCACACGCGCCGATCTGGCAACGATCCGCTACGGGATACACAGTCCCGTGGGCCTCTGTAACCCCAGTAACGACGCGGGCTCTCGCGCTGCTATGGCCAAAGTGTGGCCGCGTCGTCGAGCGCAAAACCAGCGTGAGGTTAGCACATGGCACTAGACAGGAAGAGAGCACGCGAGCTTGCCAAGAAGTCGGCTGCCGTCAGGAAGCGGAAGGCCGAAGAGAGACGTCAGTCGAAGAGACGCAAGCAACAGGCGGCCAGGCTGCACCGGCAGTCGATGACGATCATCGACGCGTTGTCACTCTGGCCCGAGTTCGACGCGCCGAGCTGGGACGCCTGGAAGGCGTTTTTGAAGGCGCTGTTTGGGTTGCCCCTGTCAGAGTCGGACCTAGAGACGTTCGCACGTCACACGGGAAGGACGGCGCTACTTGATCTGTCCGCCTATCCAGATCCCACCGGCCATACCCTCGACGAAGAGACCGACGAACGCGATGCTTTGCATGTCAAACAGGAGATCAATGGCGTACATCAAAACTCCTACCGCACCGACCACAACGGCGAGACGAAGGTGTTTAGTCATGGTGCGAATATACGGGCCGGGGCAACGGGTTTCAATGAAGCGTGGGTAGTCGTAGGACGTCGCGGTGGCAAGAGTCGCATCGCTGCGCTCGTCGCCGTCTACTTGGCACTGTTTCGAGACTACGCCGACACGTTGTCGCCCGGCGAGCGTGGCGTCGTAATGTGCCTTGCTGCAGATCGTCGGCAGGCGCGTCAGGTGTTCGGCTACGTTCGCGGGTTGATCGAGTCGGTGCCGATGTTGGCCGAGCTGGTAGACGTCGAGCGCAAGGAGAGCATCGACTTCAAGAACGGCGTCACTATCGAGGTACACACGGCCAGCTATCGGACGGTGAGGGGATACACCGTGGTCGGTGCGGTGTGTGATGAAATCGCATTCTGGCGTGACGAGTCGAGTGCCAACCCAGACCGCGAAGTGTTGGACGCTCTCAGGCCGTCAATGGCCACCATCACCGGCAGCGTGTTGCTCAGTATTTCGACGCCCTATGCGCGGCGTGGTGAACTGTGGCGTGCCTACCAGCAGCACTACGGAAAGGATACGCCTGTCCTCGTTTGGCGTGCCGGTACGCGTGAGATGAACCCGAATGTCCCGGAATCTGTGATCGAAACCGCGTACGAGCGGGACAGCGTTGCGGCCAGTGCTGAGTACGGCGCAGAATTTCGGCGAGACGTCGAGGCGTTTCTATCGTCAGAGGCTATAACGGCCGTGTCGGTGTCGAACAGGATCGAGCTGCCGCGCGTCGAGGGTGTTCGGTACCACGCGTTCGTCGATCCGTCGGGTGGTAGCCAGGACAGCTTCACGCTGGCGGTAGCGCATCGTGAGAACGACGTCGGTGTGTTGGACTGTGTCAGGGAGAGGAAACCGCCGTTCAAGCCTGACGAGGTTGTCAAAGAGTTCGCGTCGGTGTTGAGGTCATACGGCGTTATCCGGATAACCGGTGACAGGTATTCGGGCCAGTGGGTGCGGGACTCATTTCAGAAGTGCGGCATCACCTACGTGGTTAGCAAACACACCAAGTCGGACATCTACGGCGAGATACTGGCACCGATCAACTCGGGCATGGTCGAGTTGTTGGACCTACCGAAGCTCAGGGCGCAGTCGGAAGGGCTGGAACGTCGCACTGCACGGGGCGGCAGGGACTCAATCGATCACGCGCCAGGCGGGCACTACGACATCGCTAACAGCTGTGCTGGGGCACTCTTGCTCGCGCTCGAGAACCGGCGGGCGGGCCCAACGGCAGGGCTCACCGCGTGCGGGCTTTAGAACGCGATGGCTGGCATGCACCGGGTCAACGAGGTCAACATGGGCTTCACGGACTGCTACGAGCACCTACGCTGACCCAGCCAAGACAGAGGGCCTCTGGACAGGTCACTCCGGCTTGCGCTCGAGCCTCCTCCGTGAGCGGCGGCCCGGCGAGCTTGAGCCACGTAGCGGCAACACCTTGGAAGTGTTGTCGAACTCACTCCGTGGATTCGTCGAGGTGGTTGAGCTAAGTGGACGCGTTAGTGCACTTGGGGAACGATTGTAGTAAATGGCATGCGATCAGGAGGCAGTGATGACATCGGAAGACACCCACTACCTAGAGTCCGCGAGTCCGGACGAGCTTTGGCGTTGGGCACGGTGGTTCCAACGGGAAATCTGTGAAATAGAATGGTTCCACGCACAAGGATATTCCCTCGGATGGCGCACTCGCTTTCTAAGCCACGCTAACAGTGGTCTGGCTGTAATTGAGGACCGCCTGGGCGAGCCCCAGCCGCGCAACGTACTTGCCGACATCCATAAAACATGGGAACCAGAGTTCGCCAGGATCGAGCAGATATGCAGGATGAAGGGTGTCAACGATCCTTTAGAACTGAACGAAATTGACTACATGGAACTTTTCCACGGGGATTGCTCTTACTCAAGCCCAGAGAACGATCAAACTCCGGTGGAGGAGTGGTCCAACTCCGACGTTGGGCAGGAATGGAGGTGAGTCGATTTTGCTGAGTCCAATTACATGCAGAGAAGACATCCGCCGCAAGCGAGTTTGCATCGAACGGTTCGATATCGAACGCGCCGGTTCCTTTAGTGGGCGAGTACAACATCCTCATGTTGTTTACTCAAGACCACACTTGCCGATTCGATAGCAAACCCGAGAAGCGACCGGGGCACGGGGGGAAACTGCGTCTGTGGCTAGTACGAATGGGCGCTCGCATGAATGAGGAGAAATTCCCCCAGGTGCGTCCTACCCCTTCGGCCTCATCAACTCTGGAACGGTGGGATATGCGTCGGTTCTCACGGAATTTGAATTCTAGACTGTTGACTTCCGACATGGTTCACGCTCCCTGGATTCACATAGAATATCTCGAAAGTGCCCATCATTTCAGGCCCCGATTCTGTCCAGCATAGGCTGATACGAAACACCTCTGCGCTGTCTACGAGGGAGCTTTTCTGGTAATCTTCATATGTTGTTATTTGGCAAGTCCTCCGGGTGACTATCGCGACCGCATCGCCCTTGACAACACTCCTGCGAGCAATCTGGATCACGCGAATCGATTCAGCCTGTCCCGCGGCGAGTCGTGAAACGAAGGAAAAATGCCATGAGAAATCTAGTTCGCTACGGAAATCATGGCCTTTGGCTTGTCCTGACCTTGTTCGTGGCTGCTTGCGGCCAGGATGTTTCGCCCACGGCCCCGAACGACACGGACCCGACCGGTGGTAACGAACCCGACGACCCTGGCCCCCCTCCACGGACGGTACGGAGTGTCGATTGGATGAGCGAAGGAAATTTCTGGATGGTGTCGTGGTCCGAGATCGACATCAGGAGAGCATTTCTCGGCCAGGCCGGCGGGGATTACGACCTCGGCTCGTACTCGATGATGCTGGGGAGCCCGACCGTCGTTGGCGGTATCAGTATGTTCGAGCTCAAACTGGACGGAGATGTCGAAAAGTACACCCCGAACTGGTCACGGATTGGCGCCGACGAGTATGGTGATATTTACGGACTGCGGCCTGGTTCGTCGTCCCCGCAGCTCTTGTTTTCACCAGAGCTAGACAGCCTGCCGCCGAATGGGTTCTACCGTCAATTTGCGGTCGGTGGCCAGGTTCCCGTGGATCGGAACGCCTCGATAATCGGCAGCAAGTACACGAACAATGAACCTTACTTCGAGCCACCGCTTGCGGCTGTCGGTTCCGCGACGCATGACGTTGTCGGTGGTGGAACCGGCTGCGAATATTTCCCGGGGTATGGGAC
>JBDHHK010000207.1:0-8719 GCA_039589395.1 Gemmatimonadota bacterium
CCATCCGCACTGGAGCAGTGAACTCAACGCGTCTGCGGCTGCCATCGGAGGACGTGACCGCCCAAAGACGTCCCGCGTCGGCGAGATAGACGACGCCACCACCGTCCACACCGAACCTAGGACGCCCGAACCAGTAGAAGCGGCTCGTCTCAGATACAGGGACGATCGGTCGTGCCTCCCCCTCCGGCAGCGGCACGAAGGTCAGGTGGGCAGGCTGCGTAACGGCCAAGTACTCTGCGTACACCTCCCGAACGCGGTGGCAGTAGAGGCCTCTACCGCTGGAAGCGGGAACGATGCGATCCACCAGTCCGTCGATCGTTCGGAGCACCGAAACGGTGCCATCGGAGCGCAGGGTCTCGATCCGCGAGCTTCTCCGCCCGGACACGGAGTCCTGTTCGACCACCGACCATCCGAGGCCGCCTTCCGGCAGAAAGAACGTCGAGCGGAACTGACGCACGGGCCCACCCAAGGCTTGGACCTCACCAACGTCTAACGTGACCCATCGTACTTGTGCGGGTATCGCGGCGGGCCAATCACCACCAGTCGAGTCTCGGAAGAGACTAAGGAAGGCGATTACTTCGGAATCTGGCGACCAGCTCGGACGCACGGCCCAGAGGTCGTGAGACACTTGAGTGATCTCCCGCGTTTCGACGTCGAAGACAAAGACGTTGCCATCGCTTCCATCGCGATCGGAAACGAATGCGAGCCTTCGCCCGTCCGGCGAGAAGATGGGATCCGAGTCGAAGTAAGGACCAAACGTGAGCTGCTCGGCGCTCCCGCCCTCCACGGAAATTCGATACAGGTGACCAAGAACCGTGAACACAAGCCATCTGCCGTCGGGGGAAACCGTCACATCAGACTCGGTCACCTGCGAAGTCTCGAACTCTATGGTGCGCCTTCCGCCCTCCTGAGCGACGACACCAGACACCGGTGCTGCGAGAACGGCAACAAGCGTGACAGGAAACATCAAGACGCGCATAGGTTCCCCCTGGGCAGCTACTGCACTACCGAATGGCCTAGAGGCCTTCGTCGTCGGGCGGGCGTCTACTGCGGCGTCACAATTCGGCGTCTACTGCGGCGTCTTTCAGGCGGCGGAGGCCGAGAAGCCACCGGCGAAGCTCAGCTGTGAATTGCGAGAACATGCTCCGGCGTCTTGGCTGCCGCAAGAGGAGGGAGGATTGGGTATCCTCTGTACGTCTCGTGCTAACTGCTTCAGTTTCTCTGAGGTTGGGGCCCAGTTGGGGTACCAACGCGTCAAAGGTCACTCCGTAGAACGGCATGCGAAATCGGGAAGTTGTTGAGGGGCATGTACTTGCTGCGATGACCGGGCTGGGGTTCGAACCGAGGACCCATTAGCAGAACTACTTCTCGTTGCTATGTTTAACAGTGAGGAGTGTCAACGAGTTGCGTAGAGCATCCTCACTCAGGGTCGCTCTCATAATAAGCTTTGCACTACGCCGCTCGGACATCGAGCACAATGTCGAGGGACCTGTTCAGGTCACGTATCTGTCTAGGTGGATCTCCACCCACCCGTCCCCATAATAGCCGTAATGGCTCTTCACCCACCTGTCTTTCAACTCGAAAAGGGACACGCTTCCTTCGATGATAATCGGAAGCGGATCGTCGTCCGGGCCCGCACGGTAGAAGTAACGGCAATCCAGATCCAGGTTGTCATCGGTCGGACGCAGAAAATCGATGAGTTCTTGGGCCACAGTCGCGTCTATGTCGCCTTTTGAAATCGCCGTTTCAATCTGCTTGTTCATTTTGTCGTAGCGCCACTGGAAACCGTTGATATAATGCCCGGCCAGAATCGCAATCCAATCCCCCATCGCGGTCATAGCCAGTTCGGGCGTAATGAACTGGTTTGCCGCGATCACCACGTTCTTGCGCTCCTCACGCTGGGGAGTGAAGAAGAACCATCCAGGGCAGTTCCTGTCCTTCCGCGTGTCGTTGATGAAGCCATACGTATCGAAGTAGCGGTCGTGGTAGTCCACCTTCTTCCCGGGATCGCGAAATATCCGTGACAGGAGTATGATGAAGCGCTTTAGCGAAGACCACAGTCTCTTTTCGGGAGCAAATTTCGGCCCGGGTGTGAACTTCGCCTTGATCGCCTCGAGAAGAAACCTGATGAGAGCCAGGAAGAGTTCCAGAACATCCTTAAGGTCGGACCAACGGCTATCCAAGAAAAGCCGCGCGACATCCTTGATACGTGCCCAAAGCGTACTCTTTTCGTTGTACACGTCCCACAACTTCTTGTTGTGCGTGATGAATCCTGCCGGGTATGGATAATCGCCCCAGCGGACCATGACTCCCCGATCGGGTTCCATTATGCCGTTTTCTTGTCTCGCCTGCTGGAAGAAACTCTCGTCGGGCACTTCGTCCCTATAACGATCGGGTATATCGCGATGGTAATTGAGATCCCCCGTCGCGACGGCTTCAACGATACATGCTTTGTCCGACTTTCCGTCCACGACCGGATACAGCCAAGAACCGCCCCGTTGCGACTCAGTAATGGTTTTGACGACATAGTCAATTGTGTCGCAGGTCTGGATGCAATGACGAACCATGAGCAGCGAATTCAACCCCGGCTTCTTTGGGTTGGTGTGGGAACTGGGCAGCATGTGCACACCCATCGCAACGCTCTTCACGTTCATGGCCGCACAGCTGCCAACAAACCCCGGCGCCGTCTGACTGATTAGCGGCAGCAGCTTGTTCCCCGCACCGTCCTCGCTGTCCAGGGGGTTGTAGATGATCATGCAGGCCACATCCTGAAACACGTCAGCGGTGGGAAACTGAAAATCCCTGCCAAAGTAGTGCTTTCCGTCCTTTACGATCTCGCCGCTGAGGGAGTAGCTGTTGCACATGACCGGGGCTTTCAACAACGCGGCGGGTATCCTCTGGTCCTTCTGTTGGAAGGCCGTACCCTTATAGATGTGTGCCACCAGGTAGTCGATGCCGTAGTTGAGGGCCTTCAAATCGTCTTCCTTTACTTCGGTGCTAGGATCGACCTCATTACATCCAGCCAGTATCCCAGCCAGTTCGCCCTCGAGTGTGTCAGGAATGTCGGGTTCCATTTTGTCGGTGGCCTCACCTATCAGATCCACGACGATGCCCAATATACGCCGGACGAGGTTTGATTCGTTGTCGCTGATCTCGCGTTCAAAGAAGGCCGGAATGATCTTCTCTGTGTATTCCGTAGTCATCCGCTTCACTTCCGGTTCAGCCATCAGACCGAGAAGAAATCCCATTTGATACGGGGTACCCTCGACATAGTAGGCCTTTTTGTGCTCTTTCTCGCCGTGTTCATTCACATGTTCGCCAACGACGGCCGTCCTACTCACCGCCATGATGCCAATCCTGGATTGGAATTCGAGATAACCCTTGCTTTGCACATACTCTGTTTCTGCCACGCCGGAAACCGTATTCAGATCTCTGACGTCATATCCGTCGCTGTCGAAGGCGCGCTTCAGCTTCTCGAACCGTGTATCGTTAGACGCGGACATGGCTGACCTCCTCGCGAGGGCTACGGACTTCGGGGATGCGGGAAATGTATCCGAGCCGAGTCAACTGTCAATCAACTCTGCGCGGTTCAGAGTCAATCGGCGCACAACAGGCAACGAATTGCCCCGCCTGGTCTCACAGATCGGGCGGGGCATTTGCTTTTCAGGATTGCTGTCGGTGTCGCCGAGTGGGTTCAGAATGGCAGCGCTTTTTTTCTGTGCATTCGAAGCCAAGGCCGCGCCGGGCGCACGTACCCGCCCCAATTCCACGCGAGTAGCTCGGCTGCGCTCTCGGTGTACGGCGCTGCCTTGGGGCGCATTTTGCTCATCCCGTCCGCGCGGGCTGCGACCGACGTCGGGGGCGCGTCGACTGTCAGCCGGTACGCGCCGGTTTGGTTCGCGCCGAAGCTGCTGGCCACGATCTCATAGGTTCCTGCCGCCAACACCCGTTCGATCCGCGAGTTCAAACCGTCACCGCCATCATCATCCGAGGCGACGACATTACCTTGGCTGTCTTTCAGCACCAAGAACGCGTCGAACACGGTGCTCACGAGGTCGATGCGAGCCGTGGTGTCGTGCGCGAGCACGAGCTCCCACGATTCCTGGTACGCACCACCCGCCCGCAGGAAATCGGCCGCGAGCACAGCTTCCGCTGAATAAAGCCACACCGAATCCCCAGACGTTCGTCGCTCAGGGGATGGCTGGGTTGCGCGGTGGTGCCGATTATCGCTGTGTCAACCGCTGCGCAGCCGAATCGTCAACTGAAAATACCCCTTTCAGGCTGTTCCAGCCGCCAGTCGGACGCCGTCAAGGTCTGCCAGGGTTGCGAAAGCGGTCGTTTCACCCCGAGATGCTTCGCGGCTGTGAGATCAAACTCCTATCCTGATTCGCCTTCTGACGAGCAGCCGCTCAGCAAACATACAATCACGGTGAGAGGCAAACTGTTGCGCATCTATCTTACCCTATCTCCAACCCCTCCGCGCTCTCTGGGGTGAGTGCCGATTGTTGAGATGGGATATCCAAGGCGAAATCCAGCCGGCTGACAGGCTTGACTGCAAACGGGACGCCCGGTCACGAGGGTTCAGTTTTGCTGCTGCGCCATCAAACGAGCAATCCGTCCTCTTACCGCCTCTACGTGCGGCTGCAGCTGGGCATCTGCATCGCTCCACAATTCGACGAAACTACCATAGCGCTCGGCAGCCTTTTCCCGGTTGCCTTGCTCTTCGTACAGCTCTCCCAGCCTCTTCATCACAGCTGCGAAATCGGTATGGATGTGAAGAAGTCGTGTCCAGGTTGGCCTCGACAGATAACGCTCGTATGTGTCGATTGCCGAGTCACGCTGTCCCGCTTGGTCGTATGCCCGACCCAAACCGGTCTGGGCAGGACCGACTCCCGGTAGATCGGTGAGCTCATACCATCCGTCGTCAGCTTCTCGGAACATCGCGATCGCTTGTTCAGAGTGCCCCTCGGCAAGGAGTATCTCGCCGAGTGCAAGCAGCCGTTTCCGCTCGTCGATGCGTGGGAAGTCAGTTCTCACCGTCGCGTCGTGCTCATCTACGAGACGTCTCGCTTCAGTCACGTTGCCGAGCCTGGCGTACACCATTGCGAGTTGTAGGAGGGGCCGATCCAGCGGAGCCAATCCGGCCAAGGGGTATCTCTCGCGCGCGTCGTTTAGGACGGCCTCTGCTGGCTCGTACGCACCTCTCGCCTCCCGCAATACGTCGGCGAGTACGGCGGCGAATACAAAGGCCCATGTGGGGTCGTCGACCGACTCAGCGACACTTCGAAGGTAGCCCAGCATCTGATCCGCTTCTGTGACGTGCCCCAGAGCGGCAGCCAGCAAAGCTTGAGATAACCCCAGTACTGCCGAAGAAAACAGATCCATCTGATTGGCGCGTACCTCACTCAATACAGTACCTGCTGCCTCCAAATCTCCTCGCGCCACAGCAAGCTGCACCTTAGCTACCGGTGTCAAATCGAAATCCGGGTTGGCGACGATGAACTGGTCCAGCATGTCGCCCGCTTCGTCAAGACGACCCAGGTCAACCAAAGCTCCCACTAGGTCGTAGGTCGCCGTGCCGGATCTAGGGTTGAAGTCATGTACGCGCAGAAGTGTTCGCTGAGCCTCCTCTAGCTCTCGTAAACACTGGTATACCAAACCAAGGTCATGGAGCACTGCGGGGTTGCCGGCATCTAAACCCAGTTCGAGGGCGTCGGCGGCTCTCCGGTACTCTCCAATCGTCAAGTAATACGCACCCTCGACCTGATAGCGTCGCCCCTCTCCTAGTGGCACTCGATGACGGAATGCGGCAGACATCGCATCAACCACAGCAGCACGGGCGGTGCGCTGATTCTGAAGGTTCAGAGCTAGAGCCATGTAGGCTTCAGCAAACGTCGTGTCCAAGGTTGTCGCTTCCCAAAACGCTTCACTCGCCTGTCTGAGTCTACCTTCGCTGTTCAACCGTTTTCCTTGAGAGAACTTTCTAAGCGCCGGAAGTGAAGCGGTCGTGGCGTTTCTGAGGGCGGGGGTTTGTCGGATGTTCCGTAACGATTCACCTATGTGTTCGCGCAAGCGGCGAGATAGACGTTCGAGCGCTGGGATCACTTGCGAAGCATCGGCCGCAGTTTCGCGGAGCGCCAAGAATTCTTCCTCGTCGACGGCGCCGATCACCCGAACCGACAGCCCGTAACCGCTACCAATGGAGCTCACCGCTCCAACGAGCAATGCTGGGACCCCGTCGCGAACTGCTATACTGCGAGCCACACTCAGATCCACGTTGGTCGACGGATCCAGTTCCATCCGTCTGAGGGCGTCTCGTACGTCGGCCGCCTCGACGAGTGAGATCACGGGAGATTGAGCGAGGTCCACCCGAAGGGCCTCGGTAACGGCTACCGCAAGCTGTGGATCGTTTGCTTGGTCGGCGAAATCAGCCACGATGATGTGCCCGCCTTCCTCGAGCGCCCCGGCACCCAACAGCGTGCCAATCGGTCCGATACCAAGCAGGCGCATCGCCATGTACCCGGTAGTAACCAGTCCCAGGACCGAAAATGCCGATGCGCCGCCGACCAAGACGTATCGCCAACGGAACCAGCGTCGGAGTCCCGTCCCGGGAGTCGTGACGCCGAGCCGACGACCGCGCGCAAGCGCCCTTCGTCGTTCGTGATGGCCCGTGAGAAGCGTTATCGGAAGCGCCAGAACAACCAGCACCACGGCAGCCATGAAGACCCAATACGGTAGTCCAAGTCTGAATACGAGGCCATACACAAGGGCAAGGGCGATGATACCGCTAATGCCAAAGAGCAAGGCTACCCGCACCGGATGCGCCCGCCTTGCCGCCGCGGCGTAATCAGTCCCGGAGACGATATCCTCGCCCGGTACGCCGGCACCGACGCCGTACGCTGCCAACGCATCGAGCTGCAACAGTAACTCCGAGGTATCCTGCCACCGATCTTCCCGTCGTTTTTCCAAACACTTCATCACCAACCGCTCGACCTCAGGTGGGACCATTACACTGTGCTCCGAGATCGGCGTTATCTCTCCGACGATGTGCGCCGCGAGCACCTTCTGACTGTTGCCCGAATGCGGCGGAGTACCCACCAACATCTCGTACGCAAGAGCACCCACGGCGTAGATGTCGGCTCGATGATCGATGTGTGTCTCACCTGACGCTTGCTCCGGCGACATGTACTCGGGAGTGCCTATCACCATGCCGATGGTGGTGATCGCCTCCCTACTAGTGGCCTCACTCACGGCTTTGGCTACGCCGAAGTCGGTCACAAGAGCGTGACGGTCGGACAGCATCACGTTATCGGGCTTGATGTCGCGGTGTACTACGCCTTGAGAGTGAGCCTTGGCGAGCGCATCGACTATGTCACGCAGTATGCGTACAGCCTCGCCGATACGCAGTTCGCCGGTTTCGGCCAACCTGTCCCGCAGTGAGTGACCTTCGATGTACGGCATGACGTAGAACAGAAAGCGGTCTTCCTCGCCAGAGTCATGCAGCGGAAGTATGTGCGGATGGGTCAGGTTTGCGGCAATCTCAATCTCCCGCAGAAACCGCTCGGATCCTACCGCAGATGCGAGTTCCGGCCGTAGCACCTTCACCGCTACCAAGCGGTGATGCTTCAAGTCCTCGGCCAGGTACACGGTCGCCATGCCGCCCCTTCCAATTTCGCGCTGGATAGCGTACCGGCCGGATAGTGCGGTTTTCAGACGATCCAAGGCGTCACTCATGATCGACAAAGATGCAGATTTTATTGGAGAAACGCGAGATTCGACAGGTTCGGGTGAGGTGACACTGGCTCCGTAGGCTGCTGGACATCACCCTTCTCACTGTGAATACTTGTGATTCGGAGACACCACCCCTCTCCGCGGTGAGGCATCGATGATCACAGCACCCCAGTCGATCTCCGTCCGCGTGGACGCAAGTACCATCTGCCAGCTGAGGTGTCCCGGCTGTCCGACAGCAAAGGGAATCATCAAGGAGAAGATCGGGGCAGGATTCTTGGAGCCAGATAGCTTAGGTGTACTGCTCGATGAGAACTCGTTCATCGCATACGTGGAGCTGTCGAATTGGGGTGAGATTCTTATCCACCCACAGTTGACAGAGATTTTGAAGTGCGCCCATGAGCGACACGTGTCTGTGACTGCCAGCAACGAAGTCAACCTGAACCATGCCAAACGTGGCGCATTAGAGGCGTTAGTCCGGTATCGCCTCAGATCAACTGGGACGGTGCAGTGCTGGGCTGTTGCGCGAACCTCTGGGGAGACTTTGGCAACGCATTTGTGGACGGACTGAGGCGTACGCTCAACGGTGAGATGATGAACTATGCCATAGGGATGGTAATGGGGCGGGAAGAACTGGATGAGGGGATCCCCTGCACGTCATGCCACCACTATCAGAGCATGCGCGAGTGAAATGACTTCATGGCCGAGAATGACTTGACCCCCCCTCATTCAGGGTCTTCCGTACAAGGTCCTGAGCCGTCACGGCAGGCGCATCGTGCGTGCGATTAACGGATCAAACCTTGTTGCCAACCGTGTCCTAACGCCAACAGCAAACTGGATCAGTAGTCGCGTACTCAAGTAAGCCAAGACCTACCCGTCCGCCATTTGCGAAGGCCTAAAAGCTCACATGCAGTCGACTCATCACCATACGACCCAACAGGGGTGCGCCGGGAAACTCTTGATGCCGATTGTCGAAGATATTGTGGGCGTC
>JBDHHK010000208.1:0-7535 GCA_039589395.1 Gemmatimonadota bacterium
AGACTACGGGCGAGTCGACCAAGAAAACCCAGTTGTTGGTGCTGATCCCAACCGCGATCGTGATGATAGGTGCCGGCGTAATCGGGGGAGTGTGGCTATCCAACAGACAGGGAGGCACGGAGCCCGAGGCAGCGCTGGAGCGTGTTGACGCTGGCACTGAAGTGGCCGCCGAGACCACGGCTAACGAGCAGCCACTCGTGACGCCACCTTCGGAACCGACCACGGGAACCGTAACTGTGACCGGCCTTCCCAGAGCAGGTACGATTACCGTCAACGGTGAACGTCAGGCCGATACCACCTTTGCCCTCGCGCCCGGTACCTACACCATCGGCCTGTCAGCGCCCAATCGACAAGAAGTAGAGACGCCGCTCACCATCACAGCTGGTGCTCAAATAGCCGTGCCCTTCTTTGCCGCTCCGGCGGAAGTAACCACAGGCACCGTTTCCGTAACGGACCTGCCCACCGGTGGTGAGATAACGGTAGATGGGCGGCGCCAGAGAGAAAGCAGTTTCGCTCTGGAGCGAGGCAGTCACACAATCAGACTCACGGCTCCTGGCTACCACGCTATCGAACGGGAGATAAGCGTCACAGCCGGAACTGGGCTCACGGTGCAATTCACTGGTCTGCCGTTAGTTGCGGCAGTATCACTCACACCGACGCGACCCGAGGTGACCGTCGGCGACGAGCTGACCGTTCGTGCGCGGCCTACAGACGCCTCGGGAAATGCGCTGGGAGGTCGCAGTGTTAGGTGGAGCTCCCGCAACTCTTCAATAGCGACGGTCACTCAGGGCGGTGTAGTGCGGGGGGTTGCAGCAGGAACTGCGACGATAGTAGCGACTGTTGAGGACCAAACGGCGTCGGTAACCGTTTCGGTGATAGCCGTGGCGGTGGCCACCGTGAACGTGACTCCGGCCAACTCGGCGGTCTTCGAGGGTGAGACCCTGAGGCTGGACGTCAGTGTAGTTGACGCAGCTGGGAACCCGATGTCTGGACAGGCTATAACATGGCGGTCCAGTGACCCCGCGATCGCAACCGTTTCACCATCGGGAGTCGTCACTGGGGTAAGGGCCGGTTCAGCCAGAGTGAGTGCGCAGGCAGGAGGGCAGACTGACAGTTCAGAGCTCACAGTGAAAGCTACGGTTGTTTCCGAGCAGGTTAATCCCCAGCCGGTCGAACGAGAGATAACTGGCCCAGGAGAACTGTTCGCTCGGGCGGCCCCACCGGGATGGTCGCTGCAAGAGAGCAATCCCCCGGTTATCGCGTTGTACAACAGTCGACTAGGTACCATCAGAATCCTCAGAGTCCGTCAAAACACGACTGAGGCAATTTTGGCGGGACTTCGAGCAACAGTCGAAAACAGAATGACCACGCTTCGTGAGATTGCCCCCCCAGCGGCGTTCACGACCCAGCAAGGTGAGTCCGTTCTCGTGCAGAATTTCACTGGAATTGAGGGTTCCGGGTTCAATGAAGCCCGTTTTCGGGTAATCCTGGCTGCCGCGAAGAACGAATCTCGTGGCATTGGTGTGCTGGCCGTGCTCGAGCAGTACGCAGACCCGGATCAGGGAGCAGCCGACCTCCGCGAGTTGTTGGAATCACTCAGGCGGTGATGCTGCTTCACCCATTCTTTCCCACATGCGCGTTCTCCTCGTCGATCTCAATCCTTTCATGCCACCGGTCACGCCTATCTCGTTAGGTAATATTGGTGCGGTTCTCAAAGCTCACGGCCATGATGTGGATGTCTTGTCTCTAGGTTCAAACAGCTGCTTCAGTCCCCAGGGCCTATCCCGGTATCTTCGCAACTTTGATCCACGACTCATCGGTTTTGGAACGTACCAGCGGAATATCCCGCACGTACGCGCTATCGCCAAAATGGCGAAGCAGGTGTTACCTGACTGCCATGTGGTTCTCGGGGGCCCTCAGGCCACGTTCATGCCCGACGAAGGACTCCGCGCGTTGCCGGAAGTGGATTACCTGAGCCGTGGGGAGGGTGAACAGACTATCCTCGGTATCGTAGAGGCCATTGAAGGCGAGATTCGTGACCGGCCGATAGTGGGAGTCACATCGAGGACTTCTTCTGGAGAGATCGTTACAGGACCTGAATCTGGTCAAGCGACGGATCTCGACGAATACGCATCCCCTTGGTTGACCGGCGTGCTCGATCCGGCAGCTATGGATGAATCAATAATGCTGACGTCGCGAGGATGTCCGAACAACTGCTGGTTCTGTTACACGCCCGCCGCATTTCTCGGCCCAACACGTTGTCAGTCAGTCGAGCGGGTGTTGGACGACATCACGTACGTCTCGAAGAGGGGAAGTGGGCGCCTCTGGTTTGCCGACCCGAACTTCTCGTTTTCTGAATCACGGGTGGTGGATCTGCTCGAGGGAGCGATCGAAAGAGAGCTCGAGGTCAGCATGTGGGTAGAGACTAGGGCAGACATGCTGACGAAAGACTTGATCGAGCTCATGAATCGCGCCGGGGTACACTCCGTTGCGATGGGTCTCGAAAGCGCATCACCAAACGTATATCCTGCGCTGCGCAAGGGAATCGAGCCAGAGCAGATTGGCGACGCAGCCAGAATGGCAATCGGTGCCGGCCTCGACGTGGAATTGTTCAGCCAGTTTGCGCTACCGAACGAGACGAAACCAGACGCGCTCCAGACCCTGAAGTTCGTGGAAGACTGTGGAGTGAAGATCCAGGGCAACAGCAACGCTCAGCAGATGCACCTCTACTTCGGCACCAAGCTCTACTCGGATCCCGAAGAGCACGGTATCACACCGCTCAGGGACGATCTGCTGCCGTTTCTTGCAGTCGGCGGTGAGTTCGAGACCGAGTGGATGTCCCGCGAAGAGATCAAATCGGTGAAGGCGGCATGGCGTTCCGCTTCATTGGATGGTGGCAAGAGGGTCGTCTCTTGAAGGAATGGAAGCAACCGTTTGGCCGAACGTTTGAGTCGCTGTTCGTGGTGCTCGACGCAGGCTCGACCAACGGGATGCCAGAATGGCTAAGAACATGGACCGCGAGAGTTCTGCCGGACCTCAACTGGCGGTCGCACCTGTTCGTTGTAGGAGGCAAAGAGGGAGAGTCAGAGGATTTCACAGAAGAGCTCCTGGCTGTCGTGACCGAGTACCTCGAGTCGCGCGGCTACGCAAACCTCCAGGTCCATCCGCTGGTACGTTTGGATGCCAGCTTGGGTACCGAGGCAGGAGTCTGGGGTCGGCTTGTGGATGTGCTCAAGCCGTTTCAACAGGAAGCGCACACATTGTTATCCGAGGCTCGCCTGCACATTGCGCCCGTACTGGAGCCGACGGCAAAAACGTCGATCGACGACGCGCTATCTGCTGCCGAATTCTTCCGAACAAGACTGGCAATCCCCAGCTTTTACCTGGCTGGCAACATCCTTCCGGAACTTTCGAACAGGGTCAGCACGGAAGACGCGAGGTTCTTCATCGATCCCATGTGGTTGGGGCTCCCAGTGTTGTTGTGGCACGGTCACGTATTCGAGACGATGCTCGATCGAGTCGAACAAAACGTCGAGTCGATTATCAGTCCGTGCAACAGCCACCTCGTTGCGGATGTCAGGAAAGGCAGGGTCTTTTCATGTTTTTACTCCTGGTACGGTGACGGCCCGGGAGTGGACTTGATGTCGCAGAAGACGGATCCAGCGACGCTACTCGAGGCACCCGAGGGTGGTGATTGCTCTGAGTGTATGACGAGCGCGGCACTAGCCATACGCGAGAATCTCAGGACAAACCAGCGGGAGGCAGAGGGCAGGAAGGTCTTCTTCAAGCTGAGTCTCCAGCTTGCTGGGCGTGGGAAGTTCAAATCGGCCGCTGACCTCGCATTTGCCGCATTCGAATTCTCCAAAACCGATCCGGATCGGACGGTTGCTCTCATTCAGCAGGCGCTTTGCCTTAGGGAGCTGGGACAACTCGAGCAGGCAGACGGCGTCCTAGCAACTGCGACCGAATTCACCCAAGACCAAGGCCAGATAGCCTATCATCGCGGCAGAGTTCAGTTTGTGTGGCGGGATTACATCGAGGCGCTCGATTGGTATGAAGAGGCGCTGGATTCTGGCTCCGCGCAGGTTCCGGTCGAGGATATGTGTTTCGAAATGGCATTGTGCCACATCAACATCGAAGAATATCCAGAGGCTCGCCCGTACTTGGATCGGTCGCAAAAGCCCGGAGAAGACCGGGCTCCAGTTGCGTTCTATTATGGCGTGTGTGACTACGGGGAAGGGAAGATCGGCGCCGCACTGAAACATTTCGGAAAAGCCCTCACAATTGGACCTGCACCTGAGGATCTAGGTCGGGTGATGTTCTATAAAGCCTCATGTTACAAGGAGTTAGATCGTTTTGGCGAAGCTGTGGAAGTACTTCGAGAGGCAATTGAAGTAGATCCGAAAGATCTCGCAAACCACAACCTGCTCGGCTTCTGCTACTACAAACTCAAACGGCACGAGGAGGCAGTTGCTTGCTTCTTGAGGGCAGTTGAGATAGATCCTAGTTCAGGTATCGATTGGGCCAATCTGGCGTCGAACCTGCGCGATCTTGGAAAGACGAAGGAGGCTGTGGCGATGTACGAGAAGGCCCTTTCGCTAGACCCAACCATTGCGTTCGCGCGTGACAACCTGAAGAAGCTCAAACACGACTAGACTGGATGTCCGCCGAAGACCGGATCGAGCTGCTTGTGCGCTCCCTCGACTACTCGGAGGAGGAGCGCCGTCATCTGGTACGGTTGATGAAGGTCTTTGCCGAATCGCCCAACCCACCAGACCCAAACGGCGATTTCCCCGACTACGAGAAGCTCAAGAAGACATTCTTGGATTGCGCAGCTTCAGTGGATGCTGAGGCGCTCGAGGAGGCGTTCTTCACTCTGTACGCGCACCTCCATATGTACGAGGCCAGGTACACACCGGAAGAGCGCGAACAGATGGATCTAGCCGGTGGGTACTGGGCACACGCTGGTGGATTGAGCCCCATTTTCAAGGCAGCCCCGTGGATCTCCCCAGCGACGGTGAGCGCCGATCTGGGCGCCGGAAACGGGCTTCAGGGACTCCTGTTCCAGTATCTATACCCACATCAATTGACAATCCAATATGAGATCTCGAGCGAGATGGTGAAGATCGGAAAGGGACTGCAGGAATGGCTCGGGATTTCGGAGGAAAGGGTCGAGTGGGTGGTCGGTGACGTGTGCGATCAGGTATTCGAGGACATCGACTTCTACTATCTATACCGGCCCGTGCGGCCCGAAACCGAGCGCGGTGAAGCGTTCTACGAAAACCTCGCAGAAATGCTGGACTGGGGAGAGCGGCCAGTTGTGATCTTCAGTATCGCAGACTGCCTGAAGCAATTCCTATCGCGCAGGTTCAAGGAGTTCTACAACGACGGTCATTTGACCTGCTTCAGGTCGACATAGCTTCGTTCGGATCCACCTCAGGATCTTTCCTTCAGGGGTGACCGCTTACCGTCCACAGAGTCAATCGAGACCTTCCAGACCCGCACCTTTCGCACGGAATCTTTGGGGAACTCCGCGGGGGCCTCGCCGTAATGAACCGTTATCTGACGAAGCGCGTACTCCTTTGCATCGGAGTCAGCTAACTCGCTAATTCTCCCATATCCGATTACGCTCTCGAACGAGAACGTCGAGCTGCACGCGTCGGTTCCGTCCCGCACATAGCGCACGTTCGTTTCGAACTCAAAGCATACCCTTTCGTTTGCCAAGAAATAGTCGATCTTCTTCCCCTTCTTCGCGGTATGGACGTAAATCGCGTCGCCGTCGTACCCAAACGAGAGGGGAACGAGGTAGGGCTCGTCGTTCACCGATAGGGCAAGCCTGCAAACGTCACTTCCGGCGATTATCGCATCGATATCTGCACGATTCTCGATCAGCTTGTCTTTCCTGCGCATGTTCTGACTCACAAACCCGCTTCCTCCAGCTTCAGGGATTCCCACCGTTAAACGCACTCACTGCTCCGATGGCCTCAGCGCTTCGAGTGCCGTAATGTCCACAGTATCTACGCCAAATGACTGTGCGCTTACTGTACCGCTGGCTCTAGCCCACGAATCTTCCTTGCAGAGATTCATGTAAAGTTCGACGCTGTCAGCGCTCACCCAGCGTAACGCATTGCCCCAGAACTCCGTGCAACTGGTCTTTACCTGGGGAGTCTCAACCAGGACTTCAGTTGTGGGCCAAGCCACGACAACCAACCAGAAATGGTAGTTCCGATCATTGGCAAGGTATGCCAGGTACTCTCCGTGCGGTGACAACGCTGGACCGGAATACGGTCGGTATCCTGGACCGGGTTCGGTGATCAGTGTCAGACCACCGCTTTCCACCGAGTAGGTGAATATTCCACGGGCGACGTCGTGTGCTTCCAAAGCCACACCGGAAACGTAGAGTGAATCTGATGAAACCACTGGTGGCGTCAGCACCAGAACATTGGGCACGGTATCACGCCCAGTCCGGGTTTCAACTTCAATTCGGTAATGCACTCCGGAGTCGGCACTATAGAAGTCGGATTCTGAATACCAAGTCTGTGGATCGACCAAGTGCACCGCACGGATCTTTTGTTCTTTGCCTTCGGTATGAGAATTTGCGCTTTCTCGGCTGGCGCACGCCGAAATCAGCACGAGTGCTCCAACAACAAATATGCATCCTGAGGTAGCTGACCTCTTCAACGGTCACTCGCTTTCGAAGGAATACGCCTCTCGCTGTCCAGGTGAAGCACCTCGGTGAGCTGTTTGAGGCTCCGGATCGTCGGCGTATTCGAGTATTGGGGTTCACCATCACGTTGTATCATTATCACCTGCATTCCCACACTTCTACCACCCTCGACATCATCAACAAAGCTGTCACCGACGTGCAACACACGATCACAGAAGATGCCCATGCGGTCACAAACATCTCGGAAAATCTGTGCATCCGGTTTGGCGATACCGATCTCCGCGGAAGCTATAACGTGATCGACTGCATCTGCGATCCCGAGCTCGTGGCAGAAGTTTTCGAGGCCACACTGCCAATTGGAGATGATCGATATGGGATATCCTGCTTTCCGAAGCATCCGAAGTACTCCAGGAACCTCAGGAAACACCCCGAGACTATTGGGGCCGAGCACTCGCCACACCTCTTCAACGTGATGCGCTGCTGCTCCACTGGGTGCTTTCACATTCAGCCGCTGGAACAACCGATCGGTTAGCCACACCAGGTATCTCTGCGTCTCCTCAGCAGTGCCTCCCGGTGCGTAGTCAGTCGCGTGCCTCTCGAACAAATCATAGAGCACTTGATGCTCCCACGGGTCACTTTCCAAATTCTGGGAGCGCAGGTACTCCATCAGCATCGCGCCTCGGCCGCTGCCTTGTTTGTGATATACCAAGGTGTTGTAGAAGTCGAACGTGACGGCGCCCACTCTGGCAATATCAATGCTCATGATTGCTTTTGGTCCCTCTAGAAAAGCTTGCTGCCGACCTTGGCATCTGCGGCGGGTGATAAGAACGTTGCCGCCGGTCTTGTGTCTCTGACCATTCTCCTGTCC
>JBDHHK010000209.1:0-7411 GCA_039589395.1 Gemmatimonadota bacterium
CAGCTAGGACGGAGTCTGCCCTTGACAATCGCTTTCATAGAACTGCCTGACGGTTTCGTAGGTCACGATAATGCCCCGCTTCGCCAGGAGTTCCTCCACATCGCGGAAGCTCAGGGAAAACCGATGGTACAACCAAACGTTATGGCTGATGATTTCGCGAGGGAACCGGTAGCCGCGGTAACCATTTGTATTCGTTTTCATCCGCGAAGTCTGGCGGGCACAGGTTCAAGTTGACAATACCATGCTGTGAGTTCTACTCCATTGGCAGGAAGTACATCAAACAATGTCCAACACGAACACCACTCCGAGCAAACTCGTTCTGGCAACTGTCGAAGGCGCCGTGGGGACCATCATCCTGAATCGCCCGCAGTCGCTAAATGCGTTCAATCTCGACCTGGCACAACAGTTCCTTGCCACTCTTGCTGCGTTTGATGCTGACCAAAGCGTACGCGCAATCGTTTTGAAGGGAGCGGGACGGGCGTTCTCGTGCGGCGGCGACATCAAAGAAATGTTGGCTGACGTGAAGAAGGGTGATGACCGCGCCGCTTACTTCAGAGCGCCGCTCTCCGCATTCGGCAACATGGTTTTGGGTCTGCGCAGAACCCCAAAGCCAGTTCTCGCTGCAGTTCATGGCGCGGCGGCGGGAGTCGCTTTCAACCTAATGCTTGCATGCGACCTGAAGATTGCATCGGAGTCGTGCCGGTTCACTCAGGCGTTCATCAAGATAGGACTTTCACCCGACGGGGGTGGCAGCTGGTTCCTACCACGGCTGGTTGGTGCCGCTCGCGCATCCGAGATGGCGCTGCTGCCAACCGAGTTGGACGCCAAGACGGCCAGAGAGTGGGGTCTGATCAACTGGGTCGTTCGTGACGATCGTTTCGAAGAAGAGGTGTCTGAAATCGCTGCCAGGCTCGCAGAGGGGCCCGCCGAGGCAATGGCACGAGCCAAAGCTCTGCTCCATGCGGCTTACGAGGCTCCGCTGAGTGAGCACATGGAGACGGAGCGATTGGCCCAGGTCGATAACGCAGATTCGGCAGATTTCGATGAAGGCCTGACGGCATTCGTCGAGAAGCGCTTGCCCAGGTTCGGACGCTAGCAGACTCTGCTACGATTCGGAGCGATGTTTCGCCCTTCTAGGTCTCCTCTCTGAGAGCGAGGAGCGGACTCACGCCGCTCGCCCGCCGCGCCGGAATCAACGATGCAAGGAGCGCCACCAAGCAAAGGGCCACAGCAACGCCAGCGTAAGTCGCGGGATCAGTCGGGTCGATCCCAAAGACCATGGATGAAAGCACACGCGAAAGCACGAGCGCGGCCAACAGACCCAGGACAACTCCAACGGCAGTCAGTCTGAGTCCTTCGCACATGACGTGCACCAGCACAGACGATCCCTTCGCACCGAGTGCCATACGAATGCCGATCTCATGGGTTCTCTGGGACACCGCATATGAGATTACGCCGTACACTCCGACAGCCGCGAGGACCAATGCCATCGCGCCGAAGAGAACCAGCAGAATCGCCACGAATCGCTCGCTTTTGAGCGCGCCCGAAAACACCTGGTCTAAGGTCAACACTCGCGAAATCGCAAGGCTGCCATCGACGGTGCGGACTGCCTCGAGAAGAGTCGGAATCATCGCGTCGATATCAGTTTCACTTCGAACGAGCAATGCCATGGAGAGGGGCGAGGTGTAGGCGGACTCGTAAGCCTGCGCGTGCGGAACGTACCAGCGGGCCGATGGCTCCTGGTTCACCGCCAGATGCCTGACGTCGCGGACCACACCGACCACCTCCATGAATGGGGCACCATCACCGTGCACCCTGAAGCGTTTGCCGATCGGATCTTCGTTCGGCCAATGGGCGCTTGCCATGGACTCATTGATGACAACAACGGGTAGGGAGTTGATGTCATCGGCATTTGTGAACGCCCTGCCTCTGACCAAGGTGATCCCGATTGTTTCGAGATAACCCGGCGTGATGTGCTCAACTCGTTCCGCGGGCGTTTCGCCAATGCTCACCGCAGGCCTTCCTTCGATAACAATCGAAATGCGTCCCCAACCGAGTTCGCTGAGCGGCGGCGAACTCGTGGCGGAGGCGGCTGCGACACCCGGCAGGCGCTCGATTCGGTTGATGATCTCGCCGTACAACGTCACGCCGGACTGCGGGGTGTCGTACTTCGCGCCCGAAGGATGGAGACGGAATTTCGCGATGCCTGTAGTGTCGAAGCCGGTGTCGACTCCATACATCTCGAGCACGGTACGCGCCATCAGGCCTGCTCCGACCACGAGCAGTACCGCGAGGGCAACCTGGGAAGACACCAGAACGCGTCTCACAATGTTCCCGGCTCTGTCACCAGAAAAGGCTCGGCCACCCCGCTTGAGCGAGTCAGCCGGGCTCACCGAGGCCGAACGAAGTGCGGGTAAGAGTCCGAAAGTGAGGCCCGTGGCCACCGCGATCGCCGTAGAGAACACAAGAACGGTGTTGTCGACCCCTATGTTGTTGAGCCTGGGGAGGCCGGCCGGTGCCAGAGCCAGCAGGGCATCGACGCCCAAGTCAGCCACGATCAAACCAACCGCGCCCCCTACGGCTGCCAGCAAGAGGCTCTCAATCAAGAGCAAACGCGCCACGCGTATCCTGGAGGCACCAACCGCATGACGAATCGCGATCTCCCGCTTGCGAGCCTCGCCTCGTGCGAGGAGAAGGTTCGCCAGGTTCACGCATGCAGTGAGCAGCACGAATCCGACAGCTCCCATCAAGACGTAGAGCGGCGTCGCAATCGAGCCCACCACTCGACTCTGAAACGGGCGTAGCCGGAAGCGGCATCCCGGATCCGGGTAATACTCCGAGTGGTCAGCTGTGGAACGAGCGGCAAGGATGTCTACTTCGTTCTGCGCTTCCTCGATGGACGCTTCAGGAGCCAGGCGGCCCACGACGCTCAGGTAGTGGTTGTTGCGATACCATGGATCGGTCCGATCGAGCTGAAGCGGAGTCCACGCCTGCCAGCCAGCGTCAGGAAACTCGAATCCATCCGGCATCACGCCCACGATCGTCACCGACTGATCCCCAGCAACGATCCTTCTGCCGATTACGCCTGGATCGCCCCCGAAGTCGGTATGCCACATTTCGTAGCCCAGCACCAGCACGGAACCGACATCAGGAAACTGCTCGGCCCCGGGCCTGTCTTCGTCCAGAGTGAAGTACCGGCCCAACAGCGGTTCGACACCCAGCAGAGGAAGAAGCTCGGCGCTCGCCTTCAGTACCCGCACGCGCCTTGTGGACGACGAGTCTCCTATGGTGACTTCGCTCCCCCTGTACGCGGCCACTTGAGCAAACGAGCCTATCTGGTGGCCAAGGTCCAGGTACTCCGGTTCCGACACGAGGCTAAAATCGCTTCCGCCGCCGATCCCGCTGCTGACCTCCACATCAACTAGCCGCTGTGGGTTTTCAAGTTGAAGCTGACGGAGCAAGACACCGTTCACCACACTGAAGATGGCGGCATTGGCGCCGATACCGAGTGCCAGGGTCACCACCGCAACGGCCGCGAACCCTGGGCGATTCAGGTGTCCGCGCACGGCGTGACTCAAATCGCCAAACAGAGTATCGATCACGTGGTGTCGCTTCGTGTTTTGGACGCGTCTGTGCGACCCCCTCATCCGAAGGCGCAGGTTGGGGATCACCGACTTCAGGATCTGACGACAATACCAGCGACGCGCCTTCGGCCGGCCTTGCTGTTCTTGGAGCGTGAAGAAGGCTTCGCTCAGGTCACCCAACTGCTGCTCGCGGTATCGGGATGGCAAAGAGAGTATGAGCAGAAACTCAGCCAGGCGAGGTGGCCCCTCCCAGCGCTTCATCGAAACGCCCCCTCATCCAGAACCAGCCCATCCCAGAGCTGTGCCTGCATCTCTTGCGCCCGTTTGATAGCCCGGAACCCGGCACGCTCGAGCCGGTAATACCGCTTCGCGCGTCCTCCCCGTTCCGGTGTCGGGTCGCCCAAGAGCGACGAGATGTAACCCTTCGCCTCCAAACGATCGAGCGCGGAGTAGATCGAACCGATGCCAACATCGCGCCCTGTGCGATCCGCAATCTCCTGGCGCATCGCCATGCCGTATGCGTTGTCTTTCAACCGAACTAGCGTTAGCAACACGACCTGCTCAAACTCACCGAGGTAGTCTCTTGGGGACATCTTCACCTCATTTATTCGGCAAACTGGATAATATCGACAATAATGACTACGGATGAGGTCTTGGTAGGGTTTCAGCAAACCTGTCAGTCGAAAGGAGCGCCGGAATGTGACGAAGGCCTGCACCTATGATGGGACGCACTGCATCAGTTGGTGTTGGGGTTCACGAACTTCTTTCAGCGTGCGATGGGGAGGGTAAAGCACAGTAGTAAGTAACTAATCGTAGAGTGAAGGCACCGTCATACAAGCTCTCCGCAAGGGTCCTCCGTTCAGCATCTGGAAGGATCCTTCGGTGGGCTGCGAAACGCCCTGCATGTTCAGCTGTTGAAATCTCGACCGCCGTGTGAGTCGGCGGAAGCACCGTGTTGCTCAAACCGCAACATTTCAATGATTCTCCCGCTGGCCGAGGCCATAGCGAATAGCCAACTTCGGTATGCAGCCGTGGGACACCGCAAGGATATATCTCCCTGGCCTTCCTTTGGCTTCCCCGGGCCTCAGAGACATTCAGGAGTATTCAGATAGCTATTCGGGAGTGTGAGACACGCGGAAGGCAAAGGAGAAAGTAGGCCTGTTCAGTGGTGCTGGTCGCGCCGTTACCGGCTGAGGGGACCGGTAACGGAAGCTGCTCAATGCCCCAAGAGCCCCTTCAGGACGTCACCTTAAAAGTCGGTTGGACGCAGGTGGGTATCACTGTGGGTCTCAGTCAGCTCCCGATGCCAACGCAGAATCGTATCTGGTGCGGCTCATGACGATCGAATCGTCACTTCGACTTCGGGAAGTGCGTTCACAAAGCCAGCTCCGAACGCCGACGCCGGTGTGAAAGGTCCCGGCGGGAGATTCTCCGTTAGCACTCGCCGAACGCACTCCACAGCAGCGTCAGCTGTCAACGTGTACGCGTCCCGCCCCATGAGCGTCGCGGCCACCTTTTGCCCCGCTTCATTTACGACCTCGGCCCAGTACTGCGACTTCTCTGTGGCGCGCTGCCGCACCCCGGGCCCCTTCACAGCGTGACGAATCAATCCCTTGATGACGCCCTGGAAACCGTTGCGCCTCAACAGCCTCAGGACGAACTGTGGCGGCTTCGCCCGCCGCAGTTGCCGCGCCGGCATGGCTACATATGCCTCAATGTTCTTGATCCCGGTAGAGTAGTACGCGGTGCAAACGTCGCCTATTGGTCCGGTAACGGCAGCCGCAGGGCCATCGGCGAACGGGATTATCGCAGTCTTGAAAGCGTTCGGTACTCGCTGAATCACCCCATCAATCCGCACACGCCCTTCCTCTGGAATCGTCTCCAACATCGACATGGCGGTGCCCGGGCTCACCTTTTGGGGCCACCCTACCGCAACACGGAGATATGCCGCGTCCGGCAGCTCTTGCTTCAGCATGGCGGCGAGACAGTCGGTCGCCACCACGTTGGCACCCACGCCAGGAATGACCACAATGCCGGCCGCGCGCCACTCGTTGGGTCGGGAGTGGATGTATTCTAAAACGGGAATCTCACCGCTGACATCAAGGTAGTGCGTCCCCACTGCAACGCAGCCCGCCAGCATTTGTACGGTGGTTGCGATAAACGGACCGGCGCAATTCAGCACTACCTTCACGTCTCGCAGACATTGCTCGACGTCGTTCGGGCTGTCGAGTGGAAACACGCAGGTCTCCATCCCGAGTTTTCGGCCGAGCGCTTCGACCTTTCGACCGCGCCGCCCGGCCAGCACTGGCGCCAGTCCCAGCCTATTAGCCTCGTGCGCGATCAGACGACCCGTGTAACCGTTAGCTCCATAGAGCATCCAACGCGGGTATGTGGTTCCTGTAGTTCGTACGGCGTTCGTTGTATTCATGACAGGACACCTCTCCATCCTGTATTGTCAACTTAGTGAATCCCGGGTGGAGCTGCAGCAGGAGTCGACCCAGGATTCACTAAGTTGACAATTCCGATGCAGAGCATCCGACCCGCCGCCGAGTACGGCGCGGCTACAGTGGCTCGGATTCGTTTCCATCGAGTCACTCCCCTAGGTCGCCTCGGTTCCTCTAGGTTTAGTAGCCACTCATTCCATCCTTATCGTCCGCATCAGGTCGGTTGTGGAAGCTCTGCGCGCGGGCAAGAAACTCGCCGCCATGGTCGCGGCAGTTAGCCCGATTGCCATCGCGCCGTAGGTGACGGGATCAGCAGGACCGACACCAAATAGAAGAGCGCCGATCACCCTCGTCATCACTAGTGCGACACCCAATCCGATCGCCACTCCACCACAGCTCACCAGCAGACCGTGACCCAAATAATGGCGCATCACGTCGCCGGGCGTTGCGCCGAGCACGAGCCGTACGCCCGTTTCACTTGTCTCCTGGCTCGCGAGATAGGAAATCACGCTGTATACACCTATGATCCCCAGGCACAGAGCCACCGCGGCTGCCATGGCCAGCATTAGGAGAGTGAACGTCGTCGTCTCCAGGTGTTCCGCGAACAGGCTCTTCATGGTCCGGACACCGTTGAGCGCGAAATCGGGATCTACCGAGCGAACCACATCGCGAACCACTCGTGCCGGCGGTGGTGTCCCACTGCGACTTCCCCGAACGGCGTAGGACATGGTGCGGAGTGCCCAAGTCGAATCGCTGGCTTCGGCCGCCCAGGGGTGGGGTGTGACCATGGGCCAATAGACGATGTCAGTGGGTCCTCGATTCGGCCCGTCGTCCAGTACGCCCCCTGCGACGCCGACGATTTCCCTCCAGCCGCTGCGTCCAGGTTCCGGCCCGGGAGATATTCGCTCACCAACCGCGCTACCGGGATTCCCCCAATACTCACGAGCGAGACTCTCTGATATGACGACAACCGGAGTCCTGTGCCGGATATCCTCCCACGACAGGGCGCGTCCTGCCAAAATCGAAATCCCAATTGCCCGAAAGTAGTCGCCACCGACCCACGTGTACTGCCTTCCGGGAGGGGCCGTTCCGGCCGGAGGCGGCCGTCCCTCGACAAAAACTGGATTCACATTTTGACTGTACCCCATTGGGAGCTTCGAGGTGAGGCCGACGGAGGACACCTCAGGGCTCGCGGTCAGCCTTTCCGCAATGATCTCGTGCGTTCGGGCCGCCTCCTCTAGATCCTCCATGTCCCCTGATGGAATCGTTATGGCGAAGGTGAGAAGTGCATCAGGGTCACCAACACCGGGGTCCACACCGCTTAGCCTCGAGTAGGTCTTTGCCAAGAGCCCCATGCCGATCAAAAGCACCAGTGCCATGGCT
>JBDHHK010000210.1:0-7405 GCA_039589395.1 Gemmatimonadota bacterium
GTTCCAGAACTCGCCTCAGGGCCGGTCGTTCGACAGGAAAGGCTGGGCGGCATCCTCAGCCACTACCATCGAAAAGCCGCTTGATCGGTCGATCGAATATTGGAACAGGACGGGGTTTCAGTGGCCAATGGCCTACATCGACTCAACCTGAACGTCCACCTTCGCACCCTGCGTTATCGTGTTCAGAACTGGGGAGAAGTCAGCCAACTCCCTCAGCTTTTCCACGTTTTCGCGATCGGTCTTCACTCTGAAGTTCATTCGGATGTTCGTGTAGCCTTTGGGCACGTCCGCGTCTAGTCCGAGGAATCCACGCAAGTCGATATCTCCCTCTAGTTCGGATTCCAACTCGTCAATGTGGATCCCGCGGACAGCTGCGTGTGCAACCATGGCCGTAGTCACGCAGCAGGCAAGGGCGTTGAGCAGGTGCTCCACCGGGTTTGCGCCTTGATCTTCTCCGGCAAGGATGGCGGGTTCATCGGCGTGCAGCTCGAATTCCTGTTTGTGCTTCATCTCTTGCTTCGCACCGTAGAAGCCGGTAATGGTTGTGCAGTTGTGGTTGGCGTCGATCCACTTGTTCCGCGCGCGGAACTTGCACTTTCCCAACTCAGGGTCGTTCTGTATGGCTCCGACCGTTTCTTTCAGAACTTCGATGTCGATGCCGTTTACGCGGGTTTCCGTCTTGATCGTTGTCATAGTGCTAGCCCCTTTTGTTGGATGTGTTCGGCAATCTTGATAGACCGATGAGTCTGATTTGCATGTCGCTGCCGGAAGCGGGCATTGTTTGGACAATGGCGTCCGGTGCGTTCTGATGTGACGGTTACATCACCTTCGGCTATTCGTATCGACAAGCCTCTATTCAAGAGTCACCACTAACTCGTTATTAACAATACAAGTACCTCAATACCTCAATGTCAACACACAGAGACTCTCTCAATAGTGAGTTGAGGTGATGACAGGGCTCCGAGGCCAGTGTGCTTTGGCTGCGTTTAGCTGGGCGACCTCTTCGGAGCGTTCTTGGTGTGGTGCTTCGGCCGAAACAAACTCAGACCCACCCCCTGTCGAGTCGTTTGCCTTGCCAAGGCATATTTTCGGGTAATGCCTATGTCACTAGGGGTGGGCGTGAGTCTACAGTATTCAAAAGTTGCCATTTAGGTACTAAATTACTACTTTATGAGTGTAAGACGATTTCATCCGTCGGTGCTCCCCGTTGCCACCTTGGTAGACGGAGTGTCGCGCACCGCCACAGTAGGAGGGATGACACAAGTCGATCATGCTCAGTATCCGCTGGGCCATAAAGGAAAGCGTCCCTGCGGTTAGGCGGCCTTGAGCGCACCCAGAACAAACTCACATCAGTAATGCACGTACACGATTGAGAAAGGAATCGCCCAATGAAACGATCAAAGAAGATTGCGTCTCTCGCACTGGGCCTGTCCGCCTGGCTCGGTGGAAATGCGGCGGCGCAACTCCCGGACCCCGGAATGGAGATTGACCGGAGCAACACAGCGTTGGTCATCACCGACCCGCAGAACGACTTCCTGTCGCCCGATGGTGTCACATGGGGAGTAGTCGGTGCGAGCGTGACTGAGAACAATACCGTAGCAAACCTCGAGACGCTGTTTCGCACGGCAAAGGAAAACAGCATTCCGGTGTTCATCTCGCCACACTACTACTACCCCACGGATCACGGTTGGCGGTTCGAAGGTGCTCTGGAAGAGCTGATGCATGAGATCGGCATGTTCGATCGGACGGGGCAGCTCGACCTGGAAGGTTTCGAGGGATCAGGTGCGGATTGGCTCGAGCGCTACAAGCGGTACATCGAAGACGGCAAGACCGTGGTCGTGGGTCCGCACAAGGTGTTCGGTCCGGAGCAGAACGATCTGGTGCTCCAGCTGAGGAAGCGCGGTATCGACCGGGTCATTCTCGCCGGCATGTCCGGTAACCTCTGTGTGGAGTCACACCTGCGGGAGCTACTGGAGCAGGGATTCGAAGTCGCGGTGGCCACGGATGCCACGGCTTCGGCCATACTGCCCGACCTCGACGGCAACGCCGCCGCGATGACCAACTTCCGGTTCATAGCCAACGCTACGTGGACGACGGAAGAAACGGTCACACGGATGGCCGCCTCCTTGAGCTCACGATATTAGCCAGGCCTGGGCACTGGCCGTACGGGAGACTGAGCCGTCGGCTGCACGCCGACCAAAACCCTTGTCGCCAGTGCCCTGGTCGCCCACATGGCGCGCCGAGCGTCGAAGTTCGGAGTCGATTGTGAGGATCCAACCTGTGTATCAATGAGTCCGTGAAGGTCGCACGAACGCAATGGGGTAGGGAAGACAATTCGAATCAATGATGCTTGCCAATGTTTGTTGGACACTATGCCGCCGGCATTGCCCTGAAGAGGTTTGAGTAGAGAGCGTCGCTCGGAGTTCTGTTTCTCGCCGTGCAGTTGGTCGACATCTTGTTCTTTCCGTTTGTTCTACTCGGAATAGAGCGGCTGAACATTGTGGAGGACTTCACGCAATCGACCCATTTCGAGCTCGAATACATGCCTTTCACGCACAGCCTTCTTGCCTCCCTGCTATTCGCGTGCGCTGTCTACACAGTCCTTAGATGGGTGATTGTGAAGAGCAAGTCGGTGGCGTTGGTGGTAGCGTTTGCCGTCTTCTCGCACTGGCTGTTCGACTTGGCGGTTCACACGCCGGATCTACCCGTGTGGAGTGACATGTCACCCAAGCTTGGCTTCGGCCTATGGAACAACGCCATCGCGACTTATGCTCTCGAGGCTGGACTTCTGCTGTCAGCACTTTGGCTCTATATGCGTTCAACATCGGCTACGACAGCAGTTGGAAAGTATGGTATGGGCGTCTTTGTGACATTTCTCCTGTTGGTGAACGTAATGAATCTCTTCGGACCACCGATGAGTGACAGCAAGTTGGGCCTCGCAGTGTTCGCGCTTGCGTCCTATTTTCTGTTTGCAGCGGTGGCGTTCTGGCTTGATACGAGGCGATCCTAACACATGAGAGTGTAGGCCGTCAGCAAGATCGAGACAGTTTCTGGCTCGAGATTGATGGACACTTCAAGGTAGAATGCATCCTAAGAAGGGTGATTCCAAGGAGCTGCCTGCTGAGGCGATGTTCATCTTCATTGATGCCGTTCCGCACTCCGATATTGTGTCCGACCTGGTTGAGCGGAACGAGGCTGGGTTCATCCTCACGGGGCCGGACCTGTTCCACGGTGAACTTCGTCCTAAGAACTGGAAGCCGAAACGCGATCCATTCTTGATGGAGATCAGTGTGCCGGGCGTGTTTGCCGCGGGTGATATTCGCCACGACGTGGGTCGGCGCGTGGCGTCGGCTGTGGGGCAAGGTTCTGTGGCCATCAGTATTGTTCACCAGTACCTCAAGACTGTCTAACGACCGGGTTCCTGACTTAGCATCCCGACCCAATCGCGGCAGTCAGACCATCCGGCGCGCCGGCCCCGCGACGTTTGCCTTGCGTCGGAAAAAGACGTCTCAGCTCGACGGTTGAGGGACCGGACTCTCCCACGGGACATCGTAGGTGTCGGTCAGCTTGTTCATCATGATGCTGAAGAAACCGACCGCCAGGAGCTCGTCGATTTCGCTCTCCGAAAAACCCTCGTCTCTGAGCTGCTCTTCGAAATCCCAGTCCAGATCGCCGACGCTCTTGGAATCGAGCGCTGCCCGAGAGACGATCTCGATCGCCACCGAGAAGGAGGGCGGCAGATTGGCGCTGCAGGCGCCGCCGGAAAGGGCGTCCAGATCGTCGTAGGTCAGCGTGGGATCGAGATTCAGCGCCGCGTGGCCGTGAAGCTTGGTGCAGTACTGATTCCCGGCGATGGTTGAGATTTTGAACAGAATCAGCTGTTTCAACAGTGCCGGGATCTCGCCTTCGATCACCGACTCCTTGAGCATCGACCAAATCCCGCGAAGCGCGTGCGGGTTGTGGCCGAGGGCTTGGAGGAAGTTGAGCACCGAGGTTGTGCCCATCGTGTCCATTATCTCATCATAAATGGCGCGAACTTCGGGTGACGTGTCGTCATACACGACATGGGTGGTACGTTTCATAGTTTTCCCCGTAGGTCTGTTCAGGTTGGCCACCACCTGCAATCAGAGCATGTTTGGTGACAATTCACCGCCGCCGGCACTCGGTAAGTATCCGGGCTATGTCGGTTCCGTGAGGACCTTGCCATCCACGCCAACGGTTGATGACTCGTCGGTGACTGGGAGCTTGACAGTGAAGTGCGTCGACCCCGGCTTCGAGTCAACCGATATCTGCCCCCGGTGTTTCTCCACCACAATGCCGTGACTGACACTGAGTCCCATACCCGCGCCCTCCCCCGGGGCCCTGGTGGTGAAGAACGGGTCGAATATCTTCCCTTGAACCTCGATCGGAATCCCTGGTCCACTGTCCGAGACCACGACGACGACCCAGTCGTCGCCCCGGTACACCTTCAGATCCAGCGCGCCCTCTTCGCCGATCGCACTGATCGCGTTGTCGATGAGGTTCGTCCAGACCTGGTTGAGCTCGCTGCCGTAGCCCAGAATTCGAGGCAGCGGGTCCGCGAAGTCGCGGTTGACCTTGATCCCGTCTGGAAGCCTGCTGTTCAGCATGAGGAGTGTATCGTTGAGCCCCTCACGCACGTCGACCAGTTGAACGGGGGCTTGATCCATAAAAGAATATCCTTTGAGGGCCTTGACGACCTCCGCGATTCGTAGGGTCCCTCCAGCTATATCCTCTACGAGGGTGAAGGCTGCAAGCCTGCTCCCAACGTGGTCGATCACGATCGGAGTCACCGACGGATCGAAGCTCTTGGTCAGATCTTGAAGTTCGGTAGGAGTTTGTCCCTCCGCCACGAATGTCGGGGCGTGCTCCCACGGGTCCTGAATACCGTTCTGGTCGAGCCAGTTTTCTACCTCTTGCTCGAGATCGCTTCGGGCAATCGGATCGAGTGATCTCGGCTTCTTTGCTCGTTCCTCGGCTTCCCTTTCGAACGCCGCGATGACCTCGTGCTGTTCGCTCGAAAATCCGGCTGCGCCGAGTGCGAACTGGGCCCGTTCGAGTCGAGCGATCGCTGTCCTGAGTTGCTCTGCCCCCTGTCTGGCAGCAGAAGCCGGGTTGTTGAGCTCGTGGGCCATGCCGGCGCTCAGCCGACCCAGAGTCGCCAGCCTCTCGTTTTGGCGCAGCATGACTTCTTGATGTAGGTACGCCAGCTCCAGATCGCGAAGCTTCTGTCGCTCCCAAAGCATGACGATCTTGCGGTGGAACAAACTGCATACGGTCGAAAGGCATTTTGCATCGAGTTCGGTGAAGGGCAGGCGTCGTTTGCAGAACAAAAAGAGAGCCTGGGTCTTGCCGTTTTCGACTTGGGCGTTCACCGAGATCTGTTCGAGATCATCTCTTCGAAAATGTTCTGGGAGCTCTTCCAGAGCTTCGTTCATGGGTTCGCCGCAGAGCATGTATGTCTTGCGGTCATTCCACAACTCCATTTCAAAGCTCGACAGAGCGGCTGAAGTTGTCCGCTTTACGTCCGCGCCACCTCGAAACCCGTCGACGATAATGGTTGTCGCTTCCGGGTTTTCGGAGTCCTCCGGATCACCCTCGAAGCAGATATAGCGCCAGGAATAGACATCCACGACGTATTTGAGGCGGCGGGCGAGTTCCTTTCCGACAGATTCAATATCGCTCGCCGCATTGATCACACCGGTGAGCTCGAGCAGCGCCTCGTAGCGAGAGATTTTCGAGAGGAGGGCATTCGTCGCAGATCTCGGGTCTGCAGAGACGTCGTTCCCGAAGGTCTTCTGCGGAGAGCTCACAGCTCACCACCACCCTTCGGCGATCACATGTTCGATGGTGCGGAGGCAGGGAAAAGCCGACATGAAGCGGTCCAGAGATTCGTTCAACGTAAGCGCCTCCACGACTGCAGTGTGGACTAAGGGATCAACTTCGTCGACGCTCGATGCGAGCATCATTTCGTTCACCTGTTATCACAAACCGGTTGATGATGTAAACACGTACCAATATACCACAATGTCAACAGACATGCGTCCTGTCGATGTTTTCTTCGGAGCGAGCACGAGTAGTCCTGGAGGGTAATGTCAACTTGAGCCGGACTTTCGCACACTTCCTTCATGAGAATCAAAATGAACTGCGATCATGGCTACCGCTTCCCACCTGAAATCAACAGTCATGCCGTTTGGTTGTAATACAGATTCTGTCTGAGCTCTCGCGATGTCGAGGAGCTCCTGGCGAAGCGTGGAGTCTTCGTCTCCTACGAGACCAACAAGCAGTGGTGTCGGAAGTTCGGGCCCGCGTGCGGCTGAGTCCTCCGACGTCGCCAGGGCCGAAAGGGCGACATCTGGCACCTGGACGAGGTCTTCGTGAAGATAGGAGGAGTGCGGTACTAATTCTTGCGGGCCATCGACCAGGACGGTGACATGATCGTTTTCCTCGTCCAGAAACGTCGCAATTCCGGCGCCGCCAAACGGTTCATCCGGAAGCTCCTGAAGGATCAGCGAAGCACGCCGTGGCGGCTGGTGACGGACAGGTTGAAAAGCTACAAGGCCGCTCACCGGAGCATCATGCCCTCCGTGGATCACAACGCGGCACGGTATCAGAACAATCGAGCTGAGGTGTCACATCAACCCACTCGGCAACGAAAACGTTTGATGCTACGGTTCAAATCAACTGGACAAGCGCAGCGATTTCTTGATTCTTTCAAGAGTGAGTAGATACGCTTCGCCGTCCAGCGAAGAGGCTTTTGCGTTCGCGCAGCGGTTTGGCTTTCGCAGATGAGTCAAAACCTCAATCTACGGACCCGTTCATTAGACAGTCTTTAGATATTGGTGAACAAAACTCACCACGACAGCTCCCTGCCCCACCGCGGACGCCACCCGTCGAACCACGTTGTGGCGAATGTCACCAGCTGCGAAGATACCAGGCACACTCGTCTCCATCAGGTACGGATCGCGTTTGAGTTTCCAGTTCTTCGCCCGGTGGTTTTCGTCCAGCAGGTCCGGCCCCGTCAGAATGAATCCAGCCTCGTTCCGCTCGACAACCTCAGCAACTATGTCGGAGTGCGGAACGGCGCCGATGAAGACGAACATCGCGTCCGCGGACACTTCGCTGGTTTCACCCGTCTCACGGTTCTTCAGCGTGACGGCCTCGAGTTGCTCCTCGCCGCGAACCGCGTCGATTTCGGTTTGCAGCAACACCTCGATGTTCTCGATGGAGTTGATCTGATCGATCAGGTACTGCGACATGCTGTCTTCCAGATGTTTACCACGTTTCACCAATGTGACTTTGCCCGCGTATCTCGAGAGGAACACCGCGCCCTGCCCGGCCGAGTTGGCGCCGCCGATGACCAGCACATGCTTGCCCTCGTAATGTT
>JBDHHK010000211.1:0-7313 GCA_039589395.1 Gemmatimonadota bacterium
AAGCGGCTTCATCTGCTGAAGTCGGCGGCTCGAGTATTTGCTGAGGTAGGGTTTGACAAAGCATCAATGCGGCGCATCGCCGCAGAGACCGAGGTCAGCCTCGCCGGCATCTACCACTACGTGGATAGTAAGGAAGAACTCCTGTATTGGATTCAATACCACACCTTTGACTCACTGCTAAAAGGGCTCAGCAACAATCTCGAAGGCGTGAGCGATCCACGTCTGCGGCTGGAAGCAGCCGTACGCAATCATGTCCGCCATTTCGGCGAGAACATGCACGAACTCAAAGTCTGCGCCCGAGAGGTCGAAACCCTCGAAGGCGAGGCGTACGACGCCGTACACGAGCGCCGCCGATCCTATTTTGAGGCCGTTCACAGAATCGTCATGGAGCTACAGCCAGACCAGGGCGCTTTTCTCGACTCCTGGCTCGCCACCGCCAACCTCTTCGGCATGATCAACTGGTTCTACCAGTGGTACGACGCGGGGCGTAGCCGAGTGAGCCTCGATGATTTAGCCGCACAACAGACATCTCTCTTTCTCGACGGGTATATCGCGAGGGGAAACGAATGAGGTATGCAGAGACAGGCTTCAATCTCGAAGTCGATCTTACGAGGGGAAACATCGAACGGGTACCAACCGACCCGCACCTCTCCGAGCTCCATCTTGGCGGGCTCGGCACCAATGCGAGAATCATGTGGGACAGAGTCGGACCTGAGGTACAGCCTTTCGATCCCGAGAACCTACTGATCTTCGGAACTGGGTTGCTTGCGGGCACTCCTGCACCAGGCTGCAACCGGACGATTGTCTCTTCCATTTCGCCTCAGACAAAGCTGTCTGCATTCTCGATGATGGGCGGATTTTGGGGGCCGGAGCTGAAACACGCCGGATATGATAAGGTCATCATTCGCGGCAAGGCGCCGGACCTCGTCTATCTCTATATCAACGACGACACTGTCGAGATACGGGACGCAACTCAGTATCGCGGCCTGGGAACGTTCGAGACCGCGTCGCTCCTACGCCAGGAGTTGGACGACCAACACGTGCAGGTCTCGTCCATCGGTCTCGCCGGCGAGCACAAGGTCTTCTTCGCGTCCATCGAGCAGGGCCGTTCCAGCGCAAGCAGGCTAGGCATGGGCGCCATCATGGGCGACAAGAACTTGAAGGCGATCGCGGTGCGCGGCTCGAAGGACATCTTGATCGCTCGTCCCGAAGAGTTCCTCGGGCACTGCAACGACGCCCTGAAATACATCAGGCACCGGAACGAAAATCCGCTGAAGGGGGTCATGCCGATCATGGCAGGGATCGGGTCACCGCAGGAGATGGCGGTGCACGATGAGAAGTGGCACACCGAAAACTTCATGTGGGGCAATGCGCGTGAGAGGAGGAAGGGCTTCTGGACCGAGGAGATCCAAAAGGAGTGGACGGACACGATGGAGACCATGCGGACTCGGCTCCTTAGCTGCCACAACTGCCCCATGAAGTGCGGCGCATCGATCTCAGTCGACACGCGCTTTTGCTCCTATATGATGAAGTGCTTCTCCAAGCTCACCTATACGATGGGAGCTTACTCCAATCTCGACTTCGGATTGAGAATCGCACAAAAGGCCACAGAACATGGCGTTGATGCGTTCTCCGCGCCGCAGACGATGGCCTTCGCCATCGAGCTATACGAGGCCGGCATCCTGTCTGACAAAGACTTTCCGAACATGCCGCCCGACAGCGAGGGACGGTTCTACTACCTGCTCGACAAGATCGTGCGGCGTGAAGGCATCGGTGATGTCCTCGCCGACGGCACATATTGGGCGGCTGAGAAGATCGGTAGCGGAGCACCGGAGTACGCGCACAACAACATCAAAAAGACCGAGCAGCTTCCGCTGAAGCTCGGGATGTTGAACCCGATCTACTTCCTCATGTATTGCACCGGCGAGAAGATCAACATCACGCAGATCGAAGGGAACTACCCTCAGGCACCGTTCCCTACCAGAGAGGAGCGAGAAGCGTGGTGCGAGGATTGGCCGCACGTTCCCGACGATCGATTCAAGGAATGGTTTGTAGAATGGGAGCTTCGCGGCGAGAAGTCGATTCCCAACTACCCTGACATCGATGCCACCTGTGAGATCGTGAACTGGCAGGAGAAGATGCACTACATCGACGACAGCACCGGGATGTGCGCAGGACTGTCGTCGTTCCCGTACAAACCACCGTTCAACATTCACAACTTGCCGGGTTTGATCTCCTCTGGGGCTGGTTTCGATCTCGACGAAGAGGCGCTGGTGCACCTGACCAGCCGGAATAGGAACCTCGTCAGAGCTAACAACCTGCGCCGGGGCATGACACGAGCGGAGGAGAAACCGCCGGAGGATCACTGGAAGAGACGGTTCCCCGAACTCGAGAAGAAACTTCTCGATGAGTACTACAAGTTCAAAGGCTGGAATAACGATGGAGTTCCGACACGCGAGACTCTGCACGAACTGGATCTCGACTATGTGTACGAGGACTTCGTTGAGCGAGGGATCCTGAAAGCCGATGCGCTAAAGCCGACCGCAGTCGGCTCAGCGGCCGGGGTCGCCTCGGGCGAAGGAAGTGCATCGTGACGGCCGAGAAGAAGAAAAAGATCGTAAAGAACATCAAGATCAATGTCGACCTGTGCAACGGCTGCAGGGCCTGCGAGGTGATCTGCTCGGCACACCACGCATTGCCGAAGTTCAGCAGCAACAACCCGGCGCGGGCACGCATCCGTGTGATCCGGGAGCCAATCTCCGACGTATACGTGCCTGTCTTCGCGGGCGAATACACCGCGGCCGAGTGCGCCGGGCGAGACAAGTACGTAATCGACGGCAAAGAGTACGAAGAGTGCGCGTTCTGTCGGGCTTCGTGTCCTTCGCGCGACATCTTCAAGGAGCCGGACTCTGACCTCCCCCTGAAATGCGACATGTGCGAGTCCGATCCAACACTAGAGGAACCGCTCTGCGTGACGTGGTGTTTGGCTGACGCGCTCGTTTACGAGGAGCGCGAAGAGGATGTCGAAGATGAGCCGAGCCCCGAGGAGGTGGACGACGGTCTCGAGGCGTTAGCTAACAAACACGGTTGGGACAAGGTGGTCGACGCCGTGAGCAGAATGAAGAAGGACTAGACCATGACTAGCGTTGAAATGGTCACACCGCTCGCGGAAATAGTCGACGAGATCAATGACGCCGGTGGCGACGCGTTCAAGTACTGCTTTCAGTGCGGCAAGTGCGACGTTGTCTGCCCGTGGAACCGGGTGCGGCCGTTCAGCATCCGCAAGATCGTCTGGCAGGCGGCGCTCGGACTCCCTGAAATCGAGCTCGACGAGATCTGGCGCTGCACAACCTGCGGTATGTGTCCAGCCGCTTGCCCGAGGGGCGTGGAGCAAATCGAGGTGGGCGTCGCCATCCGTAGGATAGCTGCTGCGTACGATGTCTACCCGGCGTCGGTCGCCGGATTGAGCGCAGCGGGCAGCAGTCTCGCAGGCGACGGAAACCCGCTGAACGAGAAGAGAGAGGATCGGACCGCCTGGGCCAAAGACCTCTCAATCAAGCAGTTTACAGAGGGAATGGAGATCCTGTTCTTCGTGGGCTGTTACTACAGCTACGATCCGCGACTGCAGAAGGCCGCGGTGGCAACGGCCAACATACTCAACAAGGCTGGCGTCGACTTTGGGATACTGGGCAATCAGGAGAGTTGCTGCGGGGAAAGCATCCGCAAGACGGGCAACGAAGAGGTGTTCAAAACCCTCGCAAAGGAAAACATCAAGGCCTTCATCGACAACGGCGTAAAAAGGGTGTTGGTGGCATCGCCACACTGCTATCACACGTTCAAGAATGAATACTCCGAGTTCATGGTGAACTTCGAGGTCGTTCACATCTCGCAATTCCTACAGGAACTGATCGAGCATGGGCGACTCGAGCTAAGTGCCGAGTTCAAGAAAAAGGTCACCTTCCACGACCCGTGCTATCTGGGGCGACACAACGGTATCTACGACCAACCGCGCGACGTCTTGAAGAGGCTTGAGGGACTCGAGCTGCTTGAAATGCCCGACACGCGAGAGAAGAGTCTCTGCTGCGGAGGTGGCGGCGGCAGAATCTGGGCGGAGACACCGAAAGAAGAACGTTTCTCCGACCTGAGGGTGGCACAGGCAGTCCAAGTCGGCGCCGATGTGCTCGCCACTTCCTGCCCCTACTGCATCAGCAATTTCGAGGAGAGTGCGTTGTCTCTGGAAGGAGAGAACAAGCTCGAGATCAAGGACATCACCGAAGTACTTTTCGAAGCGCTGTCGGGGAACGGAGGTGCCGAATGACGAACCGCAACGGCACCTTCGGCGATGTGATGGTCGTGGGTGGCGGCATGAGCGGCATCCAGGCCGCGCTCGATCTGGCGAGTTCGGGCTACAAGGTCTACCTGGTCGAGAAGGACCCCACAATCGGCGGAAAGATGGCCCAGCTCGACAAGACCTTCCCGACCAACGACTGCTCGATGTGCATCGAGTCGCCGAAGTTCATCGAATGCGACCGGCATCCCAACATTGAGATTATGACCTACACCGAGGTCGACTCAGTCGAAGGTGAGGCGGGCGACTTCGACGTCACGCTTATCAAGAAGCCGAGGTATGTGGATGAGGACATATGCACCGGTTGCACCACATGCGTCGAGTACTGTCCGATCAAGATCCCCGACCCGTTTAATCAGAACCTGTCGGACAACAAGGCGACACACATCTACTTCTCTCAGGCCGTTCCGCTGGTTCCGTACATCGATGAAGAGTGCATCAAGCTCAAAGATGGTAAGTGCACCATTTGCGAGGGCGTCTGCAAGAACAAGGCAATCGACTTCAGCCAGAAGGCGGAGAAGCAGGTCGTAAAGGTAGGGGCGATCGTTCTGTCTCCCGGTTACGGTGCGTTCGATCCGGGCCGTCGCGGCGATTACGGATACGGTACGATACCAAATGTCGTTACCAGTCTCGACTTCGAGCGGCTGTTGTGCGCTACCGGTCCGCACGAAGGTGAAATCCTTCGTCCCTCCGACCACAAACACCCACACAAGATCGCCTGGATACACTGCGTCGGTTCCAGGCAGATTTTGGAAGGCGGCCACAGCTACTGCTCATCCGTCTGTTGCTCGTATGTCCAGAAGCAGGTGATCCTGTCGAAGGATCACGACGCCGATACCGAGGCTTGGGTGTTCCACAACGACATTCGTTCGTTCGGCAAAGACTTCGAGCGGTTCTACAAACGGGCTGAGAACCTTCCTGGAGTGAAGTTCGTCCGTAGCTACGTTGAGATCGGACGGGAGATCCCCGAAACGAACAACGTCACGATTCGCTACTCCACGAATGGTGAGGGAGTGAAGGAAGAGGAGTTCGACCTGGTTGTGCTAGGCATTGGCCTGGCGCCGCCCGCAAACGTCGAGCGGATCTCCGCGCAATTCGGTATCGAGCTCAACGAACACGGCTTCTGTAAAACCAATTCGGTTAATCCTATCGAGACCACTCGCCCGGGTGTATTCGTGAGTGGAGCCTTCCAGGGGCCGATGGACATCCCCGAATCGGTCATGAGCGCTAGCGGTGCCAACGCGCTTGCAGGCGCACTGCTCAAGGCCCGTAGGGGCAAACTGGACACGGAACGGATTTACCCCGAAGAGCGTGATGTCACAGAAGAGGAAGTCAAAATAGGTGTCTTCACATGTCATTGCGGCGCGAACATCGGCCGGGTGGTGAACATTCCAGAGGTGACGGAGTACGCGGGCGGGCTGGAGAACGTGGCACACGCAGAAGAAGGTCTCTTTATCTGCTCGACCGATGCAGCCGAACAGATAGCGACCACGATTCGGGAGAAGGGCTTGAACCGCGTTGTCGTTGCTGCGTGCACGCCTCGCACACACGAGCCGCTGTTCCGCGACACGCTGCGTGAGGGTGGGATCAACCAGTATTTCTTCGACATGGCCAACATTCGGGAGCACTGCTCCTGGGTGCACTCAAAGCAGAAGGAAGAGGCCACCGCGAAGGCCAAAGACATAATCCGCATGTCGGTAGCGCGGTCGATCGGGCTAGAGCCTCTACAAGAGTTTGAGCTTCCGGTCAACAAGGCGGCACTAGTTGTCGGCGGTGGCGTTGCCGGAATGAACGCCGCGCTCGGCCTGGCCAACCAGGGTTTCGAGGTCCACCTGGTCGAGAAGCAAGAAGTGCTCGGCGGAATGGCGCGGCGGATCCAGACCACGTTGGAGGGGTTGGATGCCCACGCTTACGTCGAAGATCTGATACGCCAGGTTTATCAGCATCAGCTGATCCGCGTCTACCACTCGGCAACGATAACAGACGCGTCGGGATATGTCGGCAGTTTTGTCACCGCGGTGGAGTCGGAGGGTCGCACTACCGAGATCAAACACGGCGCCACAATCCTCGCCACGGGTGCTGAAGAGCACAGGCCGACCGAGTACCTCTACGGCGAAGACGAGCGTGTGCTGACCCAACTCGAACTCGAGGAACGGCTCGCACGAGATGACGGAACGATCGCGGCGGCCCGAAGGTTGGTAATGATCCAGTGCGTCGGCTGCCGCGAGGAGGGCCGCGACTACTGTGCGCGCGTCTGCTGCAGCCAGGCGATCAAAAACGCCTTGAAGCTCAAAGCCCTCAAACCCGAGATGGACATCTACGTCCTTTATCGGGACATGCGGACTTACGGGTTCAAAGAGGACAAGTATTTCGAAGCGGCGGAGAACGGTGTGCGTTTCGTCCGTTGGGAACCGGAGCGAACCAACGGCAGGCCAACGGTGGAGCCCGGCACGGACGAGGAGGGCAAGCCCATTCTGCAGGTGAGCGTGTTTGACCACGTTCTCGGTCAGCAGCTCGTGCTGGATGCAGACCTGCTGGCATTGTCGGCGGCGGTGGTGCCCTCCCCCGGCAACCCCGAGATCGCGCGTTTGTTCAAGGTGCCCGTGAACCCCGACGGCTTCTTCCAAGAAGCCCACGTGAAGCTCCGTCCGGTCGACTTCGCTGCGGATGGCGTGTTCATGTGCGGGGCGAATCACTATCCCAAACATCTGTCTGAGGCAGTAAGCCAGGCATACGGTGCGGCCGGACGCGCGGTGACACTGCTCTCGCACGATACTGTCACAGCGTCGGGTTCAGTCTGCGAAGTGAACGAAGCGGCCTGCATTGCATGCGGGGCCTGTATCGACGCTTGCACCTACGACGCGATCCAATGGAAGGGCAAGGGCGTCAACAAGAAGGCGGCGGTCAATCCGGCCCTCTGTAAGGGCGACGGTCTCTGCTGTTCCAACTGCCCGACAGACGCCAT
>JBDHHK010000212.1:0-7193 GCA_039589395.1 Gemmatimonadota bacterium
TTTGGCAGTTTTCGGTCGTGTGGAGCAGCGTTGGAGAGCTGTAAGTCGTTGCTTTACAACAGCTTATGGCCGAGCGAGTGGGTTTCCGGGGCTCCCACCCTAGTATCCGCCCTCACCGTGCACACGCAGTAGGAACCATCTTCGTTTGGCCTGTAGACAACGGGCCACACCGACCGAATGTCCCGAGACTACTCTAGCGGACTCGCGGAAAAGGTGCCACACTTGCCAGGACATGAGACTGTCACTCACAGCTTGTTTCCATAAGAGCGCTCGTGCGATGAACATCGGGATACACTGGTCGGGAGACTTGGGTATTAGGCTGAGCACGAAAGGGAGGATCCAACCGATGAGTACCTTCAGACGACTATGTGGCCCATTAGGCAACTCGTTGGCTTGGGGGAGCTCACGGGTCGCTCACACAACCGCACCAGTGATTCTCATTCTCTCAGTTGCATTTGTTTCCAGCGCCCTGTCGCAGCAGCCCACCTATCCGGGTGAGACTTGGCGAAAGTCAGAAGATCCTGCAGAGCTGGGGTGGTCGGTTGAAAAACTACGGCAGGCCCAAGCCTATGCAGACTCCATCAATACCGCTGCAGTGATGATAATTCAAGGCGGGATTGTCGTAGACGAATGGGGTGAAACCACGCGCAAGTTCAATGTCCATTCCATTCGCAAAAGCTTGCTGAGTGCCATGATTGGTATCTATGAAGCCAACGGCACGCTGAATCTCCAAAGTACACTCGCACAGCTGGGAGTCGACGACCGCCTCGGTCTCACGGCCAGCGAACTGCAGGCTCGTCTCGTGGATCTGCTTGGTTCTCGCTCCGGCGTTTATCATCCGGCGAACTTGGTCAGTGAGGCTGCCTCAGGACGATGGCCCGAGAGAGGTAACCACACCCCAGGATCTTTTTGGTTTTACAACAACTGGGATTTCAACGCGACAGGAGGCATCTTCGAGCAGGCGGCTCGTATCGGAATCTTCGAGGCCTTCGATTCGCTAATTGCGAAGCCTACAGGCATGCAAGACTATGTGCCAGCCGACGGCATGTATGAACCACGCAGCGGTTTCGGTGGTGCTCAGGGCCGCAGCGTATCCGACTTTCCAGGATATATCTTTCGCCTAAGCGCACGGGATATGGCGCGCTTCGGGCTTTTGTATCTTCGCAAGGGCCGCTGGAACGACGTGCAAGTCATTCCCGAGGAATGGGTCGAACGCACTACAAAAACCGATCGTGCGGTCCGGGACTTTCGCGGTCATGAATTCTTCTGGTGGATTTCTATCGCTGGGCGTCTATATCCCGACGTGAATATTGGGGAGGGTGCTTACGCTGCACTTGGGGCTGGCGGACATCACATCACCATCATGCCGGCGCATGAACTTGTCGTGGTACATCGCGTGAATACCAACGACCGCAACGTGGCGGTGGGCGGTACGGAGGCCGGCACGAGTGTTTCACGTACGGAGTACGGGAAGCTTCTGGCGCTGATACTCGATGCCCGAAATTGACCCAAGGCGGATTCAGCTTTTGGAGCTAGCACCCGACTATTCAATTCGTGGTGGGGCCGAATCGCTGTGAACTCCGCCTAACACCATTGAAGGAATGTCCTGTCAAGATGGTGCAGTAGTCCCTGAGCGGTGAGCGCTGTTCACCACTTCAATCTCACACCTCTGCATTGAACCTTCGCCGTTCGTCCGGATGGCGACTGCCATCGCTGACAATGGTACCGCACTCTCAGAGCCGTCGCACTCAGTTGCCGCGTTCGAACTTATCTGGTATTCCCAAAGCCATACCGAATACGCTCAAAGGTCTTCCAAATTCACCAAAACCATATTCAGGCTTGCAATTTCCAGTTTAGGCGAGTTTTTTCTCCCAGTAGGAAAAAAGGCTCTTATATACGCATACACTCGACAATACAAGACAAAGAAAAATCAATCAGGAGGATTTATGGAATTCTCAGCAGCTCAGTTCGAGGACCTTCTCGGTCGTATCATCGTGCTGATTTCCGACTGGGGTCTCAAGGTCATCGGCGCGTTGGTGGTGCTGATCGTTGGTCGCATGATCGCCAAGGCCGTTCGGAAGGGCGTCCGGAAAGCACTCGAACGCGGTAACATGGACCCTACTCTGGTCCCATTCGTCTCGTCGCTTGCATTCTACCTCGTCATGGCGTTCGTGCTGATCGCGGTGCTGGGCATGGTGGGCATCCAAACAGCGTCAATGATTGCGGTGCTCGGTGCAGCCGGCCTCGCAGTTGGCCTCGCCCTCCAGGGAACGATGGCAAACTTCGCGTCAGGCGTCATGCTGTTGATCTTCCGACCGTTCCACAAGGGTGACTTCATCGAAGCTTCCGGCGTGGCCGGAGCTGTTGACACCGTCGGCATTTTCACGACTACGATGAACACCCCCGATAATGTGCGGATCGTACTGCCCAACGGAACCGTCTGGGGTCAGGTGATCAAGAACTACGCAACGAATGACACACGCCGTGTCGATTTGGTCATGGGCATTTCCTACGATGATGATATCGGGACAGCGATCGAGACGATCAACAAGGTCCTCGAAAGCGAACCCCGCTTGCTCAAGGATCCCGCACCGACCGTGGCGGTGAGCGAGCTGGCCGATTCCTCCGTGAACCTCGTGGTCCGTCCGTGGTGCGCCAAGGAAGACTACTGGGGTGTGTATTTCGACCTCACCCGCGCACTCAAGGAAGGGTTGGAAAGCTCCGGTTGTTCCATCCCCTACCCGCAGACCGACGTACACCTGCACAAGGTCCCGGAGAACGCGGCATAAGAATCGCCGTTCCAGAGTTCACCGCTTTTTCACTCCACGGGGATGCCGAACGGCTCCCCGTGGTCTCTTGTTGCCCAATCTCATCACTGGACAAACGAGAAAACATCTTTATATTGCTATAATGCTATGATATGAGTACCGAATCTGAAACCAGGACTTTCAATCGTGCCGACATACGAATACAACTGTAACGACTGCGAGAAGCCCTTTGACGTGCGCGCTTCGATGGCAGAGTACTCGGATGGGTTGAGCCCCAAGTGTCCGAATTGCGGATCCGACAAGGTGGCTCGTGGTTTCTCGGTGGTGAATGTGCTCTCCGCCTTCAGAGAGTCGTTGAGCAGGTCGGCTGGGTGTGGACCCACCGGCTTCAGCTGAGGACCCTAACATCGTCGCCCAAGTTTGGGCGAAAGCGTTGATCCCCAACAGCAACACGGGCCGCTCCTAAAGGAACGGCCCGTTCTCTTTGCGTATGGCACCACGGATCACGACGTTGGCGCGTACCCTGACTCCCGTTGCAGCTCTGCGTACTGTATTCTGATGGCCTCAATGGCCTTGTCTACGAGAAGTTGTGTGGTCTCTCTGGTGCGCGGCATCTCGAAAAACTCCGAACAGTCGATCGGAGGCCCATAGCTAACCGATATGCGCTGGAAGACCCTCGGTATCACCTTCCCTATCGGTAACGCACGGTTCATGCCCTCGATCGCTACCGGTATCACCCGCGGCCGTGTCGCCAGCGCAACGAGTCCGACACCTGGCCTTCCGGAGAGCACCGAACCGTCACGGGATCTCGTCCCCTCGGGGAAGAGAACCATCGTACCGTTGGGAAGAACCTGGCTCATCCTGTGGACCGCGTGAAAATCGCGCCGCCCTCTGCGAACGGGAATGCATTTCCAATTGTCTGCGAACCACGCCAACAACGGAGTTTTGAAGAAATTCTCCTCGGCAGCGGGGTTCCACGGCATCAGATGGGGCTTCCACAAAGCCTGCGGAAAGTACGCGCCCATTCCCACGAGGAAGCTGTCGATCATCGACTGATGATTTGAAAGCAGCAGCGTGTTCTTCCCCTCTCCCACGTAGTGCCGCCCCACGATCCTCGTCCGATTCAAAACGAACAGATAGATCCAAAACACTAACACGCAGAACACGGTGACGAGGTAGGATGTAACTGGGAAAAAGAACTTGAACACGCGACCGCGCCGAGGAGCACGCACCTCCTTCTTGCGAGGGTGGCGTGTGCCCTTTTCTTTGCTCTGCGCATCGGCACTAGCAACTTTTGCCATCCGCTCAGCGGGTTTGGCCTGTACGTTCACGCCGTCGATACCGCCCTCCGGGTTAGGTGCAGACGTGGTAATCTAACAGCCTTGACTTCCCGTGTCCGGGTGGCGTGCGTTGACTCTGAGCAACACTGTGGATGAAGGCTTCCCGCATTTTGGATGACCAGCTGAAGGGGACAACGTGCACGCATATTACGACGGAGGCATCTTCGACCTCGACGGTGTAGTGACCCACACCGCAATGGTGCATTCCCGCGCGTGGAAAAAGATGTTCGATGAATACTTGATGGAGTGGTCGGCCAAAAACAACGAGGAACAGGCTCCTTTCGACATGGATACCGACTATCCCATCTACGTCGACGGGAAACCCAGGTACCAAGGCTGCCAGAGTTTTTTTGAATCACGTGGGATCGAGCTTCCGTTTGGCGATCCCTCTGACCCCCCAAGAAAAGAAACGGTGTGCGGCCTTGGGAACCGAAAGAACGAGTTCTACCGCGAGCTGGTGGAGACTGACGGCGTGGGGATCTTTGATCCCACGGTTGATTTCATCAAAGCACTTCGCGCGGAGGGACACAAGATCGGCCTGATGTCATCTAGTAAGAATACCCGCGACATCATCAGAATCGCCGGGTTGGTCGAGTTGTTCGACGAGGTTGTCGACGGTCTGACAGCCGAACAGGAGGGGATGAGAGGCAAGCCGCATCCCGATGTCTACTTGCGCTGTGCCGAACTGCTCGACCTTCAACCCGACAGAGCATTCGTCATCGAGGATGCAGCATCCGGAGTAGAGGCAGGTAGTCGAGGTGAGTTCGGTGTTGTCGTCGGCCTCGCACACGGAGATCAATCGGAGGCACTTCGAGACGCCGGCGCCGACGTTGTCATAACGGACCCGGCGGAACTCACTGTCGAGAACATGGACGGCTGGTTCGCGGAACACAGGGGGACATAGCAAATGACCGAGCATACCGACAGGTGGATCTTGACATGGGAAGGCCACGATCCGGGCAAAGAAGGAGTGCGTGAGGCGCTCTGCGCGCTAGGCAACGGTCAGTTTGTGACCCGCGGGGCCGCCGAAGAGGTGAACGCGGACGGAACACACTATCCCGGCACATACGTGGCGAGCGGTTACAACCGCGCCACGAGTAAAGTCGCCGACCACGACATTGAGAACGAAGACCTGGTGAATTTCCCCAACTGGTTATGCCTTACGTTCCGCCCGGAAGGAGGAGATTGGGTCGACTTCGAGAAGATGGAGGTGCTGTCGTACAGGCGCGAGCTCAACATGCGCGAAGGTGTACTAGTTCGGTCGTACACGATACGGGACTCAATCGGCCGCACGACATCAGTCGTGAGTAGACGATTCGTGCATATGTACTCACCACACCTCGCGGCGATCGAATACACGATCAAGCCGGAAGACTGGTCGGGAACGATTCAAATCCGATCGATGGTGGACGGAAACGTCACCAACACCGGCGTGGCCCGTTACGGTGAATTGGAATCGAAACACCACGACGTGGTCAGGAACGGTGAGGTCGAGCCCGAGGGCGTTTACGTTCTGGTCAAGACCAGACAGTCACGCCTAGAGGTAGCCGTGGCGGCTCGTACGCGGGTGTCTCCGAAGGCTCCCGGTGGCGACGTCGCGGTGAACACGACTGTGAATGAGGCGGAAACCAGCCAGGTATTCACGACCGACGCCACCCAGGGTTCACCCATCGTCGTCGAAAAAGTGGCGGCGCTTTACACATCTAGAGATGACGGGCTTTGCGAGGCCTCCCATGATGCCGGCCTGGCAATCACTCGTAGCCCAGATTTCGAAGGCATGCTACGCACTCACCGAGCAGCGTGGGTGTCGCTCTGGGATCGAGCCGATGTGGACATCGAGTGCGAACCAAATCCAGACGATGCTGGACCCGACGAAGGTGTACTGATGCGCCTGCAAATCTTTCACTCGCTGCAGTCGGTATCGGAAAACACCCGGAACCTCGACGCCAGCGCACCGGCACGAGGGCTGCACGGTGAGGCGTACCGCGGTCACATCTTCTGGGACGAGCTTTACATCTTCCCGTTTTATCTCAAGACGTTCCCAGAGATCGGTGAAGCCATGGCGCGTTATCGGTATTACCGTCTCGATGCGGCTCGAGATTACGCGAAGGAGTTTGGCTTTCGTGGTGCGATGTACCCATGGCAGAGTAGTAGCAATGGACGCGAGGAGACACAGTTTCTGCACTTGAACCCCAAGGACGGCACATGGGGCCCCGATAACAGCCGGCGCCAACGCCACGTGAACGTTGCAATCGTCTACAACATATGGCAGCAGTACGTGATGACTGGCAGTCGTACGTTCCTCGAGCGTTACGGCGCTGAGATAATTCTCGAGATCGTCCGTTACTGGGTAAGTACATCGCATTTGAACGAGGACACGGGCCGCTACGAAATACATGGGGTCATGGGCCCAGATGAATATCACGAGATGTATGAGGGAGCAGAGGAAGGCGGTTTTCGCAACAACGCCTACACCAATGTGATGGTGGTATGGTGTATCGAGAGAGCCCTAATGGCCCTCGAGATGGTGCACCCGGGACGCCGCAAGGATCTATTGGCTCTCCTGGACATCCGTGAAAAGGAGCTGAACCAGTGGCGTGACATGACCGAGACGATGACGGTCCACTTCCATGGCGACGGCATCATCAGCCAGTTCGACGGCTACGAGGAACTGGAAGAGTTCCCGTGGGACGAATACAGGGAGAAGTACGGCGACATTCAACGTCTCGACAGGATTCTCAAGGCGGAAGGGGTGTCGCCGGACAAGTACATGGTAGCAAAACAGCCGGACGTGACAATGATGTTCTACGTCCTTGGCAACAAGGAGGTCGAACGGATTTTCAAGCAGCTCGGCTACCCGTTCGAAGCGGATACGATAGAAAAGAACATCCACTACTATCTCGAGCGGACCTCACACGGCTCCACACTCAGTCGCATGGTCTATTCTTCGTTACTCGACCGCATCGACCGAGAGCTGAGTTGGGAGTTGTTTAACGCGGCGTTGCGCAGCGACTTCGTGGACATCCAAGGTGGGACGACGGCCGAAGGCATCCATCTCGGATCGATGGCTGGATCAGTCGGCATC
>JBDHHK010000213.1:0-12113 GCA_039589395.1 Gemmatimonadota bacterium
ATACGCCTTGCCTTACCCGACGGAGCGAGGGCGGTCTATCGTACAGGTGAGATGCAGCAACCGCTTTTGGAGTGGGGCCGGAGAAAGGTGGTGCGCCGGTCAACATTTCGAACAGCACGCAGGCGAGCGAGTAAATGTCGCTGCGCGGATCCAAGTCCCTCTCGGTCTTCACTTGCTCGGGGCTCATGTAGGCGGGAGTTCCGAGACATAATCCCGCTTCCGTCAACCTCTCACCGACTTCTGTGTCGGCATTCAGTGAGATCCCAAAGTCCGATAGCACCGCCTGCTCGTTTCTGAACAGTATGTTCTCGGGTTTTATGTCTCGATGTACCACTCCGTTTTGATGCGCGTGATCGAGAGCCAACGCAACCTGTCGAGTGATGTTTATTGCATCTCTGACCGGCAACCGTCCGTTGGCCTTGAGTTTTTCGCGTAGCGAAAATCCATCCACATACGGCAAAACGTAGAAGAGCCGTCCGGCCACCTCTCCGGAGTCGATCAAGGTGAGCAAGTTGGCGTGATTGAGTTTCGCAGTCACCCTAATCTCACGCTGGAAACGAGACACACTCACGGCGCGGGAGAATGTCTTTCCCATCACCTTTACTGCCACCTGGCGGTCATGCCTCACGTCGTGCGCCAGGTAGACCGCGGCCATGCCTCCCCGATCAATGAGCCGCACGATAGAGTATCGTCCTCCAAACAGCGTCTGATTCATGTTTTACCCTTTCTGCACGACCAAACTCGTTCGTTGCCGTCAATTGGGCGTCAAAATCCCGCTCCCGGTCATAGCATGGACCCAACATTCCGAAACGCCCAGGCATCGAATCTCGTAGGGAACCACATATCCCCATTGGAGTTACGGAGATCGGCATGGGTGTTCCTGCTTGGATGCGAGGAAGATCAAAGATTCAACTGCTCGGGAAGGTTGCCTTAGCGGCAGCCTTCGTAAGTGCGTCAGTCGTATCGGCAGAAGCTCTTTTCCGCGCATACCTGTCGGATTCCATAGTGAATGCGCCTTTGCGGTTCTACGCCAGGCCGATTGTGCTCGAACCGGGAATAGAGTTGGATCGCAGTCGGGTTGAAAGCTCGCTTCGTCGAATGGGGTATCAGAAGGCTTCGGGAAGCTCTGTACGCGTCGGCGAATTCAAACTGGGCAGTAGACAGTGGACTATTGGTCGGCGTGCGTTTCGGATATCCGATCAACTCGATCCCGGCGGACTGGTGGTTGTTCGCATCGGTTACGGCGGTCGAATAAGCGATATCAGAACGCCGAATGGAGCGCGTTTGACGTCAGTGGCGCTCGAACCAGAGGTGATTCGTAGTGTGCACGGCGAGGCATACGAAGACCGCATTCCAGTGGGCCTAGAGAACATCTCGAAACACTTGATCGACGCGGTTCTAGCAATAGAAGACCAGCGTTTCTTCGGCCATGACGGCCTCGACCCACGGCGGGTGGTAGGAGCGACGCTGGCAAACGTCCGAGCCAGACGTATAGTCCAAGGCGCGAGTACGATCACTCAGCAGCTCGCAAAGAACCTATTCCTGTCGCCAAGACGTTCAGTAACGCGGAAGCTCCGAGAAATTGCGATGGCCCGCACGCTCGAGCTTCGCTACGATAAGCGAGAGATCCTCGAGGCGTATCTCAACGAGGTCTATCTTGGGCAAGAGGGTGCTCTGGCAATCCACGGTGTGGGGCGCGCATCTCAGTTTTTCTTCGGCAAAGACGTCAGCCAACTCTCTGTAGTCGAATCGGCACTGCTCGCCGGTATCATCAGAGGTCCGAGCCTGTACTCTCCCTTCCGAAATCCTGCAGCAGCGAAGGCGCGGCGTGACCTGGTTCTGGATCGCATGCTAGCTCTTGGCCTGATGACAGAGGAAAAGAACCGTCAGGCACGTGAGAGTCCGCTCGGTCTGCGATCCAAGACTCTGCGTGCCCGAAGCGGCAGGTACTTCGTGGATTTTGTCGCAAACCAATTGAGAACTGAAGTATTCAAAGTTGGAAATCAACGAGGCCTTTCTGTCTTCACCACGCTCGACATGGAGCTTCAACTGGCAGCGGAGAGTGCGGTTCGTGACGGCCTGGCGGAGCTCGAGCGGTATTACCCGCGCTTGGCGAGCGACAGTGCTCCCCTTCAAGCCGCGTTGGTGGCGCTCGACCCGAATACGGGAGAGATCCTCGCGATGGTCGGTGGCCGCGATTACGGGAGATCACAATTCAACCGTGCGGTATTGGCCCACAGACAGCCTGGTAGTTCATTCAAGCCCATTGTCGCGTTGGCTGCGCTGACGCAACAGAGCGAAGACCGAGATCAAGACGGGCGCGAATTTACGCTTGCGTCGGTTCTCGAAGACAGGCCGCTTTCGGTACAGACTCCGGCCGGATTGTGGGAACCCGACAACTACGATCGTCGATTCCGTGGATCGGTAACCTTGCGTGAGGCTATCGAAGGGTCTTTGAACGTGCCGTTTGCCAGGCTCGGTATGGCTGTGGGACCGGACAATATCGTCGAAACGGCCGAGGCGCTTGGCATCCACAACGATTTGAATCCCGTCTTCAGCCTCGCGTTGGGCTCATCCGAGGTCACTCCGCTGGAACTCACTCAGGCCTACAACGTTCTTGCTGCAGGAGGTTACAGAGCCGACCTGAATTCCGTCATCGGTGTTTTGGATGACAGAGGCCGACTAATCGGCCGCCAGCAACAAACAGGAGAGCGAGTTTTCGATCCTGCGGAGGCTTATCTGATCACCTCGGCGCTGCGTGGCGCCGTCGAGCGTGGAACCGGAAGTTCGCTTCGGTCGTTGGGGTTCCGTGGACCTGTCGCGGCAAAATCGGGAACCACGAACAACTTCCGAGATGCCTGGTTCATCGGGTATACACCGTCGCTCACGGTTGGGGTATGGGTCGGATTCGACGACGGCCGGCGTATGGGAATCTCGGGGTCGCAAGCGGCGTTGCCGATTTTTGGTCAGTTTCTGGTTGACGCTCAGGGGAAGCAGGGGGAACACGAGTTCGCGGTACCGTACGGTTTAGAGGTTGCGGAAGTGAACCGTGAAACCGGGCTCCTGGGTGGCACGGGCTGTCGCGGAGAGACCGAAGTATTCCTACGCGGCACCGCACCCGAGAACAGCTGCACTACACAATGGGGTTCGACACGCCGGTATCGCGCAACCAGTAGATCACGGAGGTCGACCCGCATTGAACAGTTGCTGCGAGAACTGGAACGCAGAGGAACTCGCGGGACCAACTAGGGATTACTTTCAGTCTGCCTGCTGCTCGGTGGCACACCGTCAGGTTGCGTAGCGGAAGCGCTTCCTTGGTCGTTCAGGAGTTCCGGCAAATGACCTTTCACGATGCCATGGACTATCACCCACGATGGTCTCCCGATGGTTCGGAGATCGCATTCACCTCGGACCGCAGTGGCAATCTCGATATCTGGATTATGCCGGCACCCGGAGCGCATGAATGAAGAATTCAATCGGCATTTCTTTGGTAGTGGCTTCGACCGTCAGCATAGCGGCGTGCGGCAGTCACGCCGAGGAAGAAGTTCGCCAGCGCATCGAGCGTGTCGAGAACGGTATGATGCCGGCCATTCTAGTGACAGGAGAGGACCTATCGCCCGTTACAATCTGGGATATCATGCAGCGTTTCAACGTCCCCGGTGTAAGCGTGGCGGTGATCAATGACGGTGCTCTGGAATGGGCCAAAGGTTACGGGGTGCTGGAGGTCGGTGGTGCTGATGTGAACACCGAGACGTTGTTTATGGCGGGACACATTAGCCATGCCGTGGCGGCGGTAGGAGCGTTATCGCTGGTAGAGGGCGGCCACATCAGTCTCGATGAGAACATCAACGGACGCCTGCATTCCTGGCAGGTGCCGGACAACGAGTTCACCGTTTCAGAGAAGGCGACGCTGCGAAGACTGTTGACTCATACGTCTGGCCTTTCAGTGAGCTCTCTGCTCGGATACTTGCCGGGAGAGCCGGTTCCTTCTCCCATACAGATACTAGATGGTGTAGCGCCGGCCAAGAACGATTCCATTCGGATAACTGTGGTACCGGGCTCGCGCCAGCAGTATTCGCTCGGTGGATACGTCGTTCTTCAACGGATGCTGGAGGACGTCACCAGTCTGTCATATTCCGATTTCGTAAACTCAACCGTTCTCTCACCACTCGGCATGGATCGGAGTTTTCTTTCACAACCGTTGCCGGAAGAGCTGGCAACCAACGCAGCAGCTGGATACGAAGCGACAAACGAGCAGGTGCGGGGACGATGGCGAATCTACCCGGAATTGGCTGCGATGGGAATGTGGACGACACCATCTGACGTCGCCAAACTCGTTGTCGAGCTACAGCGCGCGCACGCGGGAGAGTCCAGTCGTGTTCTTTCGCAGACGATGGCCAACGAGATGCTGATCCAGCAATTCGAGAACCGGGGGCTCGGCGTTGAGATCGGAGGAGGTGGAGACTGGCGGTACTTCAGGCTCGAAGGCCACGGCAACAACTACCTCTCTGAGCTCTTCTGCTACGTATCGCAGGGCATGGGTGCTGTCGTCTTGACCAATTCGTCCAACGGCGAGGCCGTCAAAGCTCACATCTTGCGCGGGATCGCGACCGAGTACGGATGGCCCGAACTGCTTCCGGAGGAGGTGGAAGCAGTATCCCTGCCTCTCGAGACTCTCAGAGAGCTTGAAGGCACGTACTCGTTTCGAGGGCGCGACCGAGTTCTGAGACTGGAGAATGGGAGACTATTACAGAGTAGCGAAGGCAATCCCGACCAGGAATTTCGTTGCCTCTCAGACAGCACGCTCATATCCACGACATTTGGTTATCGGTACGACATCGATCGCGATGAAGCGGGCTCTATCATAGGACTTACGTTGGTTCTCAACGGTACCAGGCTGTTCACATACCAAAGGAATTAGCACTACACCTACCTCTAGCAGAACGCTGTACCCACACGCAGATTCTCACCATTAGATGTCAAGACAACGCCGACCACAGAAGGTCGTAGGACTCGCGCTTGCAGTGGTCCTGTTCTTCCCAATGACACCAGAGAACACGAACAACCCCATACAAGACGACAATCAGGTTGTCGATGCAAGGTTCTTCTCGAGCATGCGCTACCGGATGGTCGGGCCGTACCGTGGTGGGCGTGTAACCGCGGTAAGCGGTGTGCCAGGCGAGATGCACACGTTCTACTTCGGCGGCACTGGAGGCGGCGTTTGGAAGAGCGACGACGCCGGCGAGAGCTGGCGCAACATCACGGACGGCCAACTCCAGGTGGGCGGCGTCGGTGCCATTGCGGTTGCGCCGTCAGACCCAAACGTAGTGTACGTCGGCACAGGGTCGGTAGATATACGCGGTAACATCTCGCCGGGTATAGGGATGTACAGGTCGACTGATGCGGGCAAAACCTGGGCTCACACCGGGCTTCGAGAAGCCGGTCAGATCGGTCGAATACAAATCCACCCAAACGATCCCGACAGAGTATTTGCTGCGGCACTTGGAAACCCATTCGGAAACAACGAGGAGCGCGGTGTCTTTCGCAGCACCGATGGTGGAGCGTCGTGGGAGAAGGTGTTTTACCTAAACGACAGCACCGGTGTCGTCGATGTTGCGATGGATCCGGGCAATCCGCGAATTCTCTATGCTGCGGCATGGCGCGCAAAGCGTACACCGTGGACGATGATATCGGGTGGTCCCGAAGGAGGCGTCTACAAGAGCACCGATGGTGGCGACACCTGGAACAAGCTAACCGGCGGCCTGCCTCAAGGCATCGTGGGCAAGGTAGGCGTTATTGTCTCTCCAGCGAATCCAGAGCGCGTATGGGCAATATTCGAGGCGGAAAACGACCAAAGCGGGCTATATCGATCTGACAACGCAGGCCTCAGGTGGCGCCGTGTCAGCGCCGAACGCGGTTTGTACAGTCGACCGTGGTACTACATGCACGTGTTTGCCGATCCGCAAGATGAGAATACGGTTTGGGTGACAAATGTCCTGCTCTACAAGTCAGTAGATGGCGGCTCGAACTTCACAATCGTTCCTACCCCTCACCCAGACACTCATGTTTTGTGGATCAACCCCGATCTTCCTGACATTATGGTCGAGGGTGACGACGGTGGTGCAACGGTAACGCTGAACGGCGGGCGCACTTGGTCCACCCAACGCAACCAACCGACCGCGGAGTTCTACAGGGTCACGGTCGACAACCAGTTCCCGTATCGGCTGTACGGCGCACAACAGGACAACTCCACCATTACGGTTCCCAGCAAGCTTTCGGCGGGGTTGATCAGCGATACCGAGGAGGAGTTTCAATTCGGCGGCGGTGAGAGTGGCCATATTGCGGTCGATCCGCGCAATCCGAACATCATTTACGCCGGCTCGTATGGCGGAGTGATCACGAGGTTCGATCGCCGGACCGGCGACACACGTGACGTTGTTCCATATCCCCAGCTCCAACTAGCCCAGGAACGCTCAGAGTTGCGCTACAGGTTCCAGTGGAACGCGCCGATCCGGATCTCACCACACGATCCCAGTGTCCTCTATCACGCTTCTCAAGTGGTGCACAGGTCGCGCAACGAAGGACAGACCTGGGAGGTTATTAGTCCTGACCTAACGACCAACAACCCCGCACACCAGGACCTAGCGGGCGGTCCGATTACACATGACGGTACCGGCGTAGAGGTATACGGTACCATTTTCGCTTTGGAGGAATCGCCGTTGACCGCCGGTGAGGTGTGGGCGGGCAGTGATGACGGAAGAATTCACGTATCGAGAGACGATGGCGCCAGCTGGACCGAGATCACACCGTCGTCATTCCCGATGGGAGCAACCGTCAACTCGATCGACATATCCGGAGCCGTGCCGGGCCGAGCCCTCGTGGCAGCCTATCGGTATCGCGAGGCAGACTATAGACCCTACATTTTCAAGACCGAGAACTACGGGCAAAGTTGGCAACTGCTAACAGACGGAACCAATGGGATCCCCGACAATCACTTCGTACGCGTAGTGCGGGAAGACCCAGATCGCGCCGGCCTGCTGTACGCCGGAACCGAGTTCGGCATGTACATATCGTTCGACGACGGGCAGCACTGGCAGTCACTTCAGCTAAACCTTCCGGTCACACCCGTAACCGACATCCTGGTGCACAAGAGGGACCTGGTGCTGGCAACGCAAGGACGGTCGTTCTGGATCCTCGATGATCTTTCACCACTCCATGGTCTAACTGACGAAGTTATGGCTGAGCAAGCCCATCTATTCGAGCCACGCCCAGCGCACAGGGCGTTCCTGGGTGGTGGCTTCAACTTCGGCCCAAGCCGCCGCGGACAAAATCCTCCGGGCGGTGCGATTCTTTACTACTCGCTAGGAGAAGCCTTTGATGGTCCAGTGACCATTCGGGTGTTCGACGCAGTTGGTGATACGGTGACTACATTCTCAAGTGAGCCTTTGGCGGGCCCACCACCGAGTCCATTTGCAGCGCTTCTGGCGATGGCCGGAATGAGTATGGGACCACAGCTCCTTCCCAAGACACCGGGGTTACACCGGGTAGCCTGGAACCTGCAGTACCCTGCCCCGCGGCTTCCGGTGAGGACGGTGATCTTCGGTACCGTCGCAGCGCCCTCTGCGCCACCAGGTACCTACCAGGTGAAACTGACCGTTGGCGATTGGAGCATGACACGTGACCTCGATGTGCGTGCCGACCCACGGCTCGAAGTGACCCAAGAGGATTACGATAGGCAGTGGGCGCTGCTGGGCCAAATCGGAACGACAATCGAACGACTGGGCGACCGGATGGACGCGCTGCTTTCAACCCGCGAGCAGGTTAACGCGGTGAAAGGTGTTGTGGTTGACGCCGGACTCGAGCCTGCCGATCTGGCCGCGGTCAACGACGCCGCAGATTCGATTGTGACCAAGCTGACCGGAGTACAGGAAGAGATGCAGCAAACCCGAAGCACGAGCTTCTACGATCCCTTGGATCGTCCCGGGCGGCTCGCGGCACACCTTGCCCACCTTTACGGCCTCGTGTCGGGTGGCGGTATGGGTGCGGCGGTCAATTCACGCCCAACCGACGCTTCTTACGAGCGGTACCAGGAGCTGCAGGCTCAGGCGGAGGAGATTCTGACCAGGCTTCAGGCGGTGTTCGATACCGATGTTGCGGCGTTCAATGAGCTGTTACAGCGGTTGAACCTCGCCCCGATAGTGGTGAAGCAGGAGAGGCGGGGGATTTCGTAGGAGGAGTGGGAGATGGAGATGAGGGAGCGGCAATCCCACAAGGGACCGTGCGTCTACGCGCAGAGTAGCTGTGCTGGACTTCAGCGTGGGCAATCGGTGCAGGCCATGTAGGCCGCCCTCGGTATCTAAGAGCCAGGGCTCCAGAACGGGCTTCGCTGGCTGCTCCACACGCCTGGCTCCATGTCTTCGGTTAGGCTCACGCGGCCGGTGCCGTCTGCGTTCACGTAGTAGATGCTCGGACCCGTATCCCCCTGCAGCGCGTAGGCGATTTTGGTCCCGTCAGGCGACCAGGCAGGATCGGTGCCGGCGTCCGTGAGCCGCACCACGTCCGACCCGTCGGCGTTGATTACGTAAATCGCCAGGCCGCCGTCGCGGTCGCTCGAGAAGGCGATCTTCTGGTCGTCCCTGCATGATCGCCTCCTGCCGAACAGGGTGGATGCGGGTACCGCGCGAACCCGGATTGGTGTCCTACACTAGGATGAAACGGACAAAGCAGGTGACCTTGCGTCCAGCATTCGAAACTGCGTATCTCCGCATCTGTGGGCCGGAGATCTGACATACCGCGCATGGCTAGTGCCTCGCGGAGCTTCGTCCAAGCCCGAAGTGGGGAGGACCGAGAGAGTCCTCCCCTGAATGCAGTTGGTCACTTAAGCATGAACGTAAGCGCAAACGGTAGGTGGTAGACCGTTGAGCCGAATTCGGTGGTACACACTGCTCGGTGCTGATTGGTTGATTCTATCCACCAGGTCTCGTTGTCGATCCGCGTTATCTGAACAGGATCTCCTTCAAGGCCAGCATACTCATTGGTGAACCTGAATGGGCACAATTCTGATTTGTACGTGGCCCAGTGCAGCTCCGGTTGTCCAACTTGAACCTGTCGCACGCTGTCAACAACCACCATTCCAGTCACCGATGAGCCATCGGGAAGCAAAATGTTGTAGCGTCGAGGATCACCACAGTCACGTTCGTTGCGCTTGATGGGACGTCCGCTGGGAAAGAACCAAGCTTTCGGGTTACCTCTTGTTATCTCGGCCACCACACCGCAGGACCCGTCAACATAGGGACCGCGGTCGTCGCTACGGATCTTGTCCACTTCCGCATCACGGAAAGCCGCGATGAGAGGTATGGCCTTGTCTGGTTGGCCACCCTTGTCTGGCTTGAACAGCGGGCCGGAAATCGAGCCGGGTTCGCTGTTGTCACAGGCAACGACTCCTGCCAGCAGAACCATTGACAGCAGCTTGATGAAGTGTTTCATGTCAGCCTCCATTGTTGGATTTGCTCGCGGCGTGAATACCCACGTCAGACACTGTGTACGATTCGTGTACGAGGTACAGGGAGGAAATCACCACTGTGATGTTTCTAGTGGGGATGTAGCAACTTCATGCCTTCCCCAACACCTCAGCGTGCCCAAGAGTCTGGCCGTGAGGGCGGCGCTGAGTGCAACCGAAACTGCCGTGGTTGCGTGTGCCTGCATGATTGCCTCCAGTAGAATGGCAAGGAGGCGGGTACCGCGCGAGCCCTATTACTGTCCTATACCAAAGTGAAACGGATAGAAGAGAGTATCTTGCGGTCTAGGTTTGTTGAGGGAGTCCCGGGCTGCCGCGCAGTGGCGCGTAGAGACAGCCTCTCCTGTATAAAGGGGAGCAAGTGCAGCGCGCTGGTTCTGGGCTCGCGTGTTCCCGTCTCCGGTGCTGAGAGCGGACCTCGCCCAAGGGCGGGGCCTCCAACGCGCTGCGTGAGCTCGCACTACCGGCCAGTTACTCCCTCGACGGCTCTACCCCGCCTCCGCCCCGCAATGCCCACGCTCTACATACACTCACCGTCCGTTCGGGTCTCCGGGCAGAGTGTCAACTGGAACGGCGTGTTGAACCTGCCTACTTCCCCGCTATACCCCCGCCCCCTGGCCGGGAACCTACAGAGAATGGCCTCACCCTCGCCGGCGGTCTCGACGACCCACCTGTCTACTTCAAGATTTCCGTCGTCGTCGAATGCTGACACCAGGACACGGTTGTCGGCAGGAGTTTGCATGTCACACTCTATGCCGAAGCGCAGCACATAGTTGAACTCGAACTTCGTGCCAGGATCCTGATCGTGTCCTCCCCAAACGAAACCCAGCCTGGTCGTCATGGTCTCGCCGGGGACCAACCCCAGAAATCCGCCTTCGATGCTGGGAGAGCCTGTGCTGAAGTACGCCTTTTGTAATCCGGTGTAATCGGGCGGGACATAGAAATCCGGTTCGCTCCCGGGGGGGCCACCGATGGAACCGACGATATCGCTGAGGTCGACCGTGAACCAGCGAGGGGTGTCTGTCAGCATGATCAAGAAGTTGCCATTTTCCTTGATGATCCCACCGCCGCTGAGCTTGTCTGGGACGGCGTGAGTGTACCAGCCCTCTCCATCGCTTCTCAGACCGTCGTCGTCAGCGTCGCGGAGACTGGTCCTCGTCCTGATCGTCACCCAGTCGGGTGTGGGTCGGCCAGGTACGGTCTCTCCCTTCTTCACTACCATGAACAGATCCACACCAATACCCTTCTTGCCCTTTCTGGTCATCACCTCGACGTCGTACAGGTCGATGGCGGCTTCGAGGTCGATGGTGATGTTAGCCTCGAGCTCTGTGCCACTTACGAAACGCGTAGAGTTTGTCCTGACGTACGGATGTGTTTCTCCGTCCAGCAACAGTGTTGCCTGAGATCCGTCATCGAATCCTGAACCAAAGACTTGGACATCCAAGGTGGTTTCCTGCGGTGCACCCGGAGGCTCGGTGTTTTCTACCTTGGGTACACCACCGCCTTTGGCAAAGAGGATACCAGTTACGGTTGGTTCGGTCGGTCGGTCCTGAGTGCAGCTCGTTCCGAGCAGGAGTGCGGCTACAACACCGCTGCCAATGAACGTGAACGAAACACGACGCGCGCTGATCATGGTTCACTCCCGATCTGGGGCCTAGGTTCGGTCTGTATCCTTTATCTAACGGTCAACGACCGATTATTTTCGTCTCTCGCGCCGCATCACCAGCGCCAATGAGCTGGTAACCCGCCCAGTAGAACGGAGAGCGATACTCATCCTGCGTCAACAATTCTCGCTGGGTGATGGCAAGCGCCGTCGCAGGCCCGCCGATCCGCAGGTTTTGGTAATAGTGCTCCGCAAATACCGCCCCTCCTTCGTCTTCGATCGGCCAGAGAGTGGCTACTACATTTGCAGCGCCCGCATGAAGAAATGCGAGCCCAAGTGTCGCGTAGTCTTCCCCCTGTGCGAAATCCGTTGACCCAGCCACTCCAACCCCGGTCTCACAGCCCGAAAGAAATACGAGCGCACTTCGTATTGGCATGTTGAGAAGCTCGTGCACTTCCAGGCGGCCGTCATCAGGAGGTTCACCCCGTCCGATAGCCAGATCGATCCTGGAAAACAGCGGATTCCTGGGGTTTAGTACTCCGTGGGTCGCAACGTGTACGATTGACCGCTCGGCTAACGCGTCACGTACTCGTGCTTCGGTTGCTTTTTTGCCGGTTTGAGTTTGACCGCGCTCAACTGCAGCACGAAACGCGCGTGCTTCAGTTCGGGATGCCGGCAAAGACTCTAGCATCGGAGCAAACGCCACTCCTCCCGAAAGAGTGGATTCTGCATCCGGTGCTGACGCAGCTCCTGAACGCAATGCGGAAAACGCAGCGGCCGAGGGTATTAGCTGAATGTCGTAATCCTCGATTAGAAATCGACCGGACGTCCTATCAACGAGTGCGGCATAAGGCAGATAGTTGAGGACTCCATGTGGCACGATCACTAGCCGCGACTTGTCTGCGAGGTGTCCTGCGGCCCTGGCAGAGGAGACGAGTATGTCGTGGAGATCACCGAATACCAAACGGACATCATCCATTTCGCTGTTCGGGC
>JBDHHK010000214.1:0-7114 GCA_039589395.1 Gemmatimonadota bacterium
CACCCAATCCCTGAAAAACCTGTAACGACCATCGGCGCGTTCTCGCTCCTGCCCTGTCAAACTCGGGTCGGGGGGAGTCTCCTGGAAACCGCTGAACGTTCTCGGAAAATGACCGTGCCAATAAAGAGTCGGGTACCTCGCCTCAGGATGTTCGACGAACCCCTCTGGTAGCACCACAACTGCTCCGAGGTGCATGTCGTGCCCCCACCACTCGCTCAGTATGTCACTCCTAAACTTGATGTGTTTCACATGCTCGGTGTCTTCGGGCGGCTCAATCGGCGGGATCACCTGCGACAAAGTGACCTGTACAGGTGCAGATGAGCTGGGATCTATGCGCACACGCTGCACCTCGCTCACAAGATTCCCGGGCGACCGATTCCACTGTTGCCCTTCCCACTGGTCCATGTGGGCTTTGAGCGTGTGCCCGTCGGCTCGGTGGAACGTGGTGTAGACATTTAGCACGGCCTGCACGAAATAGTCGCCTTGCGGTATGTCGCTGATGCTCTCCAGCGGCCATCCTCGTGTATCCGAATCGATGATAGCAGGCTGTCCCGGCAAAAGCCCGTCCACGTTCACTCCGTATATGGCTGGAGCGTCAGGGCTGCGCAGCCGTTGGAACCGCGGCTCGAGGGAGTCGTCGTCCGAAACGATCAGCAGAATTCTTCCATCAACCGGTTCAGACCTCACCGCACCATCGACCACGATCTCGAAGCGGAGACCGTCCTGCTCTCCGGGCTCTGGTGTCCAAGTCGCTGCTACAGTCACACCCACAACCAGTAGCGCGACCGCATTACGCAGCGCCAATCTATCTATCCGAAGCCGACCCCTCGAATCGATAACTCGTTGAACTATCAAAGAACCTCCAGATTGTGCCATTCAGAATATGGAGCAAAACGGTCAAGGTCGGGAAAAACGGATGTCGCGATCTACTTGAGCGTACCGGAAATCTGACCACGGTACGGGAATAGCGCAGGCGTGCCGCCACTGTGCAGAAATACAATGTTTTCTCCGTCCGCGAAGTAGTTCTTCTTTATTAGATCCAGCATGCCCGTCATCGCCTTCCCAGTGTACACCGGATCGAGCAGCACTCCCTCAGACTCTGCTACGACGCGAAGCGCCTCACCTACATCGTCGTTGAAGACCCCGTAACCTTCCTTCAGGTAGTCCTCGAACACGATGATGTCTTCGTCCAGCAACTCAATTGGCGCGTTCAATTGCCTGATTGTGGCCTCGGATATGGATCGTACGTACTCCGACATTCGCTGCTTCGAAGAGTACACAGTCACACCAATGACACGGGTAGCGGGTGACAGAATCTTCGCTCCCACCAGAAGGCCTGCCTGTGTGCTTCCGGATCCGGTGGCAAGAACCACAGAATCTATCCTGACTCCATCTGCTGAAGCCTGAGCAAAAAGCTCGGCGAACCCATTCACGTACGCAATCGCACCCCACGGTTGCGTCATGGAGCCCTCCACCAACGATCCGCCGATTGGCAGGAGGTAGGGCACACTACCGGTTTGTTTCATTTCCTCCACAATAGGATCGACAAACTTGGCAACGCTCGTGAGCTCCATCATATTGGCGATCGCTCCGGCCTCGACGATCCGGACATCGGCGCCAAACATACGATCGAGCAGCAGATTGCCGTCGTCCGCCGCAGAGGATGTTGTGCTCTTGAAAAGGACGAGAACCGCCTTCATCCCTATCTGGGCCGCCGCCGCCGCCACTTGACGGCACCAGTTCGACTGCACGCCTCCCCATGTAACCAGCGTGTCGGCTCCATGACTCAGAGCGTCGGCGATAATGTAGTCCAGCTTACGTGCCTTGTTGCCACCAAACGCGAGGCCCGTCATGTCATCGCGTTTCAAGTACACATCAAAACGCTCGAGCTGCTCGGTGAGATTCTCGAGCTTGTCGAGCGGTGTGGGTACATGCGCCAGCTCCACGCGGTGAAACTTTTTGAGGCGCTCCAGCACTCCATCAGGGTTTTTCATGGGATTTCCATTCCGCACCTAGTATCCTGTGCACAGAATCGAACGTCTCCAAAGGTAGGGCTTGGTAACCACACCTGCTAGGGTAGTGGAGGTGTTTGGTCCTTGGATGTATCTTCGCCGTGGAATAGACGCGAAACTCGTGTAAACACCAAGGATTCAAGCACTCGTTTGCTGGAACCATTTGAAGAAACAGACAAGAGAGGCGCAGTGTGACTTTTCCCAATCGTAACGATCGACTGCCGGCAGCGCTGGCGGTTGCGGCAGTTCTTGCCACTGGGTGTGCTCAGACTGAGGGGGACGACTCCGTGAACCCACTAGAGGAGTTTGGCATCACGGCTAACAACGCCTTCTTCTACTACGACGACGTCGAGGCCGCAACAGCGTTCTACTCCGAGACGCTGGGGCTGCGCGTAGCGGCTGACTACGGATTCGCGAAGATCGTGCAGGTGGCTCCCACGTCGTTTTTAACGCTCGTAGACGCCGACGAGGGCATGCATTCTACGGAGGAGCCCAAGACGGTGGCCGTCGCTCTGATCACGGATCAACTCGATGAGTGGTACGCTTATCTCATCGAGCAAGACGTTGAAATGAGGTACGAGTTCAATCCGACTGAGGGACGTCCCCACGACGGTTTCGTAGCCTACGATCCGGAGGGCTACTACCTCGAATTCGAGCGGTTCAACGCACATCCCGAGAACGAGTTGTTTATGCCCCTTCTCGATCAGGCTGAAACCCTCTATCCAGACCCAGACCAGGCGACCACGGTACCTGAAGGCCTGGGCTTCAAGGCCACGATTCTGTGGCTGTACTACCGCGACACTGCGGGTGCCTTGGCCTTTCTAGAAGAGAAGCTTGGCCTAGAAAAGGTCGTTGATCAGGGTTGGGCCTGGATATACCAGACGTCTCCAACAGGGTATATCGGCCCGGTCGACGAAACACGCGGCATGCATTCATACACGGAGCAGAAGGCAGTCACCGTGTCGTTCTTCACAGACGACATCGACGGCTGGCATTCGTACGTGAGCGAGACGAATGCGTTCGAGCTACGTGAGACGGAAGTCCACGCGGACAGTGTGGGTCGGTTCCGCGCATTCGTAGGATATGATCCAGAAGGCTACTTCTTGGAATTCGACACGTTCCTGGAGCACGAACTGAATGTAAAGCTGTTGGAGTCGCTGGGGAGGTAGGTAGCGGTAACGGCGCGCGGAGGGACCTGCCACCGCCCCGCGCGCTCCTTGTACAACGGTTCGCTACTGTGCGCTGATTACCCAATCACACCCGTGTACAACCGCAGCAGGTTTTGCCCCATGATTTTCTCTACATCGTCCTCGGAATACCCGAGTCCAACCACGCCGTCCCACACGACCTCCATGCGCCGAGGACCGTTCAACGCCGGCATGTACAGCGGCCAGTCGCTAGGATTGAACTGAGCGCCTTCCTCCTCGAGCAGAACGGCCAACTCTTCGTCCGAGTCTTCGATGACCCGGTGGTCGCGGTCGCTGCCGATGCAAACGTGCTCCACACCCGCCACGTTTACTGCGTGCGCGATGTGCTCGAAGTAGTACTGAACGTTGTCGTCCGAGTTGATCTCCGTTATGAACGGCCTGATCTGGCACAGTCCAACGACTCCACCGCGGTCGGCGAGTATCCGAATATTCTCATCGGTTGTGTTACGAACGTGCTCGTGTACCGCCTGGCACGCGGTGTGTGAAACAGTGGTGGGCACGGTCGAGGCTTCAATCGTTTCCCGCATCGTTCGCATGCCGGCATGTGAAGTGTCAACGAGCATACCGATCTCGTTCATGCGTTCCACCAGCTCGACACCGAAGACCGTCAGGCCACCATCATTTCGCTCTCTACAGCCAGAGCCTACGTAGTTCTGGTAGTTGTACGTCATCTGCAGCGACCTGAGGCCGAGGTTGTAGAGCAGGTTGACGCGATCGAGATCTTTATGGACTGGCGTCGTGTTTTGGAGCTGGTAGAACAACGCCAGTTTGTTCTCTGCTCTCGCACGATGGATGTCCGCTACGCTTGTCGCCTTGATCAGAAAGTCGGAGTGTTCCTCGATGTGCCTGTCGTATGCGGCCAGGTCGTCGAGTGCTGCATCGAGTGCGGCCTCTCCAAAGATTTTCGGATCCGTAATCGTCACGGTCTCAGACCTCGTTCCGCTTTCGATTACTTCGCGAATCAAGCTCATCGGATGTGTCAATCGGATCTCGCCGTTCGCATCCAGAATCAATGGCCGCTCCTGCGGACGCTTGAATGCTGGTGCGGCACTACGCCCCATCATGGAAACCGTCAGTACTCCACCACCAACTCCCGCTACAAAGTCACGACGTTTCATCATCAGCTCCCTGAAGTTATCCAAGAGATCCGCGCGATAACGGCACCTTCGATCACACTATCGACAACGTCCATGCCGTTCACGACCTCGGCAATGATCGTATAGTTATGGTCGAGACGCGGATTGTCCACGAGGTTGATGAAGATCTGGCCGTCCCCAGTGTCCCGCCCTCGAGTAGATATCCCGACTGTTCCGCGAAGGTTAGACCGCAAAGTCAGCTCATCGCGCGTAAACGGCCCGTCACCAACAAATTCGTTCGCTCCCGGACTTCCACCTTGAATCACGAAATTCCGAGACACTCGATGGAATGTGAGACCATCAAAGTATCCCCCGCGTGCAAGCCGAACGAATCGCGCAACGTTTGTCGGCGCTTCGAACGGGAACAGCGTTAGTTCGATCTGCCCCCCACCCCGCATCTCCAGCACGGCGGTCTGCTCGGCCAGCTCTGCTAGCTCGCCGAACGTTGGGAGCGGCAGCCGCGCGAGCCGACGTGGTGACGGCGCATATTCCCTGCGCGTCCAACTCCGCAGTATCAGCGCAGCTTCATCCGCAATTGCCGGGTCGAAATCTCTTAGATACGGTGTCAACGCCACAGCCTGGCTTCGCCCGCCTAGAGAGCCTATTTGCCGGATCAGCGCCCGTCGTGCATCTCGCGACGTCTCGCGTCGCTCCGCGGTGATCCGTTCCAGCGCGTCGAACATGGCAGGAACTGCCTGCCAAACGTTGGACGTGCCATCCAGGGCACCTACTGATGTCCTGATGAGCTGATAGTCTCTACGACTCAGCTGATCTATGTACAGCGCATCCGCATCGTGGGCCGCTAGCTGAGACAAACCAGCCACCGCTGCCTCACGAACATTGTCGTGATCGTCCGCTGCCAGCCGCTCGAGACAATCCGCCGAGTCGAGTATCACGGCGGCTCGGGCAGCGTACATTCGCACCCACCACAGTTCGTGCGTGGCGAAATCATCGAGCGGGCGAGCAGCCCGTTCCGGTGCAACCTTGGCCAAGGCCACGAGCGCGTGCGCAGGCCGGTGCCAGGAATCGGGGTAGCTTGCCGAGCCGCCATCTCCAGCAATAGAAGTCAATCCGCCGACATAGCTCGCAAGACGCTCAACCGGAGTGCGATCTGAACCGCAGTCGTTGCCAAGAAGATCGATAGCTGTGAGGGCTACGTCCGGATCCGGGTCGTCGAGCGCGGCGATGACGGCTCCACATCCAGAGTTTTCCAACGCTCGGCGGCCGAAAGCACGAAGCGCATCGAGCCGTACGAGGGGCTCCTCATCACTGAGGGCGCGCGTGATGACATCCATTCGGCCAGCCAAGATGTCCATAGTGGACGCCGCACTAACCGCAAGACGACGCACTTCCGGGTCGTTGTCGACCAGTGCCGCCACCAGGAAGCTGGCTTCGGCCTGACCGCTCATTATCAGGGCGCTGATCGCGCGCCTTCGGATCTGCAGCGTGTAAGCATCTTCAAGACCATATGTAGACCGATAGCGGGCGAGCTCGCGCAGACGCTCCAACGCCCTGTTCGACGGCGGTGAGTCTGCACCCTGCCGACGGACCAGCGACTCCAGACCTTTCACAACACCTGCAAGTGCAGCCTGCACAGAGTCGTCGAGCGCACCTACCAACGCTGCGTCAATCAGTCGGACGGTGTCGTTCGACTCATACGGAAGCCTTCCCAACGTTTGCGCAACAACTCCGCGCACGTAGGCGTCGGATTCCTCGCCTAACCTCGCAAGGAGCGGATCAAGAGCGAAGCCAGCCTCGCCCCGGAATACCGCCTGACCCAACGCGTTTGCCGCCTCGGCCCGCACGGTCGGCATCGTATCTGTCAGCAGAGGAACGATTTCCGTCACCAGCGCGGATCGTTCCATCCGCCCCAAGGCCCGCACGGCAACCACGCGCGTCTCGGCACTGGTTGCCGACAGGCCACGCAGAATCGGTTCCAAGCCTTCCTCATTGTCGACACGGGCATCTTCGACGGCGAGAATTTCGGCCCAGAGAAGGGTGTCGAGGTTCCGCCACACGAATTCTGGAGCTGTAACCTCGACCGGTGCGGGCTTGGTTGATGAGCAATCGGCGAGCACAAGAGCGAAGAGCGCGCAGGAAAGCACTCTCAACGATCTTCTACGGTCTGGTCGTGTTGTCAAAGTTCTGCTCCGCAAATGGTGGATGTGAGAACCAATCGCGTAGAATTCCTCGAAGTGGAACTCAGGAGTCGGTTGGCTTTTCTGTCAGGTTGACCACGATACCGTTGCAGGCACGTCGAAGATCTTCCGGCGTTATCATTATCTCCTCGCCCCACACACCTGCTCCAACGCCAAGGAGCTCTTCACGCATGAGCGCTTCGTCAATGAATGACCGAAACCCATGCGGTTGCCAATGGAACGGTGGAACCGATCCGACCGCGTATCCCGTGGTCTCTTCCACCGCGTCCAGGGGAGCCATCCTGATATTGCGCGATCCAATGGCCTTTTTCAACAAGCCCGAAATCGCGTTGCGGTTGCCCCCAACCAAAACGAGCACTCGTTCGCCGGTGTGCGCCTCAAATATCAGTGTCTTAACCATCTGATCCTCCCGATAACCGAGGGCGGCAGAAACGTTCGCGGCTCCCTTGTCGGTATCGGGCGGGAAGGAAAGGCGCTCATAGGGAACTCCGTGTTCGTCAAGGAACAGATGTGCGGGGAGTTTGTCGGCTGACATGTAGTTTGTAGCTCCTGGTATGCTCGGTTGAACCCGTTGCAATGTCCAATATCCGATGACCAAT
>JBDHHK010000215.1:0-13429 GCA_039589395.1 Gemmatimonadota bacterium
CCGAGGGACGCGGCCAGGTGGGAGATGTGTCCGCTACCGCATGCAACTTCGAGAACGTGCATGCCAGTGGAACAACCGACCGCGTCGAGTAAAGGCCGTGCAAACGGAGCTGTAACCATTCCAAACGAATCCGCATAGTGTTCAGCGGCACGTTCCCAGGCAGCATGCTCAAAGTCTCGATATCGATCTGCAACAGAGCGCGAGTTCATTCTCTCTCCCACGATGATTCAACCGACGGCCAGCAACCAAAGAAACGCACGTTGCGCACCGATCGCTTCACCCTCTTTCCATGAATACCCGGATCTCCGCTAGGATGTCCCGGACGGTCGCTTCGACGATTCTCGCTCCCTTCTCCCGTGTAGCAAGGGTCGGGTCCCCCCAAATCCCTGTCGGCGAATACGTATACGGCTTCGTGGAGTCGCGGGTCAGGCCTCGTCTGTTTCTGGGATCATAGTCCTTCACCGCTTTGGACATATCGACTATGTCAGGCGCGATGTATAGCATCATGGATGTCTCGATCTCATCCGCGTGCGTGCCGCCTTCCTGAGTCTTTACCGCTTCAATAGCATCGGCGCCCACGTGCAGGATGTCGGTGAATTGCATGGTGATTCCAGCCTCGAGAAGTTCTTCCGCCGCTACCTCCAACACTCTCGCTGTGGAAACGCCGGTATTGAGCACGTAGAACTTCTTTATGCCATATCCCGCGATGGAAACGCAGATGTCCTTTACAAGCTCTTTGAATGTCTCGGGCCTTAGCGAGACCGAGCCAGGGTACTCCAGGAAAGCCGGGTAAAAGCCGAACGGTATTGTCGGCATCACTACGACATCCAGCTCTTCGGCAACACGCTGCGCAAGGTATTCGGCCATGATGAAATCGTTGTTCAACGGCAGATGTGGTCCATGTTCCTTCGTGATGGCACCAAGCGGTATTACCACGAGATCGTGGGTCTTGAACACATCCTCCGCTTCGAGCCATGTGAGCCGCTCGAGCCTTACCCCGGCCTCGGCCTGAATCCTGGATTTGACAGCGTCATGACCCACCGAAAAGACCGCGGTCCGGAGAGCCTGGCTCGAAACGAACAATCCAAGTGGAGCAAATACCGCCGCGATCAGGATTATCTGAAAGCGATTCATCTCGTTCTCCCCTACAATGATGAGTCCGTCGTTGCGTACCCAGCAGGTTCTGCTCGTTCCAGCTTTACGGGGCGGACGCCCTTCACTTTCAACGACAGCGTAGCTGGGAAGCTAACCACGGGCACCACGTTCATTATGCCTTCTTCTTCCATCCCCGCAATCACTTTGCAGTCTGTGTCGGCCAGAGAGCTGCGCATGGTCTCAGCTGCAGCTTCGCATCCCAGAACCAGGACGCCGTCGAATTGGCCCGCCCGTATGGCAAAGGCATCTCGACGTCGCTCTGTCCACATGCAGGCCACGAACTGGTGCGGCAGCTTGCTGTCGAACACCTCGGTTTCGATCCCTTCGTCCTCCAGACGGCGCTTCAGGGTATGGATGTAAGACTCGTAAGCTTCTGTTCTCAGTAGTCGCCGCAATGGTTCGAAATACGCCTTGTCCTCGCGGACCGCCAGGCTCGCTGCGGGGCAGAATCGGCATGGGACGATTAGTACGGATTGGAGTCCGTCGATCTCCGTCGTAATATCGGCATCGTTGAGAAGGAATGGCATTGTTGGTCCTCCAAGTCTCTCGTTTTCTTGCGAATCGTTGTCCATCGATCTGAAGCGTAGACGAAAAAAGCGTCTCCGAGGTTACCGGCGGCCATATGTAACCTCGGTCGCGATTCGTTCGTCTACGCTCGTGAGACGAGTCAAATGAGATCGAAACGAGCGAAGAGCGAGGACAGTGGAATGGCGACGGCAGCAACCGTTAATGGAGACGACCAGAGTTTCACTCAGGAAATCAATGCCACCAAGGGCAAGTGTCCCATCGGTGAGATCGTCGGCCGGCGCGGAATGGAACAAGGGAAGATTCCCGTGCTCTCGTGCGAGGGGGCATGTATCAGAGGTGAGATTGCGCGGCAGGCTGCGAATATGGTGGCCAAAGAAGAACAGTACGGACGCGGGTGCCACGGTGAGCTGATCACCGTGCCCGGTTCAGCGATAGCCAGCTGGATCAAGGATGCTGAGAAGGTCGTGCTCATCGATGGCTGTTTTCTGCGTTGCCACGGCCGGATATTGGAGCGCATGTTGAACGAAGATCAGCTAGTCCAGTTCGTCGCGAGCCCACCTATGCAGCTGCAGGCATTCTACTCATCTAGCGAGGATTGAGATGACTGTAAAGAGAATCTGGCACGGTTGGACCACTCATGAGGATGCAGAAGCATACCGAACAGTGCTTCTTGGTGAGGTATTGCCAGGCATAGAGGCAAAGGAAATCCGTGGGTATCGTGGAATCGAAGTCTTGCGGCGCGATCTGGAATCCGAGACGGAATTCATCACAATCATGACTTTCGACTCATTACAAAGTGTCATTGACTTTCAAGGAGAAGATTACCAGCGCTGCTATGTCCCAGACGTGGCCCGGAAGGTGCTAAAGCGTTGGGATTCGATGTCGGCCCACTATGAGCTTCTCGAGGAAATCGAATTCACTGGGCCTGGCCGGGACGGTTGACCAGAACGCCAATTCAGCAATCCGAGCATGAACTCTCGTGTTGCGGAGGGGATCTCCCCTCCTTGACGTCACACCTAAGGCTTCCTGAATTGCTCCTGTAGAAGTCACACTCCCGGTCGAGCGCCTCCCGGAGCTTGCCCTTTGCTCGGTGGATCCGCACCTTCGCCGCTGTCACTGACGTGCCCATGATTTCGGCCGTTTCTGCTACCGAGAGACCCTGTAGGTTCGACAACACGATAGCGGCACGATAGTCGGGCGGGAGCGTATCGATGACACCTCGAATACACTCGTTCATTTCGTCGACCACGAGTTCCTCTTCTGCGTTGACCTCTGACCCATTGGATTCACCGTCCAGCTCGACGAATTGGACCTTTCCGTTCTTCCTGAGGAAATCGATCGCCACGTTTGTCGCGATCCTATAGGCCCATCCCTTGGCTGCGCCGGACGAACGAAGCCGCGGTAGCTCCCTCGCCATTCGAATAAGTGCTTCTTGCAGAAGATCGTGTGCGTCGGCCGAGTTCCGCGTCATTCGCACCAGGTATGCGAGCAGCGGTTTGGAGTACATCGCTGCGAGATCGTCGAAGGTCAGCTCGTCGCTATCCGCCATGGAAGGCTCCTCCCGCGGCAAAGATGCACCCAATTCAACAACTCTGGCAACCACAGCCGCTCTGTGCAGGGTCCTCTTCTGATGGCTCAGTCGGGTTTTCGCAGAGTTCCTGATGTGCGGCATTCAAGACGAGAGTAGCGGGCATTCGCTTGAGCTTGTCAGCTGAGTCAACAGCTTCCCTTATCTCTTCGTCAGTGAGGCCACAATTTCGGGCTTCCTGCACGTGAAAAACGACGCATGGAACGCAGTTGCTTCCGACGGCGGCACCCAATGCCACTAGTTCCGTGTCACGCTTGCTCAGGTTGGTCATGGCCTTCCTCACACTAGTTCGATTTCAGTTGACACGACGGCTTATTCAAAGATGTAGGGGATTCTTCAATCCGTCGTGGATTCCGTCCGTTCTGAATCGAAGACGAAAAAAATGCGAGCGTGGTTACAGGTACCCGCGGTTCCTTCGCGTTCGCCCGCCTGTAACCTCAGCCCCCTCCTTTTCGTCCAAGCAGCAAAATGGAGGAAAACCAAATGCAATCGACTAGATCCTGTACGAACAGAGAAGACGACTTCGGCTTTTTCACGCGAATGTTGGCCGACCTTTGCCACAACTGCGGCACGTGCAGGTACACTGCTAGACGGTCTGGTTCACCGTTCAGCCGGTTCATGGGTTGGCGCCGAAACTGGTGTCCGGCATGGGCGGCTCATTCGAGGGTGTACGGTGATGAGCCACTCGATGAAGACGATTACGACGACTATGACGACACCCGGTATTCGCGGACCGCGTGTGATTGTTACGACGACTGGGAGTGAGCGGTAGGGCTGCGGACGAACGCGAAACGTGGCATCTGGATGAGGTCTTCGTGAAGATCAGGGGTCAGCGCCATTATCTCTGGCGGGCTGTCGACCAGGACGGGGACGTGATCGTTCTCCTGGTTCAGCGATATCGCAACGCCCTTGCGGCCAAACGGTTCTTTCGCAAGCTCCTGAAGGGGCAGGGAAGCGAACCGTGGCATCTAGTGACGGACAAGCTGAAGAGCTATGCGGAAGCGCACAGGAGCGTCATGCCTTCCGTGGCCCACGACACTGGACGATATGCTAATAATCGCGCTGAGGTATCACATCAACTAACGAGACAATTAGAACGTTTGATGCGACGGTTCAAATCAGCAGGCCAAGCGCAGCTGTTCTTGTCGGTTCATGGGGTGGTCCAGAACCTATTCAGGCAAGGACGACATCACCTACGATCGGTGAACTACTGGTTGCTACGTGACCAATCCTTCAAAGAATGGAGTGCGGCTAAGGCTGCCTGAGCAAATCCAGCCACCCCGGTGTTGCCTTCACCCGACGACCATTAAGTTGACAATACCCTCATGCATGACGTGAGCAACGGCAAATCTGACAAGAGACCCTACGCCGCCGATATGGTGGCTACGGGATTCGCGCTCGGCGTATTCATCAGCGCATCCGTGTTTGATGTCGAAGGGTATCGGTGGCTCACGTTGTTGGGGCTCATCGTGCTGGCAACCGCGGTGCCGCTTTTTGTCTTGCCCTTCTTCCACCTCCGTCGGTACGGCATGCCGATCAGTGGCCGACCGTTTCACGAGACGACACGGATGGTGCATGTAGGCTTGTACAGCGTAGTGAGGCATCCCCAGTACGTCGGTTACACCCACATAATGCTTGGTCTCGCGCTCGTCAACCCGCACCCAGTGACTATGATCCTGGCCGCTGTTGGTGCAGTGTTCCTGTATGCACAGGCTGTCTCAGAGGAACGGTTCTGTAGAGACGCATTCGGTCGCGAATACGACGAGTACGCGCGAGCGATACCGCGCTGCAATGTGCCTCTAGGACTGCTCAGGGCTGTCAAGAGATCTCGGAAGCGGTGGGAATGAAGCTTTAACATAGCTATGCCGCGACGCCCATGCGGGCATACTTTTCTTTCGAAAGCCACTCGAGACGCAGCCAGCCCCTTGAAACAAACCGATAACCACCCCGTAGTGTGTCCTGTTGATATTTTCAAGATTGCCGAATTTATGAGGTTGTCATGACCACAAGGGAGTTCCCGGGCGAATTCGAGCAGGTAGTCCTGCTGACGATTGCGCGTCTCAAAGATCAGGCGTATGGAATGGCTATTCGTCGGGAAATCGCGGATCGTACCGGGCGGGATGTTGGGATCGGTTCCGTCTATTCCGCACTCGATCGCATGGAGCAAAAGGGCTTTGTCTCCTCGACCGTGGGCGACCCGACTCCAGAGCGCGGTGGGAAGGCCAAACGCTATTATCGAATGGAACGTGCTGGTGTTCTGGCTCTACAGCGGGCGCGCGACATGTTCGCTCAGCTTTGGGACGGCTTGGTCTTGGATGAATGGGGAGCCCGATGAAACCGGGATTTGCCACGAGCCTTTTGCTATCACCATTCCTTTTCGGAGTTGACCGGTGGGACCCTCTGTCCTACGGTGCTACGGCCGCACTCGTGGTGGGTGTGTGTTTGTTTGCTAGCTATGTCCCGGCCTGTCGAGTCGCCGCATTGGATCCTGTGAACGTGCTTCAGCACGAGTAGCCCCGTTGCGTGTTGCCGTCCTGCTTGGAAGGCAAATAGAGTGGCCCCAACGCTGGCTGTGAAGGTGGAGTAGTCAGCGGAATCCTACTTCCATTTATCGAACGCAGCGGTTCTTGTCGGTTCATGGGCTGGTGCAGAACCTCTTCAGGCTAGGGTGGTATCACCTGCGATCATCCAACTACCGGTTGTTGCGCGACCGCTCCTTCAAAGAATGGAGTGCGGCTCCCACCGTCCCGACTTGTAAGTGAAAGCCTAACAACGAGTTATGTTGTTGAGTTTTTCGTTTGAGCTAGGGTGTGTGAACAACTGGGTGAACTTGTTCCGCATTCTGTCGACCCGATGCAGAGCAATGAACCCGCAGGAGGGGCAGTGCCACACCTGCGAATTGACTCATATCAAACTGCAATTGACCGCCAGTTGACTTCCTGTGTTTGTGGGGCTACTCCAGACATGAAAGATTAGGTGTCGCTGGCCCGTTGGCCGTGCCAAAGTTCGCGTCGAAAGTGAACCCTCTCAGGAGTCCGCTTATGTTCAGAAACGCCTTTGCCATCCCTGCTGTAGCTGCACTTGTCGTCTTTCCCAGCGTGGCCTTTGCCCAGTCACAGACAGAGCAGGAGATCACTAGTCTCATCATCGACGGGTATGAATACACGAGTACCCATTTACAAACTCGCCCTGGAGCCTATTCACAACACGGTACAACTGAGTTCTGGTCCAGTGGCGGTTTCTTGCAGGAAGTACCAGCTTCGGGCAGGGTAGAGGAGTACGACGCTTTCAACATCCAACCCAAGTACATCACAGTAACCACACTGGTCGAAGGTCAAGCTGCGGTAGCTAATTTCTATGCCGAAGGCTCGATGAAGCCGAAGGGGTCCCCGGCCGTGAGCAACTATCGCGTCAGGGTCACGTCGGTCTATGTCAAGGAAGATGGTGAATGGAAGCTCCGTTGCGACCACTACTCCGCACTACTTGGTGGAGGCGGCACTTCCCAGACCGCGCAGCTCACGCCGTAGAGGAGGCAGGCATGAAAGACACACTGAACGGACTGGTAGCTGTCCGGACTACTTACTCGGGCCTTTTGTCAATATTACTCGTGGTCGGCTTTCTCGCCCAGCTTCACACCGCGGTGGAGGCTCAGGAAGAGCGGTCACGACCCTCGCAATACATCGAAGAGAACAACCAGATCCGCCGGGACAAGTTTGACATCATTCTGCCGCAGGCCATGCGGGCACGTGGCATCGACATGTGGATCCATGTGATGCGAGTCGCGATCCCCGATCTTCACGGACCGTGGCGGTGATCGGATCGAGCGGGCGATTATCGGGCGTCGCTGGGCACCTTCACAGCGTGAGAGGAACCGCACCGACTACACGGATCCGATCGAAGCGCTCGGAGCCTACGACATAGTCGGCGAGCCGGTCCTTTACGGCGAACCCGTGTCGAGCCCGATGACGGAATATGACTACCGATTCAAGGGCCTCGGAGCCTTCGTTGAAGCGCGCAACCCCGAACGCATCGCAGTCAATTACCGAGATCATCTCGGTCCGTGGGCGACCGCCGCCGGAGTAGCTAGAACAGATGACGGTATTTCGCACGTAGACTACCGCCTGCTGACTGAAGAACTCGGTGAGACATATGCCGACAGGCTGGTGTCGTCTGAACATCTGATCATGGATTACAACATCAATCCGGTGCCGAGTGAAGTCGAGCTGCTCAAGAAGATGCGCGCGGACGATCTCGAACTCAAAATGGGCCTTCTTGCCGACATCGTGCCGGGCGTAACCACGACTCTCGAGTCGGGCATGACCATCTTTCGCCGAATGCGCACCGGACTATCGCAACGGGGAAGGATCGAAGGCCTGGAGGACATGGTGGTTCAAAGAGGTGACATCCTTGCAGCACCGAGCCAGGGACTGTTTGCCTATGTGCTCCGTGATGGAGAGACTGAACCACCCGCCGACATACAGACGCTATGGGCGGAAAAACTGACGATCGATAAGATCGTGGCGGAGACCATCCGCCCGGGCCTTACCCCACGGGAAATAATGAAAAGCCTCAAGCAGAAACTCGAAGACGTAGGCATCATTGTCAGAGATCCGCAATTACGTGCGGTTCACCCAAACCTTTTCGAGACCCTCTGCTTCCTGAAACCGGTGCTCGGCGAGTGGCAAGACTCCGAGGAAGACTGCTGGGACAACGGCTCTCATGTCTATACTGAAGGCTTCGACCCCGAGAATACCGTGGTTACGTTCGGCATGCACGGTGTGGGAAAGGGAGCACGAGAGAGGAGGTTCGAGACCAAAGCCCCCCGAATGGGTTCTTATGGCCCGGATTGGACTTTCGACGTGCCGCTGCCGTCCACTCACCACTTCGTTATAGAGTACTTTTTCTATATGCCGTCGCCTGCTGACGAAGGCGAAGACCAATACTTGGCGTTTTGGAACCATGAGCAAGTGATTGCCACTGCAAGTGGAGTCGAGTATTTATCTCCACCGCAACAAGAGCTCTTGCTCATTCATTAGTTATTGGCGCGACGATGTGCGACGATGTGCGACGATGTGCGCGTTGGGCGAGTTCTCTGGCGAAGGCCGAGATGGTCTAGCCATAAAGTCTCAAAAAACAGCCTCTTCTGCCCTTCGAGCGGAAGGGGCTTGTTGTTTTGGAGGTCACGGCCACGTCCAGGGGCCCTAAGATGGCGCGAAACGTCTGTTGACGTAGGCACGTGTCCCTACTAGTCTGATGCCTTGCCCGCCCAAATAACGAGCAGGGAGTTATAGAATTGCGACACTGACTTTCCCAAACATCGGAGGACGCCAAATGAACCGTCGTATCCTCTTCCTCATCCTCATCTGCCTTTTCGCCCCCACCGTCTCCCACGCACAAGATTCGCAGCGCGAAACCCTCGTTCTGGAGATGTGGAAGTGCCAATGGGACAAAGTTGGCGTCCTTGCGCAGGTCGCCGATTCCCTGCAGGTTCCTATCGCACAGGAACTAATTGATGAAGGCAAGCTGCTGAGCTTTGGCATGCTCGCACATGACTTTGCCGACGAATGGAACGTGGTCTACTACACAAGAGCGGTGGACAAGGCGGCGTTCTTCAGTGCACTCTCTGAGATGAACTCACGTTTATACGAGCGACACCCCGACGTTAACCCGTGGTCGGATTTATGCACCGAGCACAAAGACAATATCTACACTGTGAGGGCCGCTACTCCGTAGCTGAACGATTCTCTCAATTCTCAGGCTTCGCCTCGGCTGCCTGACTCGTTCCTCCGCCCCCTTCGAGTGGTGACCAGTGCGTTGATCGAACCTTCCACTCACCGTCTTCCTTTACGAAGACCTGAGTAACTCTGGTCAGGTAGTGCGGCGTTGCCGGGGAGCCCTCGGGTTGGAGGGCCCCCTCCGAGTAGTAATGAGCCACCGCAGCTTGTCCCTCCAGAAGGGTGAGGACTTTGATGTGCTTGGGAGTCAGGCTCCGGATCTCGTAGCGAGATGGCTGACCGCCGTCGGGACCGACTTCGTTCAACATGCCGGCATTGGACCAAAACTCCAGAGCTCCCTCTCGTGAATAATCCTCGGGCCGGCTTCTTAGAGTCGTGTTAGAGTATTCATAATTCTCGAGGATTGTTCTCTCTACCTCTTTCGCCGTATTCGATTGCTCTGCCACGGATTGGGCCCGACCGACATCGGCACCAACGACTAGGCCAGCAATAGACAAAACGACAACTGCCTTTTTCATAGACCTCTCCTTTCCTCAGATTGGAAACGCGGATTAAATGGGAAGATTGTGCCCTCACGCTAGGTGTTTCAATCGGCCCGCCCAAAGTGGCGTTGGGTGAGCGGGCGGTCCAGTGATCTGGAGGCGGCCGCGCAACCGCTTACGCCTTGTGGGGGACATCCCTCCCGCCCTACCGTCCTACCATCATCGCGTCTCTCACCGCCTTGAACTCGGTTCCCTCATGCCAGTTGGGGAACTGCGAGTCGCTGGCAAGTTGATAGCCCACCTCGAAGTACAAACGCACGTCGTCGATCGCACCGCTGAGGTCCCAGTCCGATCGGTATTCATCCGACACCTTGTGGTAGTGCTGAGCCAGGTATTCAGCTCGCTTCTGTTCGGTCCACTCCTCGCCGTGCACTACGTGATCTAGTCCGGCGTCCGGGAAGAGAGCGGGCACGCCCACCTTAGCGAAGTTGAAGTGATCCGACCGGTAGTAGTATCCCTTCTCAGGTTCAGTATCGGGTCTCACCATCCTGTCTTGCGTGGCTGCGGCCCGCTCAAGGTAGCCGTCCAACTCGGAGTTGCCGTAGCCAATCACACTGATGTCGTTCATCGGCCCCAATATGTTGAGTCCGTCGATGTTGATGGCTGCAACGGTCTTGTCGAGCGGAACAGTCGGGTTCTGAGCGTAGTACGCCGAGCCCAACAGCCCGAACTCTTCTGCGGTCACGCCAATGAACATGATGGAGCGGGCGGGACGGTCGTCCAAAGAGAGAAACGCCTCCGCCAATTCAATCAACGCGGACACGCCGGTCGCGTTGTCGTTTGCACCGTTATAGATCTGATCGCCTTCTAGATTGGGGTCGAGTCCGAAGTGGTCCCAGTGCGCCATGTATACGACGTACTCATCAGCTCGATCGGTGCCCGGGATTACCCCGATGACATTGTTCGACACCGAGCGCTCCACGTCGTTCTCGATTGCTAGTGACGCAGCCAAACCCAGTGGCACCGCCTTGAAACCCGGTCGCTCAGCCAATGACTTGAGCGAGTCATAGTCGAAACCTGCCTGCTCAAACACCTGGCGTGTTGCAGCGACGGTCCACCAACCCTCAACTGACAAACGCGACATATCGTCTTCGGCTTCCAAGCCAAACTGCGGACCCGACCAAGTCCCCTGCACCACCGTCCAGGGATAAGCAGCCGGATCCGTCTCATGCACGACGAACGCAGCAGCCGCTCCTTGACGAGCCGCTTCCTCGTACTTGTAGGTCCATCGCCCATAGTAGGTCATCGCATTGCCATTGAACAACGAAGCGTCTTGCGTTGCAAATCCAGGATCGTTCACTAGCACGACCACGGTCTTGCCGGTGACGTCCAGGTCTTCGTAATCGTCCCAGCCATACTCCGGAGCCACGATGCCGTATCCGACGAAGACCAACTCCGATCCTTCGACAGCAGCTCTCTGCGTCACTCGCTTGGTCCACGCGATGAGATCATCGCCATAGTCGAAGCTGCTTCGTGCGCCCCGCCCACTCACGACCATGCGCGCGCCCGGATCGGCTGTGATTCGTACTAACGGCACTTCCTGGAAGTAGCTATCACCGTTACCTGGCTCCAGACCCAATTCTTCGAACTCACCTTTCAGGAACTCGATCGTCTTAAGTTCGCCGGGAGATGACGGCGCTCGGCCTTCGAACTCATCCGAGGAAAGGGTCAACACATCAGGCAGAAGATCGTCGGCCGTAATGGTCTCTAGCGCCGCTTCGAAAGCGGCGTCGCCACCACACGACATCGTAACGACCAACAAGAATGCGACAGAAACTCCACACGATCCGGTTGCGGTCTTCCTCATCACGCCCTCTCTCTATGCAGGGTCCGGTTTTTCGGGATTTCAACTGAATTGGCGAGAATATAGCGCAAGCGTCGAGTCCACGCCCGCCGCCCCTCAGATTGGTAAGCGGAGGCCTCTTGAGGTTGTTGTCAACTTGAGCTGATTCTTGCCCTTCTTGACGTATCGTTTTGGCAGAAAACGACCGTACATGGGGCGCTCCTGTCTTAAAGATCGTCCATTTTTGCGTGCATCTCGCTCAAGTTGACAATACTTGCTGGCGGCTTGACACCGGTATATTACCACCATATACATACATATGTCTGACTTCCCTGATGAACTCGCTGCCTGCACCGGTTTCGAGTGGGATGCAGGTAATGCGGACAAGAACTGGGAGCGGCATCAGGTCAGGCAGGGCGAGTGTGAACAGGTCTTCTTTCAGCGCCCGCTCCTGCTTGCCCGCGATACAGCGCATTCTCGGCGCGAGGCTCGGTATGCTGCGCTTGGGCAGACCGCGGCAGGCCGGCGGCTGACCGTGGTGTTCACGATTCGGGAAGCGTTGATCCGTGTAATCTCGGTGCGGGACATGAGTAGGCGCGAGCGGAGGCTCTATGAGCGCACGTAAGAAGAAGCCAACGGCGCAGAAGCGGTTGCCGCGCTTTCGGTCCGAGGAAGCGGAGCGGGAGTTCTGGGCAGAGCACGAGGTGGTGGACTACTTTGACTGGGAGCGGGCGGTACCGGGTTCCTTCCCCGCACTAAAGCCCTCGACCACGACGATCTCGCTGCGCCTGCCCGAGTCCCTGCTCGAGGAGCTTAAGGCCTTGGCCAACGAGCGTGACGTTCCCTATCAGTCGTTGCTCAAGGTCTTCTTGGCGGAACGCGTCGCTCGGGAGCGGGGGTGGCGCAGAAAGAAGAAGGCAGAAGTCTAGAGCCTAGCACCTGTCAGTCGCCAATCCCTCATCCGGCGAGCTTGGCTGCGCGAATCGCGTGGGCAGGCTGGTTTCCGTGTTGTGAGCCTTATTGTGAGTTTCTTACTACGTACGGCCGGATGAACCGCTCTCCAATACGACACCGATGCCCAATATACCGCGTGAATGCTACTCTTTGTCGTATCTGACCAGGTTTCTGTCCCGATGGGGTGATTCTGCGGCGGCCTCCGGCCGTCCTCGAAGTGCTCCGCGGCCGCAATCGCGACTGCTTCGCAACAGGGGGTCGTGGCTGGAGATGCGCTCGCCTACGGCGATGCTCGCAGTGCTATGCATTCGCGTTAGCGACTGCCCGCTCATTTTTTATGCTTGTGTGCCAATAGTGTGCCAAATGACACCGGGACCGAAAACATTACACCCCTGTCGCAATCACCCGTCCACTCTGGACGTCTTCGGTAAACACGTGTATTCATAGCCATAGAATTCGGTACCGAAGACGCAGCCCGTGGCTGATACATTGGACCGACTGAGGACTGCACTGGAAGGCCGCTACACCATCGAGCGGGAGATAGGCAGTGGTGGGATGGCGACGGTTTATGTCGCTCGGGACACAAGCACGAACAGCGGGTGGCGGTCAAGGTTCTCCGCCCCGAACTTACTGCATCCATTGGTGCCGATCGTTTCCTCCGTGAGATAAAGATCGTCGCAAATCTCAATCATCCACGCATTCTTCCTCTGCACGACTCGGGCGAAGCCGACGGATTCCTGTTTTATGTGATGCCCTACGTGGAGGGAGAATCACTCAGGGATCGACCGGACCGCGAAAAGCAGCTTCCGATAGATCATGCCTTGAAGATCGCAAGTGAGGTGGCCGACACCCTCAGCTTCGCTCACGATCACAACGTCATTCACCGAGACATCAAGCCTGAGAATGTCCTGCTTGAAGCGAAACACCCAGCTGTGGCTGACTTTGGAGTGGCTCGTGCGATCGAGCAGGTCGAGGAGGCGAGGCTGATCGTGTCGACTACCGCTCCTACCCCTTCGGCCTCATCAACTCCTTCTATGAGGCCGCATTTGTCAAGGCTCCGGTGAATGGGCACAGTCCTTCTTCGCGAAGTTTGTCTCCGCATGAGTCAGTTCTCTGCCGACGAGTTGGTGGCTTCGTTGGAACG
>JBDHHK010000216.1:0-11427 GCA_039589395.1 Gemmatimonadota bacterium
CGTGATCGATGACGTGCTCGGCATTCTCGTTCTGGCGATCGTCGTTGCAATGGCCACCATGGGCGGCGGTGGTGACCACGGTGCTGCCACCGGGGGCGTGGAATGGGGTGAGATCGGAAAGATAGCGGCTTCTGCGGTTGGCTTCTGGCTGGTCGGTACTGGGGCGGCGATTGCGCTGGCGAAACCCATTCGCTCGGTGCTCGAGAAGTTCAAGGGCCCCGGTGTAGTTGCGGGCTGCGCACTCGCTCTTGCTCTGCTTCTGAGCGGACTCATGGAGGCGATTGGGCACCTCGCCATGATCATCGGTGCCTATTCAATGGGCCTTGGATTTGCCAAGGAGAAGAACTTCGCTCACGAGCTGGAAAGAGCCCTGAGTGGAACCGCCAGCCTGTTGGTCCCCGTCTTTTTCTGCACGATGGGAATGCTGGTGGATTTCGGCGCCATGCGTCATGCGTTGACCTTTGGCGCGTTGTTCAGCCTGGTTGCAATCGTCGCAAAAGTGGTGGGATGCGGTGCACCGACGCTCCTCGTGAAGTTCAACATGCTCGGCGCGATGCGGGTCGGCATCGGCATGCTGCCGCGCGGTGAGGTCGCGCTAATTGTTGCTGGCGTGGGGCTCGCACAAGGAGTGATCAACCACGAGATGTTTGGGGTCAGCATCATGATGACCCTGGTGACCACAGTCATAGCGCCTCCGTTGCTGGTGAAGCTGTTTTCAACGACGACCCCTGGTGTCCTCGGACAGGCGGCTGTTGCGAAGGGTTACGACGTAGAAGCCACGGCAGTCAGCGTTGGCCAGCAGCGTTTCATGGAGTCTCGGTTGCTATCGAAGTTTGTGGCAACGACTCTGCACGAGGGTCTTTTGGCGCAACTCCGGGAACGTCCTGATGCCTCCGTGAACAAAATCGGCACAACTCACTTCATAACGGTCGGCAACGACATCACGTTCGAGCTGCGGTTGTTGGACAACGAACGGCTGATCGTCGCGTCCTCTCCAGAGGATCAGAGAGAAGTGCGTGAGTTGGTGACCGATGGCCTCTCAGCCATCCGCAGGCAGTTTGCGGCGCCTGAGGTCTGTGTCGACCCGTTGGAGTTCGCCTCTTCTGAGGGTGTTTTGTTCTAGATTAGGAGCGACCTCCAGAACGTCCTGAGGCCCGATAGCACCTCTCCTCGAGGGCCTCAAAAGGAGTGCCGGATTCGGGCGAATCTGGTGATTTCTAGGCGGTTTTCTGCCGTGGCTGCGGTACCCGTTGTGTAACCCCTTCTGACCGTTTACGTTCGGTGTCACAATCCAGTGCCCCCATTGCCAACAGAAGTGACGACGCGTGCGTCGGAGTCCAGAGGCAAACGCGGAGTTTCGCTGGGAGTTTTGGGGGCTGTTGGTATTGGATTACGCCCGAAAAAGCAAAAAATTCAGGCGATTTTCGAAATCATTCGTTCTGTTCTGAGCCTCCCTCGGCAGGCTCGAACATAGAACGGTATCAGGGGGACAATGCGATGAGTCAGTCGCTAGTCACGTACTCCGAAGTTCTGGAGATCGTGGGTGATGTTATAAAGGTCTCCGTTCCGGAGTCGCGTTCCGAGAGACGGGCCGCAGTTCGTTTGGGTGATCTCGCGGTGATCGAAGCGGAAGGCAGCGACAAGTCGCTGGCACAGGTCATCAACATGGACCGGAACAAGGTCTCTCTCCAAGTCTTTTCCGGTACCAAAGGGATTTCGACTTCAGCCACGACTCGATTCCTCGGCCATCCGATGAAGGCCACGTTCTCGCGCAACGTGTTGGGAAGGATTTTCGGTGGCGACGGCAAGCCGATCGATGGCGGGCCCGATCTCTCTCACGAGCCGAAGGTCGACATATCCAGCCCCACGGTGAACCCGATGCGTCGGGTACTTGCTTCCAAGATGATCCGCACTGATGTGCCGATGATCGACGTCTTCAACTGTCTCGTAGAGAGCCAGAAGATTCCGATCTTCTCAGTGAGCGGTGAGCCCTTCAACCCGTTCCTCGCGCGTGTGGGAATTCAGGCTGACGCGGATGTCGTGATCTTTGGCGGCCTGGGGCTCATTTTCGACGATTACCACTTTTTCCGATCGGCGTTTGAGAAGGCCGGCGTGTTTACCCGCACAGCAATGTTTGTTAACCTTGCCTCGGATCCAATCGTCGAGCGACTCCTGGTGCTCGATATGGCGATGGCGGTCGCCGAGCGCTTCGCTGTGGAACGGGGCAAGCGCGTCCTAGTCTTGCTCACCGACATGACGGCTTACGCCGATGCGCTCAAAGAAATTGGCATATCGATGGAGCAGATCCCCGCCGTTCGTGGTTACATGGGCGACCTCTACTCTCAGCTCGCCCGGCGGTACGAGAAAGCGTGCGACTTCCACGGAGCTGGTTCGGTGACGGTCCTCACCGCTACGACGATGCCGGGCAACGACGTGACGCACCCCGTTCCCGATAATACGGGGTACATCACGGAAGGTCAGTTCTACATGCACGATGGCATGCTCGATCCCTTCGGTTCGCTTTCGCGTCTCAAGCAGCACGTCATTGGTAAGGTCACACGTGAAGACCACGGCCAGATCATGAACACGATGATCCGCTTCTATTCGGAAGCGCGGGATGCCGAACAGAAACAGGCGATGGCGTTCGAGCTCTCACCCTTCGATCACAAACTCTTGAAGTTCGGGAAGCTGTTCCGCGATCGGTTCATGAAGATCGAGGTGTCGCTGCCGCTCGAGGATGCGCTGAACCTCTGTTGGCAGACGCTCGCGGAGTGTTTCGAGCCACACGAACTCCTGATGAAGGAGAGCTTGGTCGAGAAGTACTTCTCGCGCGAGCCGGTCCAGGTCAAGAGCGCCTGACCAAATGGCGACGCTGGCTCTCAACAAGACTTCACTCCACAAGGAGAATCTGAAGCTCAAGACGTTCGAGCGGTTTCTGCCCACGCTCGACCTGAAGCGGAAGCAGCTCCTCATGGAGCGCGCGAAGGCTGCGGCCGAGCTCAAGTCTACTCAGGCTGAACTCGTGGACCTCGAGGACACGGTGGCCGCACAGCTTCCCATGGTCTCCAACGAATTGGTTGACCTCACCAAACTGGTACAGGTCACGGATGTTCGGCTTACTGAAGAGAACGTGGTCGGCGCATATTTACCGGTTCTCCAATCGTTCGAGACTGCGACTCGGCCGTACGGATACCTGGTGAGACCACACTGGGTTGACACCGTTGCACTGCGCCTCAAAGAGGTGCTCGAGCTCAAGATTCGGATTCAGGTGGCCCGCAGGCGATTCGAGCTATTGGAGGTCGCAGCTAGGAAGATCACGCAGCGCGTGAACCTCTTCGAAAAGGTGTTGATTCCGCAAACGCGTCGAAACATCAAGCGGATTCGCCTATTTCTTTCGGATGCCGAACGCATTTCTGTAGTACAGGCCAAGATTGCCAAGGGGAAACAGGTGGCGGCGGCGGAGGTCTCGTGAGCATCGTACCTCTGAAGAAACTCACTCTCTTCGGCTTGACCGTCGAGAAAGAGAAGATCCTCACGCGGCTGCAGAAACTGGGCTGCTTGCATCTAGTGACACTGCGACCCGAGCCGGACCGGCCCGAGGACATTCTCCCGCAGTATCCCAAGGACACGCACGAAGCCGTGCGTTACCTGCTTGACAGTCCTATGAAGCGACAGGCCGTGACGATAGACGAGGACTTCGACCTCCCGGCCATAGTCGAGAAGGCTCTCTGGAATCGTGAGCGGTTGAGGGCGGCGCGGGAGAACCTCGACGAGCTACGTGCTCTCATTCGCGCCAAGACGCCATGGGGCAACTTCAAGATGCCCAACGAAAACGAGCTGGGCGGGTTGGGTCTCTGGTTTTACGTTGTGCCGCTCAGCGAAATGCGCGATGTGGAAGCAGGTGATCTGACTTGGCAAGTGGTCAACCGTGACCACAGAAACGCATACGTCGTTGTGATTTCCGAGGACGAACCACCTGAAGAAGCGATGCCGGTCTCGGGTGTTGACCTGGGCGTTCAATCTCTTGCCGAACTGCGCCGTGAAGAGGAGGCTCGAGTTGGGGAAGAGGAGGATATCCTCTCCGAGCGTTGGAGACTCTGGCTGAGGCGGAAGACGACGCGGCATTGCGGTTCGCGGCAACGCAGACTCTAGACTCTGACAAAGTTTTTGCGATTCAAGGATGGGTTCCCGTCGAGGTCTCCGACGGAGTGGTATCATACGCCGAAGCCAGTGGCCTAGCCTGCACGATAGAAGAACCCACACCGTCCGATTCTCCACCGGTGCTTCTGAAAAACCAGCAGAACATTGCCGCGGGCGAAGATATTCTGGCATTCTTCCAACTACCGGGTTACCACGATTGGGATCCTTCCGCAATCGTGTTCGTCTCGTTCGCACTGTTCTTCGGGATGATCCTGTCCGATGCGGGTTATGCAGCGGTGCTGGTACTTCTCGTCGCGTTCTTGTGGAAGAAGATGGGGCGGTCTAAGGACGGGCTGCGACTCAGGAAATTGGCTGGAGCGGTCGTTACTTCGTCTGTCGTGTACGGCGTGTTGGTGGGGAGCTACTTTGGGGTGACGCCTCCAGAGGGAACGATTTTGGGGCGGCTCCAGGTGCTCGACATCAACGACTTCGACAGTATGATGAGTCTCGCCATTGGCATAGGTGGTTTGCACGTCGTGCTCGCAAATGTCATGGTCGCTTGGAATCGTCGTGCTACATCGATGGCGCTGGCACCGGCTGGTTGGGTCGTGATGGTTGCCGGTGGGATGACATTTCTCGGCGGCGAATCGGCCGCACAGCTGCAGGCGGCTGCGCCGTGGATGATCGGTACCGGCGGGCTGATGGTGTTGTTGTTCAACAGTGACAGACCATTCAAGGGACCTTTGAACCTGCTGTTTCGGTTGCTCGATGGGCTCAAAGGTGTGGCCGGCATAACCACGGCCTTCGGTGATGTACTCAGTTACCTACGCTTGTTTGCCCTCGGTCTTGCCAGTGCATCGTTGGCAGTCACGTTCAACGACCTGGCGAACCAGGCGATGGGTGCCGGCGCAGGCATAGGGCTGCTGCTTGCTGCTGCAATCATCGCTATTGGACACGCGCTCAACCTGGTGCTTGCAGTTGTGAGCGGAGTGGTGCACGGCCTGCGCTTGAATCTGATTGAGTTCTACCATTGGGGTATTAATGAGGAAGGATATCCGTTCAACGCCTTCCGAAAAAAGGAGACAGTAACGTGGACAGCGTGATTCTCATTCTAGGCTGGGCTGGGATCGTCAGCCCACTGGTTCTGGGAGCGATCGGCAGCGTCTATGGTTGCCTGATTGCAGGGCAGGCGGCCTGTGGTGCGTTGTTGGAGGTTGAGAGCGGGTATGGCCGCTACATAGGCTTGTCGGCTCTACCATCATCGCAGACGATTTATGGCATCGTCGTGATGTTTTCACTGAACAACCAAGGACCGGTGACAGTTGCCAACGCGCCGGCGTTCGCGGCGATAGGCATCCTTGCGGGCATCGGCCTGCTCGTCTCTGCGAGTTCGCAGGGCAAGGCCATTGCCTCGGCCGTTAGCACTTCCAAGCACAAGCCTGAGGTGTTCGGCCTCACGATTGCCCCTGCGGCGATTGTAGAGGGTTTTGCGGTATTCGTTTTCGTATTCGCCCTCGTGCTTGCCGGCGGCATTGCCGCATAGGAGGAGAGCAGTACCATGACTGGCATTGAAGGTATTGAAGCGAGCGCGGCAAGACCGGAGGGCGCCTCGTCTGGTGTAGAGGCCTTGATCCAGCGACTGCGCCAACAGGGCGTTGACGCAGGCAACACGGCTCGCGATCAGATCATCTCCAAGGCGGAACAAGAAGCTGCTCGCATAATCCAAGAAGCGCGGGAGCAGGCTGATTCGCTAGTGGAAAATGCCCGCCAAGAAACCGATCGGCTGCAGAAGGCCGGTGAAGATGCGCTGCGGATTGCGGGTCGCGATTCCGTGCTGCGGATGCGCGAGACGGTGACGACCTATTTCGAGGAGAGAGTGAAGCGGCTCGCTTCGACTGAACTCGAGGATCCCGAGTTTCTCCGCCAGCTGATCATCGAGGTCACAAAGCGCGTGAGAGATGAGGCCGGAGTCGATGAGGCCGAGGAGATCGAAGTATACCTCCCGAGTGAGGTTATCGGGATCAAGGAACTTCGCGACAGGCCCGATGAACTCGAGGGTAAGCTCAGCGAATACGCAAAAGCGATCGCGAGCGCCGCATGGCGAGAGGGAGTTGTCGTCAAGACGATGGAAGACGGAGGACGAGGCATACGCGTCCGCCTCCTGGAAGACGACCTGGAGATCGATCTCACCGATGAGGCGATCGCCGAGTTGCTCCTCAAGCATTTGCAGCCCCGGTTCCGAGCAGTGCTGACAGGGATGATAGGCCAGTAGGGACTGTAGATGGCTAGTCCCGCTCGGTACTACATGCTGGTGGCGAGTCTACCGTACTTGCCGCCGTTATTCGCCGCCAACAAACCTCCGATGTCACGCGAGCGGCTCGAGGGTCGTCTCGACATGCTCGCTGATGAAGACCGCCGGGAACTGACTGCAATCGAGGACCTGATGCGTTTCGCGCGGCTGTCTCTTGATACCAGTGACCGCGAGGCCATCGAACGCGCCGAGCGGGTCATTCCTGGTATCCGCAGCGATCGGCTCAGGCAGGTTGCGACCTGGCGGATGGAGCTCCGCACGATCGTGGCCGCGCTCAGGCGTCGCGTGGCTGGAAGCTCTCCGGCCAAGACAAGCGAACGCTGGGGATACGGCCGCTGGGTATGGCACATCGAGCAAAACTGGACTCGCCCCGATTTCGGGCTGGCGCACGCGGTGCCGTACGTCGTGCGGTTTCAGCAGTTGATCGAGCAACGTGACGCGCTCGCCATGGAACGAGCGCTTCTCGGAACGGTTTACAGAGAACTAGCACGGGTTCGTGATTTCCACAATTTCGATTTCGAATCCGTGGCACTGTATGTCCTGATGTGGGATATCATCGCTCGCTGGACAAGATACGACAAAGAGCGAGCGCAAGAGCGGTTTGATCTACTCGTGGGCGAGGGAATGGGCGAATACGCCGATCTCTTTGCGACAACCGGGTGATAAAGCAGTTACGTGGGAGTTAGTTATGGAAAGTGAATCCAGGCAACGTTTCAACTGTAGAGTCGTTGCCGTTCAAGAAGGCCTAGTGACGATCGAGGTCGAGGATACCTCGGATGCTGAAGCCGTTCTGATGAAGAACGAGGTGGTTCTGATTTGTCCCCGCGGCACCGACCAGAGGCTCCGGGCTGAGGTACTCAGGGTGCGCGGCAACACCGCCGAAGCTCAGGTTTTCGAGGAAACGAAAGGTGTCGCCGTTGGGGATCCCGTCGAACAGACTGGCAGGATGTTGTCAGCCGCGCTCGGACCGGGGCTTTTGGGACAGGTGTACGACGGCCTTCAGGCCCCGTTGGAGACTGTGGCGCAGGAGCACGGCTTCTTCCTGCCTCGCGGAATCGATGTCGATGCCCTCGATCCGAAGACGAAGTGGAGTCTCACTCCCAAGGTGAGAACCGGTGCCAAACTCAAGGCGGGCGATGTACTCGCCACTGTCCAGGAAGGCCGCTACACTCACAAGATCATGGTGCCGTTCGCGGAGCCTGGCTACGTAGACGTTGATTGGATCCAGCAGGGCGATTTCACCGTGAACACGCCGATTGCGCGGATCAGGGACGAGCGTGGCCGCGAGCGAGAGTTGACCATGGTTCAGCGGTGGCCCGTGCGAAAGGCACTCCCGGAATACCTGCTTGCGCGCCGCAGCAGCGAACGGCTGTACCCATCCGAACTCATGGTGACGACACAACGACTCATCGACACCTTCTTCCCGATCGCTCGCGGTGGGACGGCATGCATTCCCGGGCCGTTTGGGGCAGGGAAGACCGTATTGCAGAATCTCATCTCGCGCTACTCCTCGGTGGACATCGTAATCGTGGTGGCGTGTGGTGAACGGGCTGGCGAGGTGGTCGAGACAATCACCGAGTTCCCACACCTCACAGATCCGAAAACGGGCGGTCCTCTCATGGATCGCACCATCATCATCTGCAACACGTCTTCGATGCCTGTGGCCGCTCGTGAAGCCTCCATCTACATGGGCATTACCCTGGGTGAGTACTATCGCCAGATGGGGTATGACACTCTGCTGCTAGCAGACTCTACATCTAGGTGGGCTCAGGCGATGCGTGAGACTTCCGGGCGGATGGAGGAGATCCCGGGCGAGGAGGCATTCCCCGCGTATCTCGACTCCTCCATCAAGAGTGTGTATGAGCGAGCGGGACTCATCAAAACAAACGATGGTAGTGTCGGTGCCCTAACCATGATCGGCACGGTGTCGCCCGCGGGCGGTAACTTCGAGGAGCCGGTCACGCAATCAACCTTGGCTACGGTGAGGTCATTCCTCGGACTTAGTGCAGATCGAGCCTACAAGCGCTTCTATCCTGCGGTTGACCCGTTGAGGTCGTGGTCCAGGTATCGCGAGCAGTTGGCCGACTGGTTCGACACGGAGGTTTCCAAGGGATGGACCGATCGGGTTGACGAGATGACTGAATTGCTGCATCGGGGCGATTCGATTCAGCAGATGATGCAGGTGACAGGTGAAGAGGGTATCACGATACCCGACTACGTCATCCACCAAAAGGCGCTTCTCGTCGACATGGTCTACCTGCAGCAGGATGCATTTGACGACGTGGATGCGAGCGCGCCGCTGGATAGGCAGAAGCACTGCTTCGAATTCCTGTACGATTTGGTGACGCGCGAATACAAGTTCGAGGACAAGGAAGAGGTGCGGGACTACTTCCTGCGACTCACCGGTCTGTTCAAGAACTTCAATTATTCGAGTGAAGACTCTCCGGATCGAGCCAAGTATCTGAAGCAGATGGAAGATCTGGCCGATTCGGTGACTGTGGCGGTTCAGTAGACGACCATTCGGGTTGTTGCTGCAAAGGAGAAAGAATCACCGAAGACGTGATTCGGAGGAGATGTAAATGGCAAGGAACTTCGTATTTCTGGGCCCGCAGGGCTCAGGTAAGGGAACCGTCATCGGAAAGATCAAAGACAAGTACGGTGTTCCCCATATTTCCACGGGTGACATGTTCCGCGAGGCCTTGAAAGAGGGCACCGAGTTCGGAAAGAAGGCGCAGGAGTACATGAACCGCGGGGAGTTGGTTCCCGACGACGTGACCTGCGGTATGGTAAACGAGCGAATTGCACGCGACGACTGTGTGGACGGTTATATGCTCGACGGGTTCCCGCGCAATCTGAAACAGGCAGAGGCCCTATCCGAGATAACCACGATCAATACGGCCGTGCTGCTGGACGTGCCGGAAGAGGTTTCTCTCGAGCGGCTCTCGGGTCGCCGCCAGTGCCGTGAGTGCGGTACGATCTTCCACCTGATGTTCGTTCCGCCGCAGGTTGAGGGCGTGTGCGACAAATGCGGTGGAGAGCTTTACCAGCGTGACGATGACAAGCCGGAAGCCATCAAAGAGCGACTCGCCATTTACCGTGCTGAGACAATGCCAATCGTGGGTTATTACGAGAATAAGGGTGTGCTCGTGAAGGTAAACGGCGCCGGTTCGCCGGACGACGTCGTGGCTCAGATTCTCGAAAAGCTCGGATAGAACTGCCGCACGGCCAGGTCCTTTGCTTGACCTGTACCCGGCGATATATTCTTGCCGGCTCCCGTGTAGGTAAATCCTCCTGATTCCGAGCATACCAATCTCTCGTGAGAGGTATACCCGGCAACTGGGGTAGGCTTTACTAAATGCGGGTGTTGGCTACTGCTGGCACACTCGGGAGCTCGCGTTTCTCGTAAAGGGGAACGAGGGTTCCCTTTTCTGTACTCGACATCCACACTGTGGCGTCTTGAAAGGAACTAGATATGGAGAGTTGGTTTTACCTCATCCCGGCGGCGGGCGTCCTCGCTCTGCTGTTCGCGCTGTGGAAATCCTCATGGATCGGCAAGCAGGACGCCGGCACCGACCTCATGCAGGAAATCGCCGGCCACATTCACGAAGGTGCCATGGCCTTCCTGTCGAGAGAGTACAGGGTGCTGGCAATCTTCGTCCTTATCGTTGGCCTGCTCTTGGCAATCGGAAATGCGGCGCAGGAGACGAGCCACTGGCTTATCGGTGTCTCCTTCGTCTGCGGTGCTGTTTGCTCGGGCCTGGCCGGTTTCTTCGGCATGAAGGTCGCCACGAAGGCCAACGTACGCACGACCAGCAAAGCGCGTGTGGGCCTGAACGGCGCCCTTGCCATAGCTTTCTCGGGCGGTGCTGTGATGGGCATGTCCGTGGTGGGACTCGCCGTGGTTGGCCTCAGTGTGCTGCTGATCGTTTACGAAGCCCTCTTCATTGGAGACGTGGGTTGGGACTGGCCCCGCCTGCTTCAGGTGCTGACCGGATTCTCACTCGGTGCGTCCTCAATCGCGCTGTTCGCCCGTGTGGGCGGCGGTATCTACACGAAAGCCGCCGACGTCGGCGCCGACCTGGTAGGTAAGATCGAGGCCGGTATCCCCGAAGACGACCCGCGGAACCCGGCCGTGATCGCCGACAACGTGGGCGACAACGTGGGCGACGTGGCCGGCATGGGGGCAGACCTGTTCGAGTCGTACATCGGATCCATCATCGGGTCCATGATCCTCGGCGCGATCTTCATTCCCGCTTTGAACGGCATCGATAACTTTGGCGGGTTGAGTGCGGTGTTCCTGCCGCTCATTCTTGCCGCCATCGGAATCGTCGTGTCAATCGCAGGGACCTTCTTCGTGCGGACATCGGAGGGTGGCAACCCCCAGGCTGCTCTCAACATCGGGACGTTCGGCGCCGCCATCCTGATGCTGGTTGTTTCGTTCTTCGTCATCAGGATCATCCTTCCCGCGTCATGGACGGTGGGCGGGACCGAGTACACGGCCCTGGGGGTGTTCTGGGCCACGATCGCGGGTCTCGCCGGTGGTACCGCCATTGGGTTGATCACCGAGTACTACACGGCAGAGAATCGCAAGCCCGCGCAGGGCGTTTCGAAAGCATCGGAGACCGGTGCGGCCACAAACATCATCGCCGGTTTGGCGCTCGGCATGAGAAGCACCGCCTGGCCGGTCATCGCGCTCCGGCATAGCAATCGCGGCGCTCGGCATGCTATCCACCACTGGCATTCAGCTTGCGGTTGACGCTTACGGACCGATCGCCGACAATGCCGGCGGCATCTCCGAAATGGCCGGCCTGGGCCCGGAAGTCCGCGCCCGTACAGACAAGCTAGACGCCGTCGGCAACACTACGGCCGCCATCGGCAAGGGCTTCGCCATCGGGTCGGCCGCTCTCACGGCTCTCGCACTGTTCAGTGCATTCACGGCCACCGTTGGTCTCGAGAGCATCGACGTGATGAACCCG